>JAUIEP010000135.1 GCA_030428835.1 Gammaproteobacteria bacterium | reverse complement strand
CCAGCATGGCGCACACGGCGTCGTGGCGCTGCGCGCGCAGCTTCTCCAGCAGCGCGGCGAGGGTGGGGTCGGCGGCGGGGTCGGGGCCGTTGACGCGCGGGTAATTCATCGCCGCGCCGTCACAGGACCAGGAACTCGAATTCTTCGGTGGCGCTGACCTGCACGTCGCCGTCGACCTCGATGATCTCGCCGTCGAGGTTGAGCTTGCCGGCGAGGCGCAACGCCACCGCATCGGCGTTGTAACTGTGGTAGCCCGACGCGGGAACCGCGTTGCGGTTCGGCTTGCCGCGGGCGATCGAGAAGAACGTGCGCGCGAACTTCGTACAGCCCTGGTCCATGACCGTCACGCGCACGGCGCCCGGCGTGTCGCTCCAGAAGGGGCGCATGCCGAAGGCCAGCCGCCGTAGCGTGCTCACGGCGAGAATCAGGGTGTCGTGGCGCTCGGGCGCGCCGCCGTCGAGCGCGAGGTCGATCGTCACGTGGCGGTTGAAGCGGGGGTCGTCGCGCAGCACGCCCCACACGGTGCGCACGGTGCCTAGCGCCACGCTCAGGTCGTCGCGCAGGGCGCGGGAGTGAATCTTCTCGTGGGCGTACTCGGTGCCGTGAATCACCGCGCCGGCGCCGATGAACATCGTGTAGCGCGGCGCCTCGGGTGCGCACTCCACCTTCAGCAACCGGCGGCGCTGCCGCGGGGCGTCATCCGCTCCCGCCGCGTCGCACCACGCGCGCAGGCGCGCCACCGCTTTGGGCAGGGAGCCGCGAATGCCGACGTCGCCCGCGTTCATGTTGGCCGTGCCGGCGGGCAGCAGCGCGACGAGGGGGAGTGCGCCGAAGGGTCGGGTCTCCAGCACGCGACCCAGGATGGCGGAGTTGGTGCCGTCGCCGCCGTTGATCGCGAGGACCGCGATGCCCTCCCCGGCGAGCCGGGCCAGCGCGTCATCGATTTCGGCGGGGGAATGTGTCACCACGTGGGTCAGGTTCGGGCAGGCCTCGAGCTGCGCGCGGATCGTGTCGAACTGGTCGCGGTTGTGGCCGCTCGCGGGGTTGCTGATAACGCCCACCCTGCCCCTGGCCGCGCTCACGAGCTTGCGCGCCTCAGGGTTGCGGCGCGCAGGTCGATGTCGGTGGTGCCCAGGCGCGGCGCGTCGCCGTGCAGGCGCAGCGGCAGGCGCGTGTCGCGGTCGAAATAGATCGTGATGTCGCCGCGCAGGCCGAGCAGGTTGAAGTCGTCCTTCTCGGGCAGGGTGCCCTCGGGTTGCACCGTGATACGCACGGCGGTGGTGTGGCGCAGGCCCTTCACCCGGCTACCGCCCGCCAGGGTGTAATCGGTGCGCAGGCGCTCGCCGGCGCCCACGCTGAGTCGGGCGCGGTAGAAGTTGAGGTCGGTCTGCACCAGCACCTCGGCCGTCGCGCCCATTCCCTCGCGCACCAGCCGGTCCGCGAGCAGCAGGAGCATGTAGGGGGAACCCACGG
The DNA here is from genome assembly GCA_030428835.1 of Gammaproteobacteria bacterium. Classification (GTDB taxonomy): domain Bacteria; phylum Pseudomonadota; class Gammaproteobacteria; order Pseudomonadales; family Halieaceae; genus Marimicrobium. The sequence goes on along the minus strand of JAUIEP010000135.1, from coordinate 11,443 downwards.
CGAGCTCCTGCGCCGCCGCCGGGTAAGCCATGCGCTCGACCTTGGTCAGGGGCCAGTCCCGCGGTGGCAGCCTGTCGTCGCTGCCCGGGTTCTGGCGCTTGCGCAGGATGAAGTCCTCCTGGTAGTTCCAGCTCTTCAGCCGCGCCTCGCGGCCCTTGCTCAACCTCTCCCGCAGGAGCATGCGCAGGTCGTCGGGCGCGAACGTGATGTCCACGCGCTCGAAGCTGGACTCGATCGAGCCCTGCATCCGCAGCTCCCACTCCCCCTCGCTCGCCCGCGGTTGGGTGACTTCCACGCGCGCCTGCGCGGTCACCCAGAAGGCCTCCTCCTCGAACTCCAGCACCCGCCACGCGGGCATGGCCGCCTCCGCCATCGCGCAGGCCGGCAACGCCAGCAACAGGGCGGCGATGAGGCGCGAACAGGGCTTTGTGGAGAACGGCATAGGCGATCGTCACAGGCGTTGGGCGGGTGCTACTTGGACCCCGCCCGCGCGGGGTCGGGTTCCCCCCACGGGCGCCCCGTGGCGCGCGCAAGGTGTATCCCTTTTGCAAGAATATCAAGTACTTGCGCGGGATGCCGGAATGCCGGGAAAAATACCAGTAAAACCGCTCAGGCTTGAGAACGGGGGGTGCATCCTATACCCTTCGCGGCTTGCGATCGCCCTGACCCGGGGACATTCACATGCACATGATCATCAAGCGGCTGATCAAATGGTTGGTTCGCGCGATTTCGGTATTTTTGCCGGAGGCGAAGGCCCACGAACTCCAGCGCTGGCGCCGCGGCAAGGAAGAGTTCTGGAAGTACCGCCACTGCGATTTCATCTTCGCCTCCTTCGGCAAGAGCGGCCGCACGTGGGTGCGGGTGATGATCTCCCGCTACTTCCAGCTCGAGTACAAGCTGCCCGACAACATACTGATGGGTTTCGACAACTACACCCGCCTGAACGCGGCCATCCCGAAGATTTTCTTCACCCACGACAACTACCTGCGCGGTTACACCGGCAACGTCGACTCCAAGAAGGACTTCTACGACAAGAAGACCATCCTGCTGGTGCGCGACCCGCGCGACGTGGCGGTCTCGCAGTTCCACCAGTGGAAGTACCGCATGCGCCCCGAGAAGAAGGCGATGAACAACTACCCGGAGCACGACGCGGACATCTCGGTGTACGACTTCGTGAAACACGAGGGCCAGGGGCTGAACCACATCATCGACTTCATGAACGCCTGGGCCACCGAGCTCGACAAGATCAAGGAACTGTTGGTCATCCGCTACGAGGACATGAAAGCCCGGCCCGAGCAGGAGATGCGGCGCGTGGTCGAGTTCCTCGGCCTGGAGCCGAAGGATGCGTACCTGGCCGATACCGCCGAGTTTGCCTCGGTCGAGAACCTGCGCAAGAAGGAACAGGAGAACTACTTCTGGCGCTCCGGCAGCCGCGTGCAGGCCAAGGACGTTAACGACCCCAACACCTTCAAGGTGCGCAAGGCCAAGGTCGGCGGCTACCGCGATTATTTTGACGACGATCAGGTCGAGGAATTCCGGGCCATGGTAGATTCGCGCCTGTTGCCCGTGTTCGGCTACACCAGCGCCGAGCAGCAGGAGCCCCGGGCGGAGCGAGTCAGCTGATGGACAAGTGCGTTTTCATCCACACCAACGAGCGCCAGTGGCTCGGTGCGCTGGTGGCGCAGTATTCCTTCCGCCGCAATTCCGCGCACGCCGACAAGTTCGATGTGCGCTTCATCCACACGAAGGACTACCCCTACCTGCGAGAGAAAGAGGGCCAGACCTTTTTGCGCGGGGGCACCACCCGCGAGTGGCACATGGATGACCTGCAGTCGTTCACGCCACTGCGCTTCCAGCCGCCACGGCTGATGAACCACACGGGCCGCGCGGTCCTCACCGACCCCGACATCTTCGCCGTGGGCGACATCTACGAGTTACTGGACCGCGATATGCAGGGCGCCGCCGTGATGGGCCGGCACCGCTCGGCGAAAGAGGGCAAGGGCTACCAGGTGGCCACCAGCGTGATGCTGATGGACTGCGCCAGGCTCACCCACTGGGACCCGGAGGGCGACTTCGACGCGCTGTTCCGCTTCGAGAAGGACTACAAGGAGTGGATGGTGCTGGCCTACGAGGACCCGGCCAACATCGGCTACCTGGAAGACTACTGGAACGACTTCGACCACCTGGACGCCAACACGCGCCTGCTGCACAACACCAAGCGCCGCACCCAGCCTTGGAAGACCGGCCTGCCGGTGGATTACACCCCGGCCGACAAGTTCAAGGACAAGCCGCTGCTCGCGTCCGCCAATCGCCTGCGCGCGAAGGTGTTTGGCGAGTACGGCCTGCTCGGCCGCTACCGCGAACACCCGGACAACAAGCAGGAGGCGTTTTTCTTCGGCCTGCTGAAGGAGTGCCTCGAGCACGGCCACGTGAGTGAGGAGCTGGTGCGCGACGAGATCAGCAAGAATCACGTGCGCCACGACGCCTTCGAAGTGCTGGAGCGCACACCGCCGCTGGCGAGCATCGCCGCGTGAAATACCTCGACATCGATAAGCTGAGGAAGCTCAGCAACGCGGAGTTCCTGGCGGTCAAGCCCTACCCCTTTTTCAACAGCCCCGTGCTGACCGAGGAAGGCTTCAGGGAGCTGCTCGACAACATGCCGCCGCTGGAGATGTTCGACGGCATCTTTGCCAAGGAGCGGCGCGCGGGCCAGGCGCCGCACGACCGTTACTCGCTCGAGTACTCGCCCGGTCTCCAGGTCCCGGCGCCGTGGCAGGCGTTCATACAGGAGCTGTGCTCCGACGACTACCGCAACGAGATCGAGCGGCTGCTGGGCGCGCGCAAGGTCGACTTCCGCTTTCACTGGCACTACACACCCTCGGGCGCGGACGTGTCACCGCACTGCGACGCGCGGCGCGAGCACGGCTCGCACCTGTTCTACTTCAACTCCGAGCAGGACTGGGACCCGGCCTGGGGCGGCGCCACCCTGGCCCTCGACGACGGCGGTCGCCTCAGCTACGACTCCGCGCCGGGCTACGAGGAGTTCGACGATATCGTCGAGTTCGACTCTATCGGCAACTACAGCGCCCTGATGCTGCGCACCGACCATGCCTGGCACGCGGTGCGGCCGATCAACTGCCCGGAAGACAAGCTGCGCCGGGTTTTCATCGTCGTGTGCATCCCGAACAACCTGTTCTGGAAGGTGCGCGACAGGCTCATCGGCAAGACCATCTACCGCTTCTAGCGCCGTGGCACTGTCGATCGGGGCGCGGGATGTACACCTCTGGCTCGCGCCGCGCGTGGACAAGCGCGACTCCGAGTCCTTCTGCCGTGACGTCCTCTCCCGCTACGCCGCGCGCGCGCCCGCCGACTGGGCCTTCGAGCGCGTGGGCGAGGGCAAGCCGCGCATCGTCGACCCGCCGTTGCCCCTGGACTTCAACCTGAGCCACAGCGGGCACTGGATGGTCTGTGCCGTGAGCGGTGGCGTAGCGGTGGGTGTAGACATCGAGCACGTGGCGCGCAAGCGCGACGTCATGCGCCTGGCGCGGCGCTTCTTCGGCGCGGCGGAGGTCGAGGCGCTGGAGGCGTTGCCCGAGAGCGAGCGGCGCAGCGGCTTCTTCGACCTGTGGACGCTCAAGGAGAGCGCGGTGAAGGCGCGCGGCGAGGCGCTGCCGCCGATGCTCAACAAGCTGCTGTTCGCAATCGAACCGGCCGCGTCGGGACCCGCCGCCATCGCGACGGGTTTCGCGGCGGGTGACGCAGCGGGCAGTTACCTGCTGCTGGACCCCGCGCGGGATTACCGCCTGGCGCTGTGCTGGTTGGGCGAGGCGGGCGCCTCGCCCAACCTCGGCCTGATGCACTGGCGCGCAGGCGAGGCGGCCGTCGCCGCGCCGTTCGCCCTGCGCGGCGCGACATAATGCCGGTCATCGCACCCGAAAACGCGCCTCGATTCCTGCTAAAATGCGCAGGCCACACCGGGGAGTCACCAGCGCTATCATGTTCGTAGCACCGTATTTCAGCGAGGAAAACGGCCGCATCGCCTTTACCCGGCGGCAGGGCTCGGACTTCGCCAAGACCGTGGCTGATGACTTCAACCCCCTGCACGACGCCGACGCCAAGCGCTTCTGCGTGCCCGGCGACCTGCTCTTCACTATCCTCCTGTACAAGTACGGCCTCAGCCAGCACATGGAGTTCGTGTTTTCCGGCATGGTGCCGGAGGGCGTGCAGCTGCTGCTGCCCGAGGCCGCCGACGAGATGCGGCTGCTCGATGCGCAGGACAAGGAATACCTCAGCATGCGCCGCAGTGGTGACCTCACCATCCTCGAATCCAGCATAGAGAGCCTGTGCCGCTGCTACGTCGCCTTCTCGGGCCACACCTTCCCCGACCTGCTGGTGCCGTCCCTCGCCGAGCGCGGGCTGATGCTGAACCCGACGCGCCCGATGGTGATGTACGAGAGCATGGGGATCGACCTCGAGCGCCTGGACTTCAACGGGGTTGCCCTGGAGCTGGACCACAACGAACTGGAGATCAGCGGCAAGCGCGGCGCGGCGCGAATGGCGTTCAACTTCGTGGACAACGGCGAGGTCGTGGGGCGCGGGCGCAAGAACATGCTGTTGAGCGGCCTGCGGGACTATGACCAGGCCGCCATGGATGAGATGGTGGCGCGCTACTACGCGGCGAAGAAGGGGTACCTCGCACCCTGATACAGTGCCCGCGTCGTTCGTGACGCTTCAGCTGTCGTTCCTGTTTTGCTTTATTTCCTTCACTGTCTTGACCAATTTCGCGAAGTTCCGGCCGCGAGAGCGCTGTTCGGCCACGGTCATCGTCGCCAGGTCATTCTCACGCAGTAATTTCCGGTAGTTCGAGAGTCGGCGGCTGTCGAGTTCGCCACTCTCGACTGCGCCAAGCACCGCGCAGCCGGGCTCGGTTTCGTGCCTGCAGTCGGCGAACTTGCAGCGCATCGCCAACGCCTCGATGTCGTTAAACACGGTGTTGATCGAGTCGCTGATTTCGGCGACCCCGAGTTCGCGCATACCGGGTACATCCACGAGGAGGCCACCGGTGGGCAGGACGTGCAATTCGCGGTGGCTGGTCGTATGGCGCCCCTTCTTGTCATCCTCGCGAATCTCACCGGTAGCGGCGAGCCTGCGACCGGCCAGCGCGTTCAGCAGCGTGGACTTGCCGACGCCGGACGAACCCACCAGCGCAACCGTGGTGGTGCCGTCGATCCACGACCGCACGCCGTCGAGGGAATCGGGGTCCAGCGAGTTGACGGCCTCGACCGGCACGCCCGCCTGCGTGCCGCGGGCGCGACGGATGTAATCGTCCACATCGTCGGCCAGATCGGTCTTGGTGAGGATGATGACGGGCATTGCACCGGCATCCGCACAAAGTGCGAGGTAGCGCTCCAGGCGGGACTCCTTGAACTCCTCATTGCACGACGTCACGATGAACAGCGTGTCGATGTTCGCGGCGATAGGCTGGATCTCGTTGCGTGCACCCACCGCGAGACGCTTGAACAGACTCTTCCGTTCAAGGACCTCCTCGATCCGCGCCAGTGATGCATCGAGCAACACCCAGTCTCCCACCGTCGGTCTGTCGACGGCGGCCGACTGTTGCAGGGCGGGAGACAGCTCCACGGCGCACTCTCCTGCTCCGCTGACAACGGTGACGCGCGAACGCTGTACAGCGGTGACACGCCCGAGCCGTTGCTCCAGCAGGTCAACATCCGGCAGTTGCCGGGTAAAGAACGGGACCAGCCCCAATTGTTGTAGTGTGTCATTCATGTCGATGCACGTCCCGGGGTGCCCGTTCAGGGCCGGCGTTTCCTGCAACTGGTTGGATCATCTACAAATTTCCCCGCCGCGGCTATACTGAGTGTGAGCCGAAACCGGCGTCAGCCGTCATTCGCGGGCAGGGCCACGCCGGTGAGCGACCGACCCGCGCACAGCAAAGCATAAGAATCATCGCAATTGTGAGCACGATGCAGAGATTCCCGAAAGAGACACTACCCGCCTACCTGAATTTCCTCCAGGCCAAGTACGATGCCTTCACAGGCGCTGTAGAGGTCAGGTCGTCTCCCTACTACGCGATGATTGACCCCTGTGACATCTGCCAGCTTCGCTGCCCGACCTGTCCCACGGGAATTGAGAATGAAGGGCGCAAGTCCAAGATTGACTCCGACACCCACTATCGCAGCGACCGGTCGCGGCTCACCCCGGCGCTGTTCGACGCGTTGCTGGAGGAGTCGGGCGACAGCCTTTTCCGCATCGATTTCCATAGCTGGGGCGAACCCCTGCTCAACAGTCATACTGCGAGCTTCATACGCAAGGCCAAGACCTATGACATAGAGACCAGCATCCACACCAATTTATCCCTGAAGCTGACAGACGAGCAACTGGAGGAGTTGTTGTCCTCCGGCCTCGATCACATGATCGTCTCCGTGGACGGTTTCTCCCAGCCGGTGTACGAGCGGTTTCGGGTCGGCGGGGATGTCGAGCTGGTCAAGGAAAACCTGAAAAGGGCGGCGAGTATTCGAGACAGGCTCGGGCTCGCCACGTCGATTGTTTACAAGTACCTGGTGTTCAGCTGGAACGAGCATGAGATAGCGCAAGCGCAGCAATTCGCCGAGAAACATGGCGTTTTGTTCGTACGCAATGACGCGTGCGTGCCGGATGCGGAATGGTTGCCCAGTTACCGCAAGGAGGAGAAACCGTTCCTGACCCTGCTGGATGTCGATGAGCTGGACCGTCAGTGGGAGCGGGCCGGACAGCCGGGCTACTGGCGAGAACATGAGAAGCACCCTTTCTTTTTGCCTGTACAACTCGGCCAGAACTGGGTGCCCACCGACGGCCCGATCACGGACACCTACTGCGACTGGCACTACAGCACTGCCGTTGTACAGCCCGGTGGCCAGATGGCGCCCTGCTGCATGGTGGAGAAGGAGAGCGACCGCTTCGGCACCGTCGTTCCGGGAGAGGTGCCGCTCGCGGAAGTATGGAACAACGACAACTACCGCAAGTCACGCGCCGTCTTTGCGGGTGAGTCGGTTGCCGGCCTTGAGGACACGGATACGATCTGCAACCGCTGCTATTTTCCCGATGCGGTGAAGCATAACTACAGCAACAACGACCACCGCGTGATCGGGCAGTACCTGCATCTGTACGGGGATTCGGAGCCGGTGCTGGCGCAGGCGTTCAGGTTGTTGCTGGAAGGCGAGGGCGAATCATCCCGGGCGAAGTATATCGCCTTCTTCGAGCGGGGAGTCGCCGACAGGCTCGCGGCGATCCGCGCGGGGGAACTGAAGGTTGAGCGACGGCAAACAGATGAACCCGCGATGCTCTCGCCGGCGACTGAAAAACTGGATATCGGGGAGGCGGCGGAAATCATGCAGGGTTACATGTCCGAACTGGGTCGGTTTGAGATCGACGGACAGTCGGTGCGTGACGCGTCGTTGCTGCCCTACCCGAAACCCCGGATTACCGCCGCCATTCTCGAGCTGGTTAACGCCACCAGCGATCAACAGGAGAAGGCAAACTTCCGGAGCGGGGCCATGGTGCTGGCCTTCTTCCAGCCGGATGTCGGGCTGGATTCCGCGGGCCTTGATAAAGTGGGGCCGCAGGACAGGCCCTGGAAGGATATCGTGGAGAGCGAGATGCGGGTGATGGACCGGACCCTGGCGGAGCTGGGTTGAACGGGAGCGACCCGGCCGGCTCTTCCATCGCCGCTCCAGCGGCCGCCACAGGCGCTAGCCGTTCTTGCTGTGGCACACCGCCTGGATCTTGTTCCCCTCCGGGTCGCGAACGTAGGCGCCGTAGTAGTTCGGATGGTAGTGGGGTCGCAAACCCGGCGCACCTTCATCGCTTCCCCCCAGCCTGAGCGCGGCCGCGTGGAAGGCGTCCACTTCCGCACGGGTTTTCGCGAGGTAAGCGATGTGCCCGCCATTGCCCGGCGCCGGGGGACCGCCATCGAAGGGCTTCAGGATAAAGGTCTTGGGGCCGGTGGCGTCGCCGTAAGCGACCACGCCGTCGAAGTTGAACAACGTCTCGATGCCGAGTGCGCCGAGGACTTCATCGTAGAACGCGGCTGCTGCATTCGGGTCGCTTGACCCTATGGTTACGTGGCTGAACACGGTTGCCTCCGTATTGCTGTCCTATCGTTAGTGGTCCATGGCGTGGTGCGTACAGGTCATGTCGGCGCCCCCGGGGCACGGGAGTCGGCCTTACCGCTGTTGGCGAGGCGAAAATTCTCGAGGACGGCGACCTTCGTGTCACAGAACGACTTGGCGCGCGCCAGGACCTTCCTCTTCGCCGCGCCAAAGTTGTCGATACATGTCGAGACGGCAAAAGTGAGGTTCTTCAGCCCCTCGACGTCCAGGTGTGTTTCCTTCTCGCGAAAAACATCATTGGCCAGGCTGTACACGCCCGAGTAGTTCAGTGTTCCCACCAGGTGCCGCATCTCCTTCTTGGAAAGGCGGTTCCGGAGGAATGAATAGAGTTGAATATCGCCTTCCCGCATTTCCCTGAACGTGGAAATCCAGCACTTTACGTCTGCATCGTGCTCAGCCTCCGCGGTCGCCTGGTCGATCAGTTTGTCCCATAAATTCAGTGTCAGCTCCTCGACATCTTCGAAGCCGATGAGTACCTCGGAGTCCTTGAACACGTCTTTTTCCGTGACTGGAAAAAGATCGATGATTACGCGGTACAGCACCAAGAATATTGCAGCAAGTGCCAGTAAATTGATCATCTAGGTAACTCCGTTCGCTACGAATGCCCGGCAGAGCCCGGTTATTGTGCAGGTCGACAGCATACCGTCAAGGGCAGGGCCAGAGCCTGTGTCCTGATCGCCGGGTGGCTTGTCTGCCGGGCCTGGATGCCGGCCGGTGACGACACCCGCGTGCGGGCGGTTGCCCGCGGATTTCCGCAAAAACCGGTGCAACGGGGCCCTGCACGGCGGATTCATCCACACCGGGAGTTGCCTGCTGAAACTGCGGTCGGTCCTGCTATCGATTTTTGCGGCGCACGGATAGCGCGAGCAGCCCGGACAAGATCAGCCAGGCGGCACCGGGCGCCGCCACGCCCGCAGGTCGCTGCACCCGCCACTCGAACGCGCTCGCGTTGTCCTCCCGGGCGATGACGGAGAAGGAATCCTGCCCCGCCGCCACGAAGAACCCGACCTGGAAGTTGTCCAGCGGCAGCACGTACGTACCCGGTTCCACGGGGTCGCCCGGGCTCCCCGTGATCGGCCACGGGTCCCAGGTCGCGATGGTCCAGTCCAGGCTGGCGCCCGGCGCGAGGTTAACGACGCCCGGGGGCGCGAGTTGGAACCCGGGCGGAAAGCGCTCGACGTAGTTGTCGAAGATAGCCAGCCCGGACAGGTTGATGAAGCCGCCCGATTGCACGGCACTGGTCAGCGACTCGTCGGCACTCACATTGGTGACGCGGCCGCGCATCGCCACGGCGTCCGTTGGGGAGAATACCTGGCCCGAGCCCAGGAACTCGAACTGGATAATGGGGATGGCGCGGGCCTGTGCCGCGCAGAGCGTCGCCCACAGGAGAGCGAGGCCCAGGAGTCCATGGCGAACCGGCATGCCGGCGGTCCTCTCGATCGTCTTCTTCGCTGCCTGAAAATCAGCAAAAGGCGTACCAACCCGGCAAAATCAACGGGTTGCGGTCGTTCCTCCGGCCGGCCGGCGGTATGGTGTAAAGAACCCTGACGTGATCCCTGTCACAAGTCGCTGGCAATCGGGCGCGCGGGGGCTAGACTGGCGCAAACCCCTGTCGAGTCCTGACTCCCCATGAGCGAATACCACGAGTGCACCCAGGTCGGCGTCGACTTCCTTGAGCAGACCCGGAATGTCTTTCTCGCGGAGGAAATCGTCCGCGCCACACCCGGGCAGATCTTCGACGTCTTCGAAGACGCCCATTCCTGGACAGTCTGGGCCCTGCCCATCCAGAAGGTGGAATGGACCTCGCCCAAGCCCTACCGTGTGGGCACCACGCGCAGTGTGCACATGATGGGCGGCCTGGTCGGCCACGAGGTCTTCGTGGAGTGGGAGCGCGGCAGGCGCATGGCGTTCAGTTTCGTCGGCGCCAGCAAGCCCGCCACCGAGAAGTTCCTGGAGGACTACCGCGTGGAAGACCTCGGCGACGGCACCTGCCGCGTGCAGTGGTACATGGCCATGGAGGTGCGCGGGTTTTCGAAGCACATGATGTTCCTCACGCGCCCCATCATGCGCATCGCCAACCGCAGGATGTTCCGCAAGTTCAGGGCGTTCGCCGAGGCCTACGCCGCGGGTGAACTGGCGCTCGAGGCGGCCTGACGCCGGCCCCGACTAACCCCTGTAGACTGAGATCTCCACCGCGTCGGGCGCGTCCGTGTACTCGATGGTGGCCTCGCGATGCTCGCAGTCGTAGCGGCCGCAGCCGCGCACGTATTCCAGGTACTCGGTCGGGTTGAACACGTCGCCCACGTTGTCCGCCACCACGATGCTGCCCGGCTTGAGTAACCCGCGCGATTCGATGAGTTGCAGGTCCTGCTTGTACAGGTCCTTCCAGTGGTCGAGGAACACGAGGTCGAACGGGTCGGCCTGCAATGTCGCCAGCGCCTCGGTGGAGGGCGCGTGAATGAATTCGATGCGATCGGCGAGCCCGGCCATCTCCGCGTTCTGGCGACAACAGGCCACCGCGGCGTCGTCCGGTTCAATCGAGGTGACCGACACGCCCTCGCCAAACGTGCTGGCGAACATGATGGCGGAGTAGCCACAATAGGCACCGAGTTCCAGTATGCGCGCTCCCGCCGGGAGTCGCCCGGCCAGTTCCTGTACCAGCGGGCCCTTGTCCGGGCCGATGTTCATCAGCCAGTGTTCCTCCCTGGCGTAGCGGTCGATGGTGTCGAGCACGCTCGCGGGATTGCCGCGTTCCGCGTGCTCGGCCACGTACGCCGCAACTGCCGGGTGTTGCGTCAGCGCGCCGACGATCGTGTCTTCCTGGAAGGGTAAATCTGCCATGGCTAACCTTATTGTATTGGGTTGGACTGCATTGGCCGCTGTCGCGGCAATTCGCCGCCGCGCGGCAAGGAGTATAGCTCAGCGCCAGCCGCGCGGATTCCGCGCCATGTCCTCCTGCTTCGCCGCGAACGCCTGCCGCAGGCGGTCGCCGGCCGCCGGGTGCCGCACGCTGGTGTCGTAGGCCTCGCGCCGGTCGTTTTCCAGGTCGAACAGCCATTCTTTCTGCGGGATGCTGCCGCCGAAGGGTGCGCTGTCGGTCGAGTATTTCACACCCGCCGGGCCGCGATACTTGAAGCGCTGGTCGCGTACCGCGAACAGGGTCTCGCTGTCGTAGTAGTAGAGGAACTCGTGCGGGGTCGGGCCGCCGCGCTGTAACACCGGGAGGATGCTGCGCCCGTCCAGCACCCGGTCCTGCGGCGCGGGCAGGTCGAGCA
>JAUIEP010000134.1 GCA_030428835.1 Gammaproteobacteria bacterium | reverse complement strand
GTTGCGTTGGGCGGAGAGTTGGTTGAGTACTTAGCGGACGAGGGGGTTCAGCGCTCGCGAGAGTGGCACCCGGGCGCCGCGCCATCGTGAAACTTTTTGCGGGCGCAAGGCCCGAAAAAAGTTTCCCAATAACACGTCACCCTACCGGCTTTTCGAACCTCGATGTGCGGTGCCTGACACACGTTCGCGCAGAAATCAGATGTGCGGTGCCTGCCAAAAGTTCGCGCAGAACAGAGTTGCTTCTTACGCTCGATGGAAGGCCCCGGGCCGGGATATCTCTTCGCGTAGCCGTCAGGGAGGCACCGAGGGAGTGGAGGGAGACTCCGCAGGAGGCTCCCGACCGACGGAGGGCACCGCGGAGCGGTGCCGACAGCGAGCGAAGAGATATCGCGGCCCGGGGCCTGGCAGGGGCTAAAGAATCAGTTGCCCTACACAACTAACCCAACAGAGCCTGACCCCCATCAAGGCCGATCGACTGGCCATTGACGTAAGCGGACGCGTCGGAACAAAGGACGGCAACAAAGCGCCCGATGTCGTCCTCACAGTCGCCGACCCGACGCTGCGGAATAGTAGCGACAAAGGCGGCCGCCTCCTCCGGGTTGTTGTCCATCCACCACTCGAGGCCCGGTGATTTGGCATGCGGCAGGATGACATTGGTGCGGATACCCTCGGGTCCCCACTCACAGGCGGCGGCGCGGGTGAGGGAACGGATCGCCTCCTTGGTCGCGGCGTAGCAGCCGTAGCCGCTCATGTCCCAGCGCTTGCCGGCAGAGCTCGCGAGATTGACGATGGAGCCGCCATCTTTCAGGTGCGGCCGGCACAACTTCATCATGCGGAAAGTCGCCAGCGGTCCCGACTCCCAGCCGGCGGCAAAAGCGTCGTCGGTGACCTGGTCGAGCGTGCCCAGCGGCACCTCCTGGGCGTTGTTGACGAGGATATCGAGTCCGCCGAATTCCTCGAGCACGGCATCCAGGCAGGCCTGCAGCGACGCCTCGCTCTTCACGTCGCACACGACGGGCAGCGCTACGCCGCCGCGCCCGGCTATCTGCGCGCAGGTGGCCTCCAGTTTCGCCAGGGTGCGCCCCGTCACCGCCACTTTCGCGCCCTCGACGGCCAGCGCCAGTGCGATACCCTGGCCCACACCCTGCCCGGCGCCGGTGACCAATGCGACTTTCCCTTCCAGTATCATGTGCCTGCTCCTCGCTGCATGGAGAAATGGGTTAACGGTCTATTGTGCCCGCCAATGGCCGGTAACACGCGTACCGAATCTGCCGCCGGCATTGACCTCTGGGTTCAGGTACGTTCGGCGCGCGGCGGATAATGTCAATGAATCTGGCGCCACCAACCCTTTCCGCAGGAGCCGCAGGGCCTAATATAGGAGACAACCCGCCGGTGTCGGAGATTGAGGAGTAGCGTATGGGAATGCTCGAGACAAAGGTGGCGCTGGTCACCGGAGCGGGCCAGGGGATCGGTCAAGCAATCGCCAGGGCCTGCGCGCGCGAGGGTGCAAAGGTCGTTGTGTCCGACTTCAACAAGGAGACCGGCAACGCGACGGTCGAGATGATCCGCGAGACCGGCGGCGAGGCCATCTTCGCCTTCGGCGATGTCAGCCAGGAGGATTCCGTGCGCGCCCTGGTGCGCTGCGCAATCGACGCCTATGACCGCCTGGACTGCGCCTGCAACAGCGCCGCGCTGAGCCGCGGCAGCGGCCCCATCCAGGACTACGCGCGCGAGGTGTTCGACGAGACACTCGAGATGTGTCTCACCAACACCTGGTTATGCATGAAGTACGAGATTCCCGCGATGCTGGACAGCGGTGGCGGCGCCATCGTCAACATCTCCTCCAACGCGTCGTTGCGCGGCCAGCCGTTCAACGGCGCCTACGCCGCGGCGAAGGGCGGCGTCAACTCGCTCACACGCAGCACTGCAGCCGAACTGGGCAAGAGCAATATCCGCGTCAACGCGGTGTCCCCGGGAGTGATCCGTACACCGACTATCGAGAAGTACCTCGAAGAACAGCCGAAGATCGCGGCGGGACTGGTGAAATCCAACGTGATGAACCGCCTGGGCGAGCCCGATGAAATCGCGGAGGCGGTGGTGTTCCTGTTGAGCGACCGGGCTTCCTACATCACGGGCCAGCTGCTCAGCGTCGACGGCGGCAACTACATCCGCTAGCGGGCGACTCTAGGCAGTCGCCTTGAGCACCTCCGGGGCGAGGTTCTCGAGCTGTCGGCGAATCCCGTCCTTCCAGTCCACACGGGTTGTACCGATCAACTCATGCATCTTCGTGGTATCGATGCACAGCGAACCGAACGCTTTGGGGTTCTCGTTGTACACGGGCTCGAAGCCGGTGAGCTCACCGATGTAGGCGCACCACTCCTCGATGCTCACGCGCTGGGAGCCACCGAAGTTGAGCGTGGTCACCTCGGGCGTCGCCGCCCCCAGCAAATAGGGGATCTTCTCGATGTAGTCGTCGGCGTGCAGCGGGTTGTAGTAGTTCGGCTTGTCCGGGTGCAGGTCTATCGGCACGCCGCCCTGCATCATCAGCATGTGATAGTACATCCAGCCGCCGTTGTCGCCGTAGGGCACGCTGAGCCGCGCGATGGTCGTGGGGATGCCCCGCTGGTGCGCCACGAAACGACAGACCGTCTCGGCCGCGATCTTCGAGATGCTGTACGTGGGGAACATCACCCGGTGGTTGTCGCCGAGTGGCGAGGTCTCCGCGCGCGGCTCGTGGCCCGTGTACTCGTACACCGCCGTCGAGGAGAAATGCACGAACGCTTTGGCCTTGCTGCAGCGTGTCATCAGGTTGCCGACGCCCTCGCCGTTCGCCGCGAGGTCGTAGTCGAAGTCGCCCGTCTTCACGACCGCGAAATTCAGGACGTAGTCGATGTCCCCGGGGACCGCCTCGAGGCTCGCCGCGTCGGCGAGATCCGCGGCGATGACGGTCGCGCCGAGCGCCTCGATCTGCTCGCGGTCCTCCTGCTTCCTGAAACGCGCGAGGGCGTAGACGTCGGCGATCTTCGCGAAGTGTTCGACCACGGGCAGTGCGACCTGCCCGGTCGGGCCGGTGATCAACAGCTTGCAGCCTGAAACGTCAACGGGTGCTACGGGCATTACATACCTCCAAAGTGCATTCTATGCGGGTGGATAATCGGTGTAGCCCTTTGCCCCGGGGGTATACAGGGTGGCGAGGTCGAACTCGGCCAGGGGCAGGTCTTCGCGCCAGCGGCGCACCAGATCGGGATTGGCGATGAACGGTCGCCCGAACGACGCCGCGGACAGCGCGCCGGCGGCAACCGCCGCATTCGCCTCGGCGAAGTCGTAACTCTCGTTGCCGATCAGGCGATCGGGGCAGAAACGCCGGCCGAGAGCGATGTTGTCCACGCGGCCGGTGGGGAAACGGATGACATGCAGGTAGGCGAGCTCCATGCCGCCGACAGCGCCCAACAGGTACTCAAACGTCTCCTGCGGGTTGTCGTCGGCGAGATCGTTGAAAGGGTTGTCCGGGCAGATACGCATGCCCACGCGCCGCGCGCCGCAGACACCGCGCATCGCCTCCAGCACCTCCAGCACAAAGCGCGCGCGACGCGCGGCGTCGCCGCCGTACGCATCCGTGCGCCGGTTACTGCCTGTGCTGAGGAATTGCGCGGGCAGGTAACCGCTGGTGCAGTGCAGCTCCACGCCGTCAAACCCCGCGGCGATCGCGTTCTCGGTGGCGAGTTTGTAGTCCTCGACGACATCGGCGATCTCGCCGAGCTCGAGCGCGCGCGGCTCATCCAGTGGTTGCATACCGGCGGCATCGGTGTAGATCTCGCCGCGCGCGCGCACCGCGGACGGCGCCACGGTCTGGCTGCCCTCCGGCTTATTGAGTGCGTTGCTCACACGCCCCACGTGCATGAGCTGCGCGACGATGCTGCCGCCCTCCTCGTGCACCGCATCGGTGACCGCGCGCCAGGCGTGTACCTGGTTCTGGTTGTACAGGCCCGGCGTGCGGCAGTAGCCGAGGCCGTCGGCGCTCGGCGCGATGCCCTCGGTTACGATCAACCCGGCACCCGCGCGCTGGCGGTAGTACTCCACGGCCAGTTCCGTGGGCATGGCGCCCTCGCCCGCGCGGCTGCGCGTCATGGGCGCCATGACGATGCGGTTGGCCAGTTGCAATTCGCCGAGTTCCAGTGGGGAGAACAGATCCATCAGCGCACCCGGATTTTCGGTTCCGGCGCGCCGCGCCGCATGGTGTCGAGAAACGCCTCTAGCGGCGCCGGCGCCGCCACCTCGGGCTCGCCCTCGCCCGGCGGGTTGGCCCAGAAGTCCTGCCAGCTCGGCCACAGGTCGTGGTAGGCGCCCTCGTAGGCATCGCGGTCCGGCCAGCGCATCTTGTTGTCGCCCACCGGCGGCTTGTTGAGGTCGGTGGCGTACCAGTAACAGGGCAGCCGGCGACGGAAATACCAGCGCCCCCCGATACGCTCGTAGTTGTCCCAGTAGAGCATCTGCATGATGACCCACTCGGTGTCGCCGTTGGCGCAGGGCGTCTCGTGCTCGTTCTTGGAATACACCACGCCGTGGGCGTGGTCCGGATCGTCGAACTCGATGATGTGATTGCCGATGTGGTGCGACGTGCCGGTGAACTGCAGGCGCAGCGTGTCGTCCAGCCAGCGCTTGAGGTGCGCCCTGCCGGTCAGCTCGCGGCTGACGCGGATGTCGGGAGCGAACAGGTTGACGTGGGCGTCGAGGTCACGCATGTCCAGCGACAGCGAGTACTTCGCGGCGAGCTGGCGTATCTCGTCCAGCGCCTCCAGCCGGTCGATGCGCGCCGCCAGGTCGGTATCAGCCATCACGGTAATCTCCCTGCGAAATGGCGCAGTCTAGGCCCGGCGCGAAACCGGGCACAAGCGCGAAAACCCTCGATCCGCTGTGCATCTGACGCCGCCTACAGCTCCAGTGCGCGAAAGCCCAGGTCGTCGTCCTCGGCCAGCAGGCGCCCGAGCTCCTCGAGCTGCTGGCTGGCATTCCCGAGGGAGTAGCTGATGAGCTTGGCCAGCAGGAAGAAGCGATGTATCGGGTACTCCACGTCGGCGCCCATCCCGCCGTGCAGGTGCTGGGCCGTGTGAACCACGCGGTGCGCGGCGTCGCAGGCCCACCACTTGGCGGCGCGGACCTCGGCGCGGGCGTCCTTGTTCTCGGACAGGCGCCACAGTGCCAGCCAGTAGGTGGAGCGGATGCCTTCCACGTCGATGTAGCTGTCCGCCATGCGCATGGCCAGCGCCTGGAACGCGCCCAGCGGAATGCCGAACTGCTTGCGCTCGGACACGTAGGCCGCGGTGCGCTTCATGGCCTCCTCGGTTACGCCGACCTGCAGGGCGCAGTGCCCGAGGTTGGCGCGCTGCAGCAGCCACTCGAGAATCTCGTTGCCCTGCCCCGCCGCGCCCAGCAGGGCGTCGGCGCCCACCGTCACGTCATCGAGGGCCAGGTGGGCGGCGCGCTGCCCCGACAGGCCGATCGCAACTGCCTCAAGGGTCACGCCGTCGGCCTTTGCATCGACGATGAAGATCGAGGCGTTGCCGGCGCCGTCGGCGGCGGGCACCAGGATGTAGTCCGCCACCGCGCCGTCGGGCACGGCGGCACGGCGGCCGTTCAGCACGTAGCCGTCGCCGCGCGGCTCGCAGGCCACGGACGTGGCCAGCGCCGCATTCATGCCGACCTCGGCAATCGCGGCGCTCAGCCTGCACGTACCCGACGCCAGCGGCGCGAGGTACGCCTGCTGTTGCTCCGCGGTACCGAACTCGGCGATCGGCAGCCCGCCCAGCACCAGGGAGGCATACAGCGGCACGGGCGCCACCCGGCGGCCCTGCTCCTCCAGCACCAGGCACAGCTCGATGAGCCCCAGACCGGTGCCGCCGGCCGCTTCCGGCACGGCGATGCCGAGCAGGCCCTGCTCGGCAAGCGTCTGCCAGAGCTCATCGTCATAGGTTTTACCCGTGCGCGAAAATGCCAGCAGAAACTCGTCCGTCGCCCGGTCGGTGAAGATCTGGTACGCGAGTTCGCGAATCGCGTTCTGGTCTTCGGAGAAGTTGAAATCCATGGTGTAGTGCCTCAGTGAGACCTGGCCATCGCGGCCAGGTTGCGTGTGTATTTGAGCTGTTTCGTGTCGGGGTGTTCGAGAAACAGGGCGCGGTAGAAATAGGTGCTGAGCAGCTCCGCCATCTGTTCCTCGTTGAGATCCGCCGCGCGCAGTGTGCCGCTTTCATTGATAAAGTATTCGCGCATCAGCCCCTCGCCGATGCCTGCCACGGCGTATACCACCATCAGGGCCTGGTGCTTCTTGAAGCGCACCTCGGGGAACAACCTGGGCATGACGTCGACAAGCCACATGAGTTGGGCGCGGTAGTTCTCGCGCAGCATGCCGGAGAAGGCCTCGTCCTCGTCCGCCAGTTGCAACAGGCAGCGCATGACGCCGGGGCGGCGCGCGTAGCTGCGCACCACCATCAGGTTATAGGCGTAGATGCGCGCGTACCAGTCCCCGCGCGGCACGTCGCGCTCGATGCGGTCGATGTCGGCCCCGGCCTGGGCGTACTCCGTCAACACTTCCAGCGTCAGGGACTTCAAGTCCTTGAAATAGTGATAGAACAGGCCCTGGGCGACGCCCGCCTCCCGGGTGACGTCGGCGATACGCATCCTGTGGTAACCGTCGCGCTCGAGCACCCGCAGCGCCGCGGCCTTGAGACCCGCCCGCGCCCGCTCGCCCCGCGCGCTGCGTGCGCCGGGGAGCCTGTCCTTACCGGCAGCCTGTTTCGATGGTCTGGCCATGCGCTGAAAATAGTTGAATTTGAATTCAAAATCAATATCATGATCACAAGTCTTTTCCGGGAGGTCCGTCATGTTCGTCGATTACACAGAGCACCAGCGGGAGCTGCGCAGGGAGTTCCGCGACTACTTCGGCAACCTCATCAAGCCCCAGTACCGCGAGGAGCTGCGCAATGCCGAGAGCGGCGAACTCTACAAGGACCTGATCCGCCAGCAGGGCAAGGACAAGATGCTGGCGGTCGGCTGGCCGGAGCAATACGGCGGCCGCGGACTGACACAGAGCGAACAGTTGATCCGTTACGAGGAGGCGCTGCTGGCCGGCGCCCCTACCCCGTTTGTCACGCTGAACACCGTGGGCCCCGCCATCATGAGCATGGGCACGGAGGAGCAGAAGCAGCGCTTCCTGCCGGGCATCGCGGCCGGTGAGCTGCACTTCGCCATCGGTTACACCGAACCCAGCGCCGGCACCGACCTCGCCTCCCTTACCACCTCCGCGGTCAGGGACGGCGACCACTACGTCGTGAACGGCAGCAAGATCTTCACCTCCGGCGCCGAGGGTGCGGACTACGTCTTCCTCGCGGTGCGCACCGACCCCGAAGCGAAGAAGCACAAGGGCATCTCGATCCTCGTCGCGTCGACCGCTGACCCCGGCTTCTCCCGCGGCTCCATCGAGACCCTGGGCGGCGTGCACACCAACGTGACCTACTACGACAACGTGAAAGTGCCGCTCGACATGATCATCGGCGAGGAAAACGGCGGCTGGCGCCTGATCACCGAGCAACTCAACCACGAGCGCGTCGGCCTGGCGGCCTGGGGCATACAGGGCTGGAAACTGTTTCGCGATGCCATGACCTGGGCGCGCGAGACCCGGGGCCCGGACGGCCGCCGCGTGATCGACGACCCCACGGCACAGCGCAACCTCGCCGAGGCCTACGCCCACCTGGAGGCGATGCGCGTGATGAACGCGCGCATGTCCTGGCAACTCGACCAGGCGCAGATGAACCCCGTGTTCCCCTCCGCCATCAAGGTGTACTCCACCGAGATCATGATCGAGATCTGCCGCCTGCTGATGGACGTGATCGGCCCGCACTCGCTCATCGCCGCCGACAACAGCGGCACCGTGTTGCACGGCAACCTGGAGCACGAATACCGTCGCGCCACAATCAACACCTTCGGTGGCGGCGTCGTCGAGGTGTTGCGCGGACTGGTCGCGACCCATGGCCTCGGCATGCCCGGCCATCGCTGACAGACAAACTGACCCTCAAGAGGAACCGTTCGCAATGAATGCCGACGAACTGCAAGCCTTCGAAGACGAAATCTATGCCTTCGTGGGACAGGAAGTGTACCCGCCCACACCCGCGCCGGACGACGTCAACATGCCGATGATCCGCCAGTGGGCGGAGATCATGGGTGACACGAACCCGGCGTACCTCGACGCGGACTGGGCCGCCAACAGCAGCCGCGGCAGGACTATCGCGCCGCCCGCAATGATGTATGCCTGGGGCCAGGAAGGCTTCCAGGTCACGAAGGGCCGCTCGCCGAATGCACAGTCCAACCTCGTGGCCCTGTTCAACAAGCACGGCTACACGGGTGTGCTGGGCACCAACGTGAAGCAGGAGTATTTCAAG
Organism: Gammaproteobacteria bacterium; assembly: GCA_030428835.1. Classification (GTDB taxonomy): domain Bacteria; phylum Pseudomonadota; class Gammaproteobacteria; order Pseudomonadales; family Halieaceae; genus Marimicrobium. The sequence continues at coordinate 4,657 of JAUIEP010000134.1, read as the reverse complement.
GAGGTCAGCCCGGGCGACAACGTGACCATCCAGATGGTCATCGACAACATCTCCGAGCGCAAGACCACCTCCCGCGGCACCGGTTATTTCTTCGAGACGCTGTCCACGTTCACGGACCAGCACGGCGACGTGATCGGTACGCAGCGCTTCAAGGTGCTCAAGTTCATCCCGCAGGAGCAGCCGGCGGCGGCCGCGAGCGCGGACGGCGGCCTGGAAGTCCCCACCCGCATCGCGTCGGTGCGCGGGCCCGACAACGGCTGGTGGTGGGACGCCGTCGACGAGGGCAAGGTGCTCATCCAGCGCTGCAAGAGCTGCCAGACGCTGCGCCACCCGCCGCGGCCGATGTGCGGCGAGTGCCAGTCCATGGAATGGGACAGCATCGAGTCAACACTCAAGGGCGAGGTGCTGTCCTACACCTGTGTGCGCTATCCGCACGTGCCGGGCTATCCGAAGGACCCCATCTGCGCCGTCATCAAGCTGGCCGAGGGCACCAACCTCGTGGCCAACGTGGTGGGCTGTGAGTACGAGGACGTGTCGATCGGCATGCAGGTCACCGGCAAGGTCGAACAGGTTGACGAGAAAACCACCCTGCCACAGTTCTACCCGGCGTAACGAGGATTCAGGAGATGAGCGAATACAAGACACGCAGCCCCGAGGATGTGAGCGTCGGCGACAAGCTGGACCCGGTTGCGATCGACATTACGACTGGACTCGTCGTGTGCGGCGCACTCGCCACCCGCGACTTCGAGCCGGTACACCACGACAAGGCCGAGGCGCAGGCCACCGGCCTGCCGGACGTCTTCATGAACATACTGACCAGCCAGGGTCTGATGACGCGTTTCGCCACTGACTGGTCCGGCCCGGAGGCGGTGGTGAAGTCCATCGACCTGCAGCTCGGAGCGCCGAATGTGCCGGGCATGGTCATGACCATGAGCGGCGAGGTCACCGGCGTCGACAGCGAGTCCGGCGTGGTGGACATCAAGGTACTGGGCGAGAACAACATCTGGGGCATGCACATGCAGGGCACCGTACAACTGGCATTGCCGAAGGAGGCCTGAACCGTGGTTGCCAACGTAAAAGACAAAGCGGTGATTGTGGGTGTCCACAACACGCAGTTCAGCAAGAACTCCGGCGTGTCCGAACTCAACCTGGCGGCGCAGGCGGTCAAGGGTGCCATCGACGACGCGGGCCTCAAGCCCACCGACATCGACGGCTTCGCCACCTTCACGATGGACGCCAACGACGAGATCGAGGTGGCGCGCGCCGTGGGCACGGGCGACATGACCTTCTGGGGTCGCTCCCACTATGGTGGCGGCGCCGCGACCGGCAGCCTGCACCAGGCGGTGATGGCAGTGTCCACGGGCATGGCGGAATGCGTGGCGGTGTTCCGCGCGCTCAACGGCCGCTCCGGCCACCGCTTCTCCGCCGGCGTATCCGAGGGTGTGATGACCGCGGACATCATCCACTGGGGCTGGTACATGCCCTACGGTCTGCTGACGCCCGCGAGCTGGGTGGCCATGTTCACGCAGCGCTGGATGCACAACACCGGGGTCACCAAGGATGCCCTGTTCGAGGTGGCCCACCAGACCCGCCAGTACGCGGTGAACAACCCCAACGCCTTCTTCCACGAGCGCCCCTTTGACCGCGCGGAGTACGACGCCGCGCGCATGATCTGCGATCCCCTGCAGCTGTTCGACTGCTGCCAGGAGAGCGACGGCGCCTCCTGCGTCATCGTCACCACGCCCGAGCGCGCCCGCGACCTGAAGCAGCCCGGCGTGGCCGTGCGCGGCGTCGCGCAGGCCGCGGCGGCGGACCAGGAGCAGATGACCTCGTTCTACCGCGACGAGTTCGCCGCCATCCCGGAGATGGAGATCGCGGCGAGGAACTGCTACGAGATGGCGGACCTGACGCCGGACGACATCGACGCCGCTGTCATCTACGACGCGTTCTCACCCATCGTGCTGTGGCAGATCGAGGCGTGGAACTTCTGCGGCGCCGGTGAATCGGGTGACTTCGTGCTGGACGGGGCGCTGCGCCCGGACGGCCGCCTGCCCTGCAACACCCACGGCGGGCAGCTCTCCGAGGCCTATATCCACGGCGTCAACGGCATCGTGGAAGCCACGAAGCTGGTGCGCGGCACCTCGCTGAACCAGCCCGAAAAAGCAGTGAATCACGCGCTGGTCACCTCCGGCGTGGGCATACCCACCGGCGGCGCCCTGCTCGGCAAGCTCGACTAGCCGGGAACGGCACAGAAAAAAGGCCGGTAGCTCGCGCTACCGGCCTTTTTTTGTTGCGGCTTGTCGGCGCTTACTTGTTTCTGTTTTTGTTTTTGTTTTTGTTTTTGCCCTTGCCTTTGCCTTCGGGTTTGCGCGACGCCGATGTCCCGCTAGGCGCGCACTGTGTATCACTTTACATGTGGGTAGCCATTTTTCCGGAAAAAACGTGGGTCGACTATACTGATGGGGTACACAAATCGGACACGTGTCGATAGTGGCGGCACGCTTACCAGGAGAGGTAGCCATGACAACCCGGTCTTTATTCATTGTTTTCCTGGCGATAACACTACTGTCGAGTTGCAAGCTCGTGATCATCGCGTCGCCGGGCGGCTCGGTCAGCACCATCTCGGGCAGCCACAGCTGCCCCCAGGGCGGCGTCTGCGAGATCGGGATTACCGACCTTCTGTTCAACGAGACCTTTACCGCTGTTGCCGACGCCGGATACCAGTTTTCGCACTGGGACGGCGGTTTCAAGCGGTTGTGTTCCCAGCTGCAGGCGGACTGCCCGGTGGACAGCTCTGTGGCGGCGGGCAACGCCACACTGCTCGCCATCCTGGCATCCAGCGAGTCCTACTACCTCGAACCGGTATTCCAGCCGATCCCCGGGCTGGGTAACGCCGACATCGCCGGCGTCATCCGTGAGCGCCAGGTCGTGGCACTCGTGAATGCTGATGGACTCATCCTCGGGCTCGCGTCGAGCTTCAATCGCGTCCCGGATGTCGATGTGGGCTCGACCGGCAGCAACAATGCCTATTCATTCGCATTCTCGGACATCGCCCCGGGCGAGGCCCTGCGATTGTTCCTGCTGGACAATGGCCGCGTCGACGCCATCTTCGGTGACTCGGGCGGCGTGCATTCCAACGTGTTCGCACTGGAAGGCGGCGCGGATATCGACCTGGGTGTGCTCTACGGCCATTACTTCGCCAGCGGCGAGGGCGCCGCCGAGTTCGACCTGCTGTCGCATGCGGGCGTCGTCCCGCTGGCCGCGAATCGCACACTGCCGATCGGCCTCGACCGGCCGCCACTGCAGGGACTGGATGTGGCGCAGCTCGTGCGCGCCGGCGCCGACGCGCTGTCCATCGGCTGGACGGGCGGCGCGAAAGCCTACCTCGCCCGGGCCGTGCTGCAGACGCAGCCAGGCGCCTCCAACGACGCGGACAGCGCGCGCTTCCTGCTCGCCCTCGCCGCCCTCGGCTTCGCGGGCTCCGACCTCGTCTCCGACGGCTATTCCGACGACCTGAACCGGCTCGGCGATGTCCTCGACATTCTCGGCGTCGCCGACGACAGCACACGCAGCGTCGGCTACCCGCTCGACCTCCCGGAGAGCCTGGACCAGTCCCTACTGAGCGCGGAACAACTCAGCGACTACGCGGAGGCGCGGACGCGGTTTGAACTCGGCCAGGCGTCGCGTTGGATGCGGCAGGTGTCCGCGAGCTACCAGGCGGACTGGACGGAGCCGAGAAGCGGGGTAACCCGGGACACCGACTACGGCGATGCCGTGTACCTCTCGGGACTGCTTGAGTTACTCATCGCCAAGAGCGTACTGGCGGACGCTTACGTGGGAGTCGCCGATGTGAACCGGATTGCGCAGGACCAGGGCGACGATGACGAGACGAACAACCCGACTGTCGAGAGCGTTCTCGACAACGAGCCGGAGTTGCTCGCCCTGGAGGATACGAGCCGGTTGACGGCGGCCAGGGGCCGGTTGCTGTCCAGCATACAGTTCCTGCTGGCCGCGCTGGACACCATCCAGGCGGAGGCGGACCCGCAGGACGACGACCTGATTCGCATCGACATACTGGATCTCGCGGGCGATGACCACGCGCGATCGGTCGCGTTCCTGCAGAACCTGCGCACGTCGATCCTCTCGGGAGAGACCCTCATCGAGCCCGGCGCCGACGGCGACACCACCGAGGACATCATCCTGGACCTGCAGTACTTCTTCGACGTGGGCCTGGATATCCGCGGCGACAACCTGCTGCCCGAGTTCCTGGACAACCGGCTCGACCCGGCGCAGCCGTGCCTGCCCGACCCCACGTTCAACGGTGTGGTGATTTCGCCCGACCTCGACAACGCGCTCTACAAAGGTGTCGTATGCCCGTGAACGGCTCACGGCGCGGAGCCGCGCGTCGGCGGGTACGCTCGCTCGCGCTGGTTCTGGGCGCGGCCGCGGCCGCCATCCTGCTGCCCGGTTGCGACGGGCGCACAACGACAGCGCACCCTGCCGCGCGCGCGGCGCCGACGCCTCAGCGCATCCCGCTGGCATCGGGCATCGCGCTCACCACGCAGGATGAACTGGGCACCCGGCAGAGGATCACGGCAGACCGGGTCAGTGTGACGCCGCGTCCCTACGGGCCGTTCAATCTCAACGGCGTGAATGA
>JAUIEP010000307.1 GCA_030428835.1 Gammaproteobacteria bacterium | reverse complement strand
ACGCCCTGCCCACCAGCTTCGAGCTGGAGCGCGACACGCTGGGCGCCTTCGCCGCCATCAGCGCGCAGCCCGTGAAGCCGCTGCTGCTGCAGGCCGGCGTGCGCTACGACGACCCGGAGGACTTCAGCAGCGAAACCACATTCGACGCGGGCGTTACCGTGCAACTCGTGGCGGACCTGAGCCTCTCCGCCAACTGGGGCGAGGCCTACAAGCTGTCGAGTTTCTTCGCGCTGGGCCACGGACTGGTCGGCAACCCCGACCTGGAGCCCGAGCGCGGCGAGAGCTGGGACGTGGGCCTGGCCTGGCAGGGCGCCGCGCTGGAACTCTCGCTCACGGCGTTCATGAACGACTTCAAGGACCTCGTGGATTTTGACGACGCCACCTTCCGCAACGTCAATCGCAGCGAGGTCGAGACGAGCGGCGTGGAACTCGCCGGCCGCTGGCAGCCGAGCGAGGCGCTGTGGCTGAACGTGTACGGCACCTACACCGACATCGACGTGAAGGGCGAGGACACCACACTCACCGGCCGCCCCGAGTGGAGCGCCGGCGCTGCGCTGTCGTGGCACCTACTGCCCATCCTGCACACCACCTTCGACTATCGCTACGGCGGCGAGCAGTGGTCGACCTCGCGCCACACCGGCGAGGAAGTCACGCAGGAACTGGACGACTACCACCGGGTGGACTGGGTGCTGGAATGGCGCCCGGACCGCAACTGGCAATGGCAACTGTCGGTGGACAACCTGTTCGACGAGGACTACGAGACCGCGGTGGGCTTCGCCGCACCGGGGCGGGCCTTGCGCATCGGTGTGCGCTACGCCAACTAGGCCGCCGCGGCTGTGCGAATGCCGCACAGCGACTACACTGTGCCCATGACTATTCGAATCGCCGCGGTTGCCCTGGCCGCCTGCACCCTGACCGCCTGCGCGCAGGACCCCGTGATAGACGCGGCCGAGTGCCGTAATGCGCTCACCCCGGAGGAGGAGCAGGCCGGCTGGCGCCTGCTGTTCGACGGGCAGAGCCTGGACGCGTGGCGCAGCTACCGGGAAGACTCGGTTAATGACGGCTGGGCCGTGGAAAACGGTTGCCTCACCCGCGTGGGCCGTGGCGGCGACCTCATCAGCCGGGAGCAGTTCGGCGACTTCGAGCTGAAGCTGGAGTGGCGCATCTCGGAGGCCGGCAACTCCGGCATCTTCATCCGCGGCGACGAGTCCGAGCGCACCATCCACTACACCGGCTACGAGATGCAGGTGTTGGACAACGTCGGCCACTCGGACTCCAAGGACCCGAGCCACCGCGCCGGGGCCTACTACGACATGATCGCCCCCGACCACGACACCACCCAGCCGGTGGGCTACTGGAACCGCGTGCACATCAAGGCAAAAGGCCCGCACGTGGAGTTCTGGCTGAACGAGCGCCTGACGGCGCAGTTCGAGCAGGGCAGCCCCGAGTGGCAGGCGCTTTATGAGCAGAGCAAGTTCACCGGGCGGCCGCGTTACGGCACGTTGCTGCAGGGGCACATCGGGTTCCAGGACCACTGGGACAAGGTGTGGTTTCGGAATATTCGGGTGCTTGCGGAGTAGGTTCGCGGTGACTGCATTCGAATACGACGCGGTTTTTCAACGGAATTTGGGCGGCTGTTGGCGTTGGCGCCGCTATATTCCTGATTTGTTTGCCAAATTTTTGCCGCGGCGACTGTTTTCGCCTGCCCGGAATTGATGACTGGCTTGGGAGGAATTCCTCTTATCTACGGGCAAAGAACGTGCCGAGCGGCCAAGTGGTTGTTGTCATGGGATTTTTGGACTTGAATGAATTTATGAACACGGAATTCAACGGAATTGGGCTATCTGACCGATTCCTCATAATCAGCTGTTATGTGCCCTGAAATTGGAGCGCTACTGTGAGTGAAGCGGAAATACTGGAGCAACTCTTTAGTGTATTTGATAGATATTGGTTCATTGTGCAATGGTGGGCTAGCGTATCTTTCGGCCTCATTATGATTGCTTACTTTGCTGCGGAGAAACTGAGTGCTCCGCTGCTGGGAACGGTTCTTGGTCTCTACATTATTTATTCAGGCTGGGTTTTTATGCTTCTCGTCTACAACGTTACAATCGCGCAGGGGCTACTAACAGATCTTGATGCAATGAGCACCGCCGGCGAGCTTACGACACAAGGAGCTAGGGTTGCGATCGAGAACCCATTTGTCATTTATGGAACCTTGCTGGGTAATGTTGCACTACCATCGACCTTTGTAGCGTGTATAGCTTATCTGCTCTACGCATACAAAAATGCTCGTAAAAGC
>JAUIEP010000133.1 GCA_030428835.1 Gammaproteobacteria bacterium | reverse complement strand
TGACCGGCGAGTTCCTCGATATTCACCGCTTTGCCACGGCGCTGAACACACCCTTCCGCAAGGTGGCGGGCCAGAGCCCGGAGAACTACCAGGTGGACCACAGCGCCAACGTGGTCCTGATCAACCCCCGCGGCGACTACCACGGCTTCTTCAAGGCGCCCCTGGACAAGGCCCAGATGAAACTGACCTACCGCTCCGCGCGGATGATCTGGGACAAGACGCAGTAAAGCACAGAGCGATAGCAAGCACTTACTAACCAGCACTTGCCAGACAATAGCAACCAGAGCCGCCCAGCGGCCGAACCGGGTACACAGACTATGGCATCCACCCCCCCGCCCCTGGTCCTCGTCGACGGCTCTTCCTATGTCTACCGGGCGTTCCACGCCCTGCCCATGCTCACCACGTCGGACAAGCGCAACACGGGCGCCGTGCGCGGCGTCATCAGCATGCTGCGCAAGCTGATGGCGGACTACCCGGACAGTCCCGTCGCGGTGGTTTTCGACGCCAAGGGCAAGACGTTCCGCGACGAGCTCTTCGAGCAGTACAAGGCCAACCGCCCGCCCATGCCGGACGAGCTGCGCGAACAGATCGAACCCATCCACGAGATCGTCAAGGCGATGGGCTTGCCCTTCATCTGCGAGCCGGGTGTGGAGGCCGACGATGTGATCGGCACGCTGGCGGCGCAGGCGGCAAAGGCCGGCCGCAAGGTGGTGATCTCGACCGGCGACAAGGACATGGCGCAGCTCGTGACCGACGACATCACTCTCGTGAACACCATGACCGACACGGTGCTGGACCCCGCGGGCGTGGTGGACAAGTTCGGCGTCGGCCCCGAGCTGATCATCGACTTCCTCGCGCTCATGGGCGACAAGGTGGACAACATCCCCGGCGTGCCGGGCGTCGGCGAGAAAACCGCGCTGGGGCTGCTGCAGGGCATCGGCAGCCTCGACGACATCTACGCCAACCTCGACGCGGTGCAGGAACTGTCCTTCCGCGGCGCCAAGACCATGGCCGCCAAGCTGGAGAAGGAGAAGGACAACGCCTACCTCTCCCAGGCGTTGGCCACCATCAAGACCGACGTCGAGTTGCCGGAGAAGCCGGGGGAGCTGGCCAACGGTGAGCCGGACCGCGAGGCGCTTGTCGAGTGGTTCACGAAGCTGGAATTCAAGTCCTGGCTCGACGAGTTGCTGGCAGGGGGCGAGGCGCCGGCCGTCAGCGCGGCGGCGCCGGACGCCGACTACGAGATCGTGACGGACCAGGCCGCCTTCGACGCGTGGCTTGCCGAGCTCGAGAACGCCGAGCTGTTCGCCTTCGACACCGAGACGACCAGCCTCAACTACATGGAGGCGCAGGTTGTCGGCGTGTCCTTTGCCGTCGAGCCGGGCCGCGCCGCGTACGTGCCCGTGGCCCACGACTACCTCGGCGCGCCCGAGCAACTCGATCGCGACGCGGTGCTGGGTGCGCTCAAGCCGCTGCTGGAGGACGCGACGCGCGCCAAGGTCGGCCAGAACCTGAAGTACGACGCCAACGTGCTCGCCAACCACGGCATCACGCTGCGCGGTATCCGCTTCGACACGATGCTGGAATCCTACGTCCTCGATTCCACCGCCACCCGCCACGACATGGACAGCCTGGCACTCAAGTACCTCGGCCAGAGCACGATTCATTTCGAGGACATCGCGGGCAAGGGCGCGAAGCAACTGAGCTTCAACGAGATCAAGCTGGAGGAGGCCGGCCCCTACGCCGCGGAGGACGCCGACATCACCCTGCGCCTGCACGAGGCACTGTGGCCGAAGCTGGATGGGCAGGGCGCGTTGACGAAGGTCTTCACCGATATCGAGGTGCCGCTGGTGCCGGTGTTGTCACGCATCGAGCGGCAGGGCGCGCTGTTGTCGCGGGAGATGCTGGCGCGGCAGTCCCGCGAACTCGGCGAGCGCCTCGAGGAGATCAAGGCCCAGGCCTATGAGCTCGCCGGGCAGGAGTTCAATCTCGGCTCGCCGAAACAGCTCGGCGAAATCCTGTTCGAGAAACTCGAATTACCGGTCATCAAGAAGACGCCGAAGGGCGCGCCGTCCACGGCGGAGGAGGTGCTGGTCGAACTCGCGCTCGACTACCCGCTGCCGCAGGTGCTGCTCGAGTACCGCAGCCTGAGCAAGCTGAAGTCCACCTACACGGACAAGCTGCCCGAGATGGTGAACCCCGCGACAGGGCGCGTCCACACCTCCTACCACCAGGCGGTGGCGGCGACCGGGCGTCTCTCCTCAACCGATCCGAACCTGCAGAATATCCCCATCCGCACCGAGGAGGGCCGGCGTATCCGCCAGGCGTTCATCGCGCCGGAGGGGTACCGCATCGTTGCCGCGGACTACTCGCAGATCGAGTTGCGCATCATGGCGCACCTGTCGGGCGATGCCGGCCTGCTCCAGGCCTTCAACGAGGACCAGGACGTGCACCGCGCCACGGCGTCCGAGGTCTTCGAGGTCGGCGTGGAGGAGGTGTCCGCAGAACAGCGGCGCAAGGCAAAGGCGATCAACTTCGGGCTGATCTACGGCATGTCGGCTTTCGGCCTCGCCCGGCAGCTGCACCTCGGCCGCAACGAGGCACAGCAGTACATCGACCGCTACTTCGAGCGCTACCCGGGCGTGGCCGACTACATGGATCGCACGCGCGCGGTGGCAAAGGAGCAGGGTTACGTGGAGACGCTGTTCGGCCGGCGCCTCTACCTGCCGGAGATCAACGCGCGCAACAAGATGCGCGTGCAGGCCGCCGAACGCACGGCGATCAACGCGCCCATGCAGGGCACCGCCGCGGACATCATCAAGAAGGCGATGCTCGCCGTGGACGACTGGCTGCAGGCGGAACAGGCCGACGCGCGCATGATCATGCAGGTGCACGACGAACTGGTGTTCGAGGTCGCCGCAAGCGAGGTGGACGCCATCTCGGCGGAGATCTGCCGCCTGATGTCAGGCGCGGCGGAGCTCGCCATCCCGCTCCTGGTGGAGGCGGGCAGCGGCGAGAACTGGGACGAGGCGCACTAGGGTCCGGCCGCCAGGTGTTCGCCCAGGAACCGCTCCATCGCTTCGAACAGGGCGGTACGGTTTTGCTGGCGGTGCAGGTTGTGACTGCCGTCTTCCAACTCCATGTAAATGAAGTCCCTGTCGGCGTCTTCCAGCGCGTCCGCCATGTCGCGACTCTGCGCCACGGGCACCACCCTGTCGCGGTCTCCGTGTGCGAGTAAAACCGGAACCTGTATTTTGTCCGCGTGATACCGGGGCGAAACGGCGCGCAGGCGGGATCGCTCCGTACCGATCTGCTCTTCAGCCACTTTTCGATTCAGGTAGTTCCTCTGGTAGAAGCGCATATCGATCAGGCTGGATACGCCGGCGTAGCTGATGGCACAGCGGTAGAAGTCCGGGGTTTTCACCGCGCCCATCAGTGCCGCGTAACCGCCGTAACTGGCACCCACGATGCATATCCGCCCGCGGTCCGCGATGCCCCGGCCTATCAGCCAGCGTGCCCCGTCCTCGAGGTCATCCTGCATTTCGAGGCCGTAGCCCTGCACCGCTTCGGCCATGAATTCGTGGCCGAAGCCGGCTGAGCCGCGGAAGTTTGGCTGCAGTACCGCGTAGCCCCGGCTCGTGAAAAACTGGGTCCAGTAGTCGAAGCCCCCGCCCGCCCTTGCCATGGGGCCGCCGTGGGGAAAAATGATGGTGGGCAGCTTCTGCTTTGGGCCGCTGGCCGGCAGCGCGAGGTAGGCTTCAATCTTGAGGCCGTCCCGGGTCGGGTAGTGCAGTTGCCTGACCTCGGAGAGCGGCACCTCGGCGAGTAAAGGGTATTCCTGCGCGATGGGGAAGAGTGTGCCGCGCTTGCGATTGCCCAGGTAGTAAGCTGGGGGCACCGTGGCGCTGCTGCTTCTTACGAGGTATAGCGTTTCATCGGCGCTGTAGCTCACGATCGTATTTGCCCGATCCGGCAGTGCCTTGTCCACCGAGCGCTGCAATGCCTCGTAGCCTTTGTCCAGGAACAACATGCCGCTGGCGACGCGCGCGAACTGCACGCCGATGACATCATTGGTGAGCTGTGAATAGACCAGAGGGCCGTCCACATCGTATTCGGGGTGTGAGAAAACGAGTTCGCGCGGCATCCCGGGGTCAGCCGTGTCGATGCGGAATACCGCTTTCCTGCCCTCGTGATTGGCGCGGACATAGAGCAGGTTCGGGTCCCTCGCGAAACCGATGGGTGTCACGGCAGCCTCGGCGAAGAACGCCTGCTCGGTCACCTGCCGCCAGTCGTCGCCCGCCAGCGGTTTCACCCACAGCGACACTTCCGCAGTCCCCTCGTCGTAGCCGTAACCGGCGCGCACGCGACCCTGCCTGTCGGACACCCAGGTCCGGATCGGCGTCTTGTAGCGCTGTACCCGTTTGCGACTGCCCGATTCCACATTGATCCTGTACACCCCGGGGGTAGCGATTTTTTCGTCCGCGAGGGCGAGAAGAATGTGCTCGGGATCATCCGGGAGAAAGCTCACCACCCGGTCCTGGAACTGCGAGATCATCGCGTCGGAATCGTAGCTGCGCGGCCTGGCCATCACCCTGGTATCGCCACCCTTGCGGGATGCCGAGAGCAGCCGGGTCTCGCCGGTTGCAATACCGTAGCGCCGGTCCGGATAGTAGACGCTGAACACGAGATGCTCGTCGTTCACCCAGCGCACCCACTGCAGCACGAAGCGCTCGTTGTCCGTCTTTACGATGCCGTGGATCTTGCCCCCTTCAGTGTCCCGCGTGGCGAGCAGGGTGGTGCCCTGCGTATTCATGAAAAACGCGATGTGCTTGCCCGAGGGCGACAGGGTCATATCGGTGATGTCGGGCAGGTTGGCGAAGGCTGCCAGCGGCGGGCGCCCCTGCGCCGCGACCGGCAAGCTCAACAGGAGCAGTAGCAGTGTGGTGGCGGTCGGTGAAACCTTGGGCGGGCGCGACATCCGGGGCCCTCCGGGCAATCGATGACTGTGTTGTTTTCCGGGATTGAATCCCGGTTTCCCATCATTCAAGACCAGCCCCGGCGAGTGCGCAAGCGCGGGGCCTGTGGATAAATTTTCCCGCCCGTTGAACTTTGCCCGACAGGCCCGGTCATAAGTACCGTAGCGTCTGCTACACCTTTTGTGGCTTCTCTCCGTGAGCCACTGCGAGCATGTCTCTTTTCCCCAAGAGACCCTGAATGCCCCGGCCCCATCCCTAGTGGTTGCCGGGGCTTTTTTTTATGGCGCAATGACCCTGGTCTCGTGGGGTCTAACGCAATCCATCCGCGGTGCTGCTCTATACCTCACACCGCCGCGCGACGAGAGTTCCGTGCGAGGTCGAATGAATTCGACCCTACAGGGGCCCGGGATCGTCTTCCTCGTAGACGCTGGTGTCGGTCAGCCACGCGTCCAGCACCGCCTTTAGCTCCGCGTGACCCTCGTGTTTCAGGGCGGAAAACAGCTGTACGCTGGCCATCTCCGCGTAGGGTTCCAGTTCGCGGCGCACCGCCAGCAGGGTGTTCCCGGCCGCACCCCGCTTGAGCTTGTCGGCCTTGGTGAGGAGGATGTGCACCGGCATGCCGGCCGCGAGGGACCAGTCGAGCATCTGTGTGTCGAACTCCTGCATGGGGTGGCGGATGTCCATCAACAGGACCAGGCCGCGCAGTGATTCGCGGCGCTGCAGGTAATGCTCCAGGGTCTTCGTCCACTCCCGCTTGACCGCCAGCGGCACCTTGGCGAAGCCGTAACCCGGCAGGTCGACCAGGCGCTGGCTGTCCGACAGCTCGAAGAAGTTGATCAACTGGGTACGCCCCGGCGTCCGCGAGGTCTTCGCCAGCTTCTTGTTGCCGGTTAAGCTGTTGATTGCACTTGATTTTCCGGCATTTGAGCGGCCCGCGAAGGCAACCTCCCAGCCCTCGTCCGCGGGGCACTGGTGCAGCTTTGCCGCGCTGGTGAGGAAACACGCGCGGCGGTAGTCCGGCGGCGCGGGTCCACGGGCCGGTTCGGGCTCGCTCATGGGTGGGTCTTGCCTTTTTTGGTAGGGGTATCTCGTATATAATGCCACGGCTTTTTTCGCCTGTAATCAAACGCTTGCGCGGCGAAGAACTCCATAGCGATGAGAGGATTACCATGAAGAAGTTGAGCGTTGCTGTTCTGCTGCTGGGTTTCGCGGCCGGTGCCTTTGCCGGCGTTGAAGACAAGTACAACCGTGCCTGTGTGGCCTGCCACTCGACTGGCGCTGCCAATGCACCCAAGACCGGCGACACCGCCGCATGGGAGCCACGCCTGGCCAAGGGCATGGACGCGCTCGTGGAATCCATCACCAAGGGCATGGGCGCAATGCCGCCCCGCGGCATGTGCATGGACTGCACGCCCGACGACTACAAGGCGCTCATCGAGTACATGGCCAAGCCTGCCCAGTAGGCGCAACCCTCAACCGTTTAGCTGGATTTCACATGAAGAAAGTAGCTCTCCTGCTCAGCCTGGGACTCGGCTGTGCCTCCGCCAGTTTCGCCGCGAGTGACATGCCCCGGGGCGACGCCGCCGCCGGCGAGAAGAACGCCGTTGTGTGTGGCGCCTGTCACGGTGCCGATGGCAACAGCATGGCACCGTTCCCGAAACTGGCCGGCCAGGGCGCGAAGTATCTCTACAAGCAGCTTATGGACATCCGCGACGGCGCGCGGGTCATTCCCACGATGGCCGGGCAACTCGACGGCAAGAGTGACCAGGACCTGGCGGATTTCGCCGCCTTCTTCGCGGCCCAGAGCCGCACCCTGGGCAAGACCGACGCCGATAAACTGGAGCTGGGTCGCAAGGTCTACCGCGCGGGCGTCGCGTCCCGCGGAGTGGCGGCCTGTACGGCGTGCCATTCGCCCACGGGCCAGGGTAACCCCGCCGCCGGGTATCCCGCACTGTCGGGGCAACACGCCCAGTACGTCGCGGATCAGTTGCGCGCCTACCGGCAGGGTGCCGAAGACCCGGCCGGCCGCACCAATGACGGGGATACCAAAATCATGCGCAGCGTGGCGTCCGGGCTGAGCGACATGGAGATCGCGGCGGTAGCCAGTTACGTCGCCGGCCTGCACTGAGTAACCCGGGTAACAAAAGAAGGTGGCAGTTTGCCGCCTTTTTTTTACCGCCCGGGAAGCGCCCGAAACGAACTGCCAAAGTTAGCCGGTGTCAGAAACAGGGCACCCGAATAATCCGGAGAGATACATGATTAAACGTTTGTTGCTGGTTCTGCCCCTCATGTTTTTCGGGCTGTCCTGCTCGGCCGCCGATGACGCGCAACCCTCCTACGTGGCGGGTGTGCACTACGACGTCATCACGCCGCGCACGTGGACGGCGGACTCCTCGAAGATCGAGGTAGCCGAGTTCTTCTGGTACGGCTGCGGCCACTGTTACAACTTCGAGCCGATGATCCAGCAGTGGAAGAAGAACATGCCCGACGATGTCAGCTTCCGCGGCATACCCGCGATCTGGCGCAAGGGCATGGACCTGCACGCAAAGGCCTTCTACACCGCGGAGGCCCTGGGGGTGCTGGACAAGATGCACCTCGTGATCTTCCAGGCCATGAACGTCGACCGCAAGCGCCTCTCCTCGAAGGCGGAGATCGAGGCATTGTTCACCGCCAACGGCGTCGATGCGGAGAAGTTCAGCAAGACGTTTGATTCGTTCGGCATCGACAGCCAGGTGCGCAAGGCGGAGGCGCAGGGCAAGTCGGCCGGCCTCACCGGCACGCCGGCGCTCATGGTGAACGGCAAGTACTACGTCAGCGGCCGCAAGGCGGGCGGGCAGGCCGAGATGCTCAAGGTCGTGGATTTTCTCGTCGCGAAGGAGCGCGCGGCGAAGAACAAGTAGCGCGGCGGATCTCTTCTCCAGGTAGGGTCGAATTCATTCGACCTGGAACAGGTCGCTCAATTCCGGCCGGTGTTTGGTATTGAGAGCGAAGTGACCCGTCGAATACATTCGACCCTACAGGATTCAACCACCGGTTAGTCTGGTAGCGGGGACCTCGTGTCACGGTCGAATGAATTCGACCCCACAACGCAGCGACTACCGCGCGCCTAGATCGCCAGCCACTCCGGCACCGGCAAACCCTTGTTCTCCAGGAACACCGGGTTGAACAGTTTGCTCTGGTAGCGATTGCCGTAATCGCACAGGATGGTGACGATGGTGTGGCCCGGGCCGAGGTGTTCGGCCAGGCGTACGGCGCCGGCAATGTTCAGCGCGGAAGAACCGCCGAGGCACAGTCCCTCGTGCCGCAGCAGGTCGAACACGTAGGGCAGCGCTTCCTCGTCGCTGATCGTCCATGCGACGTCCACCTGCGCCCGCGCGACGTTCTGGGTCACGTAGCTGATGCCGACGCCCTCTACGATTGACGTGCCCTCCGACGGCGCGGGTTCGCCGGATTTGAAGAAAGCTTCCAGCGACGCGCCGGCGGGGTCCACGCAGCCGATCGTGACGCCGCCCGATTTTTCCTTCAGCGCGGCGGACACGCCGGCGAGCGTGCCGCCCGTGCCGACGGCGCAGATGAAGCCGTCCACCTTGCCGTCGGTCTGTTCCCAGATCTCCCGGCCCGTGGTGCGCTGGTGAATGTCCATGTTGGCGAGGTTGTCGAACTGGCGTGCCCAGATCGCGCCGTTCTCCTCCTTGGCCGCGAACTTCTGCGCGAGTCGCTCGGCGGTGTGCACGTAGTGATTGGGGTCGGTGTAGGAGGTGGCGCCCACGAGGTGCAGGTCCGCACCGAGCAGCTCCAGCGTATCGATCTTCTCCTTGCTCTGCGTGATCGGCATCACCACGGTGCTGGTGTAGCCGAGCGCATTGGCCAGCAGCGTGAGGCCGATACCGGTATTGCCCGCCGTGCCCTCCACGATGCGCCCGCCGGGTTTGAGATCGCCCGCGGCCTCCGCCGCCCGGATGATGCCCAGCGCCGTGCGGTCCTTCACCGAGCCGCCGGGGTTCAGGAACTCCGCCTTGCCGAGAATCGTGCAGCCGGACTGCTCCGACACCCGCTTCAGGTGCAGCAACGGGGTATTGCCGATGAGTTGGGTTACGTCGGTGGCGGTCTGCACGCGGTCTCTCCAGGCGGGAACAGGCCAGAGTATGCCACAGGGCTTATTGCGTGGTCTCGCGGGTGCTGAAGTAGAGGTTGGCGTTGAGCGCCAGCGCGATGAGCGCGATCAGGAACATCATGTAGATCATCGGCTCCGGCCGATCGGCGAGCAGCGCGCCGACGATGGCGGAGGCGGCGCCGGACACGCCCATCTGGATGAACCCCAGCATCGCGGACGCCGTGCCTGCGATATAGGGAAAGGGTCGCAGCGCGATCGCCATGGCGTTGGGCAGTACCAGGCCCATGGCGGTGGAGTAGAACACCATGGGCGCGAGTATCGCCGCGACGCTCATCGGGAACAGGAAGGCACCCAGCAGCATGGCGCTGCCGGCCCCCGCGGCGAGCAGCGAGCCCGCCAGCACGATGTACTCCGGCTCGTGCGCACGCGTGAGGCGCGCGCTCAGTCCCGAGCCCGCCATGTACCCGATGACGGAAGTGAGGAAGATGAAACCGAAGTACTGCACGGGCACGCCGAGCATGGAGATGTAGACGAAGCTCGATGACGACAGGTAGGTCATGAGGCCCGCGTAGATCATCGCGCTGCCGACAGTCACCCGCAGGTACAGGGGATCGCGGAACAGTTGGCGGTAGTTGCGCAGGATGATGCCCGGGTGCAGGCTCTGCCGCATCGGCACGGACTCGCCCAGGAAGACGTGGATCAGCAGCACCATGGCGGAACCGTAGACCGCGAGGAAGACGAAGATGATCGGCCACGGCAGCCACAGCAGCATGATCGCGCCCAGCGTCGGCGCGATGGCCGGCGCCAGCGCCATGAGCATCGCGATCAGTGACAGCGCCCGCGCCGCACGCGTGGGTCCGAAGACATCGCGCGCCACGGTGCGCGCCAGCGTGGGTCCTACGCAGGCCCCCACGCCCTGCACGAAGCGGTAGACCAACAGCTCCTCCACCGTGGTCGAGAAGGCGCAGCCGAGCGACGCGGCGACGAACAGGGCGGTGCCGCTGATGAGGACCGGGCGGCGCCCGAACCGGTCGGCCAGCGGGCCGCAAAGAAGGTGGAAGATCGCGAAGCCCGCGAGGTAGAAACTCAGCGTCAGGTGCATGGAGCTGATGTCGGTGCCCAGCGAGTCCTTCATCGCGGGCATCGCGGGCACATACATGTCGACCGTGAGCGGCCCAAGCGCGACGAGTGCGGCCAGCAGGGCCAGCAGCGCGGGGGATTCGGGGTCGAGGTGGCGGCGCGTCATGGGCGGGCGATGCTAGCCGATGACTGCGGTTAAAGCAAAGCGGGGAGCCTGCCCTGTGGGGGGCAGGGCGCGGCAGCCGCTATTTCTCGAAGTTCATAACCGTCTTCCACCACAAACCGGGGAAGAGCGCGCGCCACAGGTAGAGCAATCGGGCCTCGCCGGGATAGATGATGTCCCGGTCCTTGCGCACGCCCTTCTCGATGGCGTCGATCATCTTCTCCGGGTCGGCAAGGCGGCCGGACTTCTTCGCCTCGACGATGCTGCCCGGGGTGTCTGTCGCAATCGTCTGGTCCACCAGCGGTGTGTTGACCGCGGGCGGGCACACCAGGTGCGCGCGCACGCCGGTCTTGCGAATTTCGTTCTGCAGCACTTCGATGTAGGCGTTGACCGCGGCCTTGGTCGCGCAGTACGCGCCCATCTTGGGCACCAGTGCGATACCGGCGATGGAGCCGAAGGCGATAATGCGGCCGGTGCCGCGCGCGGTCATCGAGGGCAGCACCGCGCGCACCATGTAGGTCGTGCCGAAGTAGTTGATGCGGAAGAGCCGCTCCATGTTTTCATGGGTGTGCTCGGCCAGCAGGAAGCTGGGCATGAGCGCCGCGGCGTGCATCAGCAGGTCCACGGGGCCCACTGTGCGCTCGACTTCCGCGACCCTGGCCTCGACGTCCTCGAGGCTCGAGATGTCGCAACGGAAGGCGCTGATATTGTCGGCCTCCGCCGCCATGGCCGCGAGGCCCTCGTCGTTGACGTCGAAGATCGCGACCTTCGCGCCCTGCTTCGCCAGGCGCCGCGCCGCGATCTGGCCCATGCCGCTGGCGCCGCCCGTTACCAGGGCAACCTTGCCCGCCATTTCGATCATGCTCGCTCCAGGGGGATAGAGGAAAAGGGGGTCATACTGCTGCGCCGGGCGCGCGCCCGCAAGCACCCGGCATGTCGGCGCCGGCGCACAGCCGGGAACGGTCTAAATTACAGCACCGTGTCGTCGGCGATATGCTCCAGCGGCAACCGGGTGCGATCGATCACGCGCCGCAGTTCGAAGCTGGAGTGGACGCCCGTGACCCCCTCGATGCGGGTCAGGCGCCCCAGCAGGAAGCGCTCGTAGTACTCCATGTCCGGCACCACCACCTTGAGCAGGTAGTCGGAGGCCTGCCCGGTGACTACCGAGCACTCCACCACCTCCGGATAGTCCCTGACCTCGGCTTCGAATGCGTCGAACCGTTCCGGGGTATGGCGGTCCATGCTGATCCCGATGAATGCGGTGAGCTTGAGCCCCAGCCGGGCCTGGTCGAGCAGCGTGACGTGGCCGCGGATGATGCCCGAGTCCTCCAGCCGCTTCACCCGGCGCGAGCAGGGTGTGGGCGAGAGGCCCACGGCGTCCGCCAGCTCCAGGTTGGTGATACGGGCGTTGTCCTGCATGGCCCTGAGGATGCGCCGGTCGGTGCGATCGAGTTTCACGGTCCTCTCTCCTGTTGTATGCGAGCGCCTGGATGCAGGCAGGATATCACTATGAATCCGCATATTTAGAGGGAATTATTGCACAACAAGGCCGCTAGTCTGCCATATTTGGAATCTTTAGCTCAAAGGCAATGGCTATACTGTGCGCTCGGCTGGATTCTCGCCCGCATCGCCGGTGTATACGGGGCAACCCCTCGTCACACCGGGCCGCCGCCCCACAAGGGCCCGGGCCGCGCGATGCGGGCGGACAGCTTTTTACGACAAGGATTGGTGCCATGAGCAATTTTGACCACAGCAAGTACAAGCCCTTCCAGCCCATCGCCATGAGCGACAGGCGCTGGCCGGACCGGGTAATCGAGGCAGCCCCCCGCTGGTGCAGCGTCGACCTGCGCGACGGCAACCAGGCGCTGATCGAGCCGATGACGGCGCGGCAGAAGTCCATGCTGTGGGACCAGCTCGTAAAGGTCGGTTTCAAGGAGATCGAGGTGGGCTTCCCCTCGGCGAGCGGCCACGACTACGACTTCGTGCGCGAGCTGATCGACAACGATCGCATTCCCGAGGATGTCACCATCCAGGTGCTCACCCAGGCGCGCCGGGATCTCATCGAGAAGACCTTCGCCGCCCTCAAGGGCGCGCGCCGCGTGATCGTGCACGTGTACAACTCCACCTCCACGGTGCAGCGCGAGCAGGTATTCGGCCTCGACCGCGCCGGCATCGTGGACATCGCGGTGAAGGGCGCCGAGCTGGTGCGCGATTGCGCGGCGCAGCACCCCGATACGGAGTGGATCTTCGAATACTCGCCGGAGAGCTTCACGGGGACCGAACTCGATTTCGCGGTCGAGATCTGCGACGCCGTCACGGCAGTCTGGCAGCCCACGCCCGAGAAGCCCGTGATCATCAACCTGCCCGCCACGGTGGAGATGAGCACGCCGAACGTCTACGCCGACCAGATCGAGTGGTTCTGCGGCCGGGTGGCGCGTCGCGACAGCCTGCTCATTTCCCTGCACACACACAATGACCGCGGCTGCGCCGTGGCCGCGGCGGAGCTCGGTGTACTGGCCGGCGCCGACCGCGTCGAGGGCACGCTGTTCGGCAACGGCGAGCGCACGGGCAACATGGACATCGTGACCATGGCAATGAACCTGTACAGCCAGGGCGTGAACCCCAACCTCGCGCTCGGCAACATGGATGAGATCATGCAGACGGCGCGCGAGTGCACCCAGCTGCCGATTCACCCGCGCCACCCCTACGCGGGGGAACTGGTATTTACCGCGTTCTCCGGCAGCCACCAGGACGCGATCAAGAAGTGCCTGGCACAACGCGACGAGCGCCAGCCCTGGGAGGTGGCCTACCTGCCGATCGACCCGGCGGATATCGGCCGCTCCTACCAGGAGGTCATCCGCATCAACAGCCAGTCGGGCAAGGGCGGCATCGCCTATGTGC
>JAUIEP010000306.1 GCA_030428835.1 Gammaproteobacteria bacterium | reverse complement strand
GTCGTAGGCACTTTGTGTGGCGCGCATCGCCGCGCGGGCGGCGTCCGTGCTCACCACGCTCTGGAATACGTCCTGTTCGTAGCGCAGCGCGTCGCCCAGCGGCGCGTTGTCCGCCCTGGCCAGGATACGCTTCAATCCCGCCAGCGCGGCGGGCGCCTTGCGCCGCAGGTCGCCCGCCATTGCCAGCGCCACGGGGAGGCTTTCACCCGTCTCCACCAGCCGGTTGATGCCGCCCAGTTCGTACAACCGCTCCGCGCTCTGCGGCCTGCCGGTCAGCACCATTTCCGTTACCGCAGTGCGGCCTATCAACGTCGCCAGGCGGCTCGTGCCGCCGACGCCCGTGGTGAGCCCGATGTTCACCTCCGGCTGCGCGAAACGCGCCTGCCGCTCGGCGATGCGCAGGTCGCAGGCCCAGCCCATCTCGGCGCCGCCGCCGGCGGTGTCGCCGGCGATGGCGGCGATGCTCACGATGCCCTCGTGCGCGAGTTCCTGCTGCAGCGTAAACCAGCCTGCACCGGTACCGGTCTGCGCATTGCCGTCGAGGCCGTCCATGAGGTCCTGCAGCCACGCGTGCTCCAGCCAGTGGCCGGGCAGTCCGGAGGCGAGAACCACCACGCGGTCCCCCGCCTCACGGCAGGCGGCCACGGCGGCGGCGAGTGCGTCGATCGCGGCCCAGCAGAGCTGGTTCTGGCGCGCCGCATCGGTGAACGTCACCACCGCGACCCCGTCTTCGGGCCGCGTTACCGCGATCGAATGGGACAAGGCGCGCCTAGCCGGGGAACTGGTCGAAGGTGGGCATGTCATCCGGGAGGTACTGGAACGCCTGCCGGTCCGCGCAATAGAACGCGAAATCGGGCTTGCCGTAATCGGCGGGGTTGTCGAGGGTGCCCGCCTTCACGATGACGATGTCGGGCACCGCCGGTGGCCTGGAGACAAGCGACGTCCCACAGTCGGGGCAGAACTCGCGCGTCACGGGATTTTCCAGGTCATCGCGGGAGAAGCCCTTCGGCTCCCCGCTCGTATAGCGGAAACCCGCGCTGGGCATCGCCAGGGCGACATTCGCCGCACCGCCCGAGTAGTACTGGCACTCGCGACAGTGGCACAGCCCGCGCATGAGCGGTTCGCCCTCCGCCTCGTAACGCACCTTGCCGCAGTAGCATCCGCCGGTCACTTTCATCGCTCACTCCTCCTGGTTACACGTGTGCATATCGGTGTACGCAGCATAGCCGCACCGGCCGCGCCTGTCGCGTGTACCTGGGCCGCGTTGGCAAACCGGGCGGGCATCCCTACACTGCCGGTGACACTCCCCGGAGCCGCCATGCCGCGCGTACACCCGTCACTGCCCATCCTCGCACTGTGCCTCGGACTCGGCGCCTGCGGGCCGGCGGCGGCGCCGACCGGGGGCGACACCTGTTTCGCGCGCCACGTGATCGACGACAGCGGCGAGGGCGCGGACGGCGTGCACCTGGCCGATTTCAACGGCGACGGCCTGCCCGATGTGGTGAGTGGCTGGGAGGAGAGCGCGGAGCTCAAACTCTACCTCCACCCCGGCGCCGGCGTCGCGACGGACCCGTCCCCCTGGCCGGCGCTGGACGTGCTGCACGGTGAGGACATACGCGGTATCGAGGACGCGGCCTTCGCCGACCTGGACGGCGACGGCCAGGTCGATGCCCTCTTGTCCGCCACCGAGGGCAAGGGCGCGCATGCCAACCGCCGGCTGCGCTTGCACCGCCTGGTCGACGGCGCCTGGCAGCACACCGTGCTGCACCGCGATGCGCCGACGGATCGCTTCATGAAAGTACGCGCCGCCCAGTTGGACGGCGCGGGCGCGGCCGACATCGTCGCCCTGTCGCGCGACCTGTTCGAGGACGCGGGGGACCCGGAAAAAATTACGACGCCAGGTGGCGTGTTCCTGTACACCGCCGCGCAGGCGGGTGACCCGGGGGCATCCGCCGCATGGTCTCGGCAGCGCCTGGCCGATGTGCACAAGGGCAAGAGCATCGAACTGCTGGATCTCGACGCGGACGGCGACACCGACATCCTATACGCCGGCGCGCGCAACATTGTCTGGCTCGAAAACCCGCTGCTCGAGGGCAGAGGCGACGACTGGCGCAGCCACTGGATAGGCACCGCCAGCGACCTCGCGCTGTGCGACGTCGACGGCGATGGTGTCGGGGACATGGTCGCCACCGAGAGCAGCAAGGCCTACCCGGTGGTGGCGCGCTGGTTCGCGGGCAGTACAGACAAAAAGCGCCGCAATCGCCAGTGGCGGTCCCACGACATTCGACTGGCGCGGGAACTTCCGTTC
>JAUIEP010000132.1 GCA_030428835.1 Gammaproteobacteria bacterium | reverse complement strand
GTGTACTCCGGCTTTCGTTTCTGCCGGCATGCGCAGAGCCGCGGCAAGCCTATCGTGCTCATCAACCCGGGCTGGACCCGCGCGGACGACATGGCCACGCTGAAACTGGCCGCGGAAGCGGGCCCGCTCCTGACGGCGGTGACAAGCGCGCTCGCGCGCCAGCCGGCCTAGCCCATGCGCGAGCGGTAGTCCCAGCTGAACAGCCGGGTGGGCGTGATGGTGATGAGCATTTCGCCGTCGGCGCGCGATAGCAGCCACTGCGCCAGGTCCGAGTCCGTGCCGCCGAGGTAGTGTTGCAACAGGCGCGTCAGCGTGGTGCCGCCGGTGTCGGGGGCCAGCCGCACCCTGCCCTGGCCGCGCACCCCGCAATAGGGCGGCTCGTTGGGGCCGACCTCGAAGCCGACGCGGTCGTCGCGCTGCAGCAGGCTCACGAGCTGCGAGGACTGGTGCGATACGCAATGGAACACGCCGCCGGTGTAGCTGAACCACACCGACACCACGCGCGGGAAGCCGTCCTCGCCCACGCAGGACAGGCGCAGGGGAAACGTGCTGCCGCCGAGATACCGCTCGATCTCCGCCAGGTTCCAGGGCCCTGCCAGTTCCGGTTCCATGTTGCACTCCTCAACGCTTTCTCGAGTAGAGTACATGAACCCGCCCGCCGGTGGGGTTGAAATTACTTGGCGGGAGGAGCGCCCCTGTGCGGTCGAATTCATTCGACCGCGGACGCGTGCCTGTGGGACCGAACACGTTACACGGGCGGAGCGCCCCTGTGGGGTCGAATTCATGCGACCGCGGGCGCGTGCCTGTGGGACCGAACACGCTACACGGGCGGAGCGCCCATGTAGGGTCGAATTTATTCGACCTGGCAAGGCGCCCTCGATACTGGACAATGCCGGGTATTGGGAACCCGGCTCCAGGTCGAATAAATTCGACCCTACAGGGACCTCCTTTCACGGCCGGCACGCGGTCGAATCAATTCGACCCCACAGGGGACCACCTGTCACCGCCGGCACGCGATCGAATAAATTCGACCCTACAGGGACCACCTTTCACCGCCGGCATGCGGTCGAATGAATTCGACCCCACAGGGGACCGCCTTTCACCCACGACATGCGGTCGAATAAATTCGACCCCACAGGGGACCGCCTCTCACCACCGGCATGTGGTCGAATGAATTCAACCCCACAGGGGACCACCTTTCACCGCCGACATGCGGTCGAATGAATTCGACCCCACAGGGGACCATCTTTCACCGCCGGCGTGCGGTCGAATGAATTCGACCCCACGGGGATGGCGGATTCGCCTTCCCAATTCCCAAAAAAAAGGCCTGCACCGAAGTGCAGGCCCAACAACCTGAATGGGATGAAAGCGGCGAGCGACATATCCCGCCGGGTGCTCTCAACAAACAATACGCCGCACTCCCGCTACCGGATCACCCGCCTGATCCGCGCCCGCCCCGCACCCGTACCTACAGGCACTGCTCCTCGACTACAGTACTACGATGACCCAGCCCACCATCTTCTGGTTCCGGCAGGACCTGCGCCTGGCCGACCACCCCGCACTGACCGCGGCGGTCGCCACGGGCAATCCGCTGCTCGCCTGCTACGTGCTGGACGACGTCACGCCCGGGGAGTGGGCCATGGGCGGCGCGAGCCGCTGGTGGCTGCACCACAGCCTCGCGTGGCTGCAGGGCGAGATCGAGGCCATCGGCGGCAGGCTGGTGTTACTCAAGGGGGCCGCCGCGGTGGAGATCCCCGCGCTGGCGGAGGCGGTCGACGCGAGCGCGGTGTACTGCAGTCGCCAGGTGGAGGACTGGGCTGTCCGGCAGGAGGAGGAGACCGGGGACCTGCTGGCGGCGCAGGAGGTGGCATTCGAGCGCATCGAGGGCGCCCTGCTGTTCTCCCCGGAGGAGTTGCGCACCGGCGCGGGCGAACCCTTCAAGGTGTTCACGCCGTTCTGGCGCCGCGCGCTGACCAGCCCCGCGCCACCCACGCCGCTGCAGCGACCGCGCAATATCACCTTCCACAAGGGTGGCCCGAAGGGACTGAAGCTGGACGCGCTGGCGCTTACCCCCGGCAAACCGGACTGGGCGGCACACTGGGGAGACTACTGGCAGCCGGGCAGCGAGGGCGCGCGCAAGTCGCTGAGGAAATTTCTCGACAAGGCGCTTGACGACTACGACGAGTCGCGCAATCACCCGGCACGCCAGGCCACGTCGCGCCTGTCCCCGCACCTGCACTTCGGCGAAGTGTCGCCGCGCCAGGTGTGGTACGCCGTGCACGCGCACTGCAACAAACACGACGCGGACCCGCACCAGCGCGACAAGTTCCTCTCCGAACTCGGCTGGCGCGAGTTCAGCCACCACCTGCTGTGGCACAACCCCGGCATGGCGACCGAGCCGTTCAACACGCGGTTCGAGCAGTTCCCGTGGCTGGGGCAGCCAGAGCACCTCGAACGCTGGCAGCGTGGCATGACGGGCTACCCCATCGTGGACGCCGGCATGCGGGAACTGTGGCACACGGGTTACATGCACAACCGGGTGCGCATGGTGGTCGCCTCGTTCCTGACCAAGCACCTGTTGCTGCCCTGGCAGGCGGGTGAACGCTGGTTCTGGGACACACTGGTGGACGCCGACCTGGCCAACAACGCCTGCGGCTGGCAGTGGGTGGCGGGCTGCGGCGCGGATGCCGCGCCCTATTTCCGCATCTTCAACCCGACGCTGCAGGGCAAGCGCTTCGACGCCGACGGTGCCTATGTGAAGCGGTGGGTGCCGGAGCTGGCGGAGCTGCCGGCCAAATACCTGCACGAGCCGGCCAAGGCGCCGAAAGACGTGCTCGAGGAGGCGGGCGTGACCCTCGGGGAGACCTATCCACACCCCATTGTGGAACACGCCGCGGCGCGGGAGGCCGCTCTGGCCGCCTACGCCTCACTGAAGGAAGACCAGGGCGCGCGGGCAAATTGAGTATCCCGCGCCGCCGGACTACGCGGCAATCTGCAGCCGTGGCAGGCTCATCTCGCTCTCTTCGACGGGGTGCACCAGGTGCAGTACCCCGTGCTCGTCCTCGATGAGCGCCGTGCAGGACTCTACCCAGTCGCCGTCGTTGCAGTAGAGGAAGTCCTCGTACTGCTGCACCACGGGGTGGTGCAGGTGGCCGCAGATAATGCCGTCGTAGCCCGCCTCGCGACCCATGGTGACCGCGGCGTCCTGGTAGGCGATGATCGCCTGTTCCGCCTGCACGACATGGGACTTCATCCACGTGGACAGCGACCAGTAGGGCCGGCCGGTCAGGGCGCGCCACTTGTTGCACAGCCGGCTGGCCATCATCAGCAGTGAGTAGGCGGCGTCGCCGATGAGCCGGTTCATGCGGCTGTAGCGTACCGCGAAGTCCAGCTCGTCGCCGTGGGTGACGAGGAAGCGGCGGCCGTCGCGCGTGGTGTGCACGGCTTCGAGCTGTATCTTCACGTTGCCGAAGGCCTCGCCCTCGAACTCGCGGAAATTCATGTCGTGGTTGCCGGGAATGTAGATGATCTCGACGCCGGCACGCGACATCTTGAGCAGGCGCCGCAGCACGGCGTTGTGGGCCTCGGGCCAGTACATCCTGCGGTGCATGGACCACACGTCGACGATGTCGCCGACGAGGTACAGTCGCTTGCAGCGCACGCGCTTCAGGAAGGCGAGCAGGAAGTCCGCCTTGCTGTGCACATTGCCCAGGTGAGTATCAGATAGCCACAGGGTCTCGCATTCGATCAACCCGTTTCGCCCCTTCACGTCCAACACGGCCACTCTCCCCTTCGAGGTAACGCTTGCGCTTTTTCTCTTTCAGCATCTGCAGGTCGGCAACCACCAGGCTGTCGACGCAGTTGCCGAAATCCTTGTCCACGTTGAAGGCCGAGAAGGTGACGCCACCCGGCTCCATCGCGCCCGCGTAATGCTTGTACAGCGTCGGCACGGGAAGCCCCAGTTCCCCGAGCGCATCGCGCAGGCGCTTGAAATCGGCGTCGTGGTTATCGCCGCCAAACAGTTCCTCGCAGTAGCGGTACATCGCGGTGGACATCACGAAGGGTGTCCGGGCGCGCGCCCGACCCTGCGGGTCCGCGTAATAGCAGTCGTAGAACCAGGTCAACAGCGCGGTCCCGCGCTCGCCGTAGTGCGCGCTGATGGAGGCCGGGCCGAACAGGTAGCGGTAGCCGGGATACCTGCGCAGGAATGCGCCGATGCCGCTCCACAGGTAGTCCAGGCTGCCGCGGTTCTGGTACTTCGGCTGCACGAAGCTCCGGCCTAGTTCGAGTCCCTGGTGCAGGGTCTGCAGCGAATCGCGGCCGAACCGGAACAGCCCGGCGGTATAGAGCCCCGTCCAGCCGCGCTCCACGAGCAGGCGGTGCGCGTCGCCGAGGCGGTAGGCGCCGGCGATCTCCAGCTCCGCGCCATCCCACAGCACCAGCTGCCAGTAATCCGCGTCGAAGCGGTCGATGTCGCGCGACGCGCCACTGCCCTCGCCCACGGTGCGGAAGGTGAGCTCGCGCAGGCGGCCGATCTCGCGCATCACGCAGGGCGACGCATCCATGGTGCACAGGTAGATCTGCTTGCCGTCCGGGGTCTCGCCCAGTTTCTCGCTGGCCTCCACCTCCCGCCGCAGCAGCAGTCGGTTCTCCGGGTGCGCGACGGTCTCCACGGACTGGAAGATCTCGCGACCGCGCTTGCCAATGCGGTAGACGTGCTTGCGGAACATCGCCGCGAGCCGCGCCGGCGACACGCCCAGTGCGCTGTAATGCTCGTACGGCACCGGGTTGCCCACGCGGGCGTCGACCGTGTTGTGGCTCTGCTTGAACATCTCGCGCACCAGCCACAACGTGGACAGCGGCCGCGCGAGAAACGACAGGCTGTAGAAGAACAGCGAGTTTCGCCCCGCCACGAAGACCGGCAGGATCGGCGCCCTGGTGGCGCTGGCAAACTTGACGAAGCCCTGGTGCCACTCGCCGTCGCGCACGCCCCGCGAACCGAAGCGCGAGACCTCGCCCGCCGGGAAGATGATCAGCGCGCCGTCGGCCTCGAGGTGGGCGCGGATATTCCTGAGATTACCGCGCGCGGTGCCGCCGTGCATATTGTTCACCGGCAGCAGCAGGTCGCCCAGCGGCCCGATGGCGCTGAGCACCTCGTTCGCCACGACCTTCACATCGGGGCGAATCTCGTGCACCAGTTGCAACAGCGCCAGGCCGTCGAGTGATCCGATCGGGTGGTTGGCGACGATGACCACGCGCCCGCTGGCCGGGATTCGGGCGCGCTCCTTGCCGGTGAGGCGCAGGCTGAAGTCGAAATAGCGCAGGGTCTGTTCGACAAAGTCGAAACCGGCGAGGTGGGGGTAGTCGCGCTCGAACTGCTGGAAGCGCTTCTCGTAAAACAGGAAGCTCAGGAAGCGTGACAGCGTGCGCGCCGCGCGCGTGTGCTCCTGGACGAAGTCCGGGTAACGCTCCTCGAGGAACGACTGCACCTCAATCAAGGCCGTCACCCCCCATGTCGGGCACCGGCACCTCGTCGCTGTGCCAGACACCGCCGATGCGTCGCGCCATCTGCCGGCCCGAGTCCGACAGGACTTCGATACGTCCGCCCTTGGCGATGAAATCCTCGACTTCCCGCGCGATCGCGCTGCGCTGGCGATCCTTCTCGCCGGCGTTGCCCCGCTGGTCCCGCTTCGACATAGCCACGTCCTCCCCACTATGTTGGGGCAAGAATGCGCGGCACGTATTGCAGCGCAACGAACAGCAGGTGAATTTTTTATGACCCGGCCGGCACCGCACCTGATCGCCACATGGCGCTGTTTGCGCGGCGCGTCGTTGCGGGCAGGCAGCGGGGCACAAGCCCAATGACTGGTATTTGACACTGTGTCAAATTGAGTTGAGAATCTGGCGCTATAAGAAGAACTGCCGGAGATGAGCATGCACCCGCAGCACCCTGGCCTCGCGTTGTCGCTGGCCCTGGCCTTTTTTCCCGCACCGCTCGTGGCGGCAGAACGCGGGACGGCACTCGAGGAAGTGCTGGTCACCGCGCAACACAGGGAGGAGTCGGCCCAGTCGACACCCATCTCCCTGTTCACCATGAACGAGGACCAGCTAGAGAAGCAGCGCATCAACGGGATCGCCAACCTGAACGGCCTGGTGCCCAACCTCAACATCGACGGCTTCCCCGCCAACAACCAGACCCTGCGACTGTTCATACGCGGCGTCGGGCTCGCAGATACACAGATCACGCAGGACGCGGCGGTCGGCGTGTATCTGAACGGCGCCTATATCGCCCGCTCCACGGGGCTCGCCTTCGACGTGGCGGACCTCGCCCGCATCGAGGTGCTGCGCGGGCCGCAGGGCACGCTGTACGGCCGCAACACCACCGGCGGCGCGATCAAGCTGATCACCAAAACGCCGGACGTCAACAACCTCGCCTTCGACCAGACACTGGGCGCCGGCAACAATGCGTTGTTTTCCAGCAAGACCTCGGTGAATATCCCGATGGACGACCGCTTCGCCGCCAAGCTGGCCTACTTCTACGAGGACGTGGAGGGCTTCACGCGCAATACGGGCGCGGGCGGCGGCTGGGGCGACCGCGAATCAAAGGGCTGGCGCCTGGATTTCCGCGCGGACCTGTCCGACGCGCTGTCCGTCGACTACAGCTACGACAAGTCGCATGTGAAGTACTTCAACCTCCCCGCACAGGCGGTCATCGAGCGCGCGTCGTCCGGCACCGACCTGTTGAGCATCATCGGCGACATCGCGAAAGACTACATCGACTACAGCCCGGACCGGTTCTCCACCATGCGGGCGGGCACACCGCTGCTGCCGACGGATACGGAGATATTCGGTCACACCCTCAACGTCGAATGGGCGATCAACGAGGACCTGGTGTTCCGCTCCATCACGGCCTACCGGGAACTCGACGACAAGAGCTACCTGGATTTCTCCTCCGGCTCGTCCCCGGAGTTTCGCATCAACTTCGGCGGCGCGGTGATCGGCGCTGACGCGGGCATGGACCGGCTGGAGCTGCCCGACGTGCGCCCGCACCTGGAGCAGGAACAGTTCTCCCAGGAATTCCAGCTGCTGGGCTCCGTGGGCGAGGCGATCGACTACATGGTAGGCCTGTACTACTTCGCCGAAGAGGCCGAGGAAGACATGCCGCAGCGCCACATCTTCAGTGCGTTCCCCTTTGCGGGCGGCAGGATTTACAACTACGGCGCTGAATTCAACCGCATCGAGAACGACGCGCTCGCCTTCTTTACCCAGGCCACCTGGACGCCGGACATACTGGACGAGCGGCTGCACCTGACCCTGGGCTGGCGCCACTCGCGTGACTCGCGCGAGTCGGTGCGCCAGGTGGAGGACAGGGTCGTCACCGATCTCGACACGCTGGTAGTACCGCTCACCAGTTCCAGCTTCTTCGCCGAAGCGGACAAGGACTTCGATGACGACTCCTTCGCGTTCATCGCCGAGTTCGACTGGACGCAGGAGCTCAACGTGTACGCGAAAGTCGCCGAGGCCTACAAGAGCGGCGGCTTCAATATCCGCGATCCCGAAGAGCAGGGATTCAGCAACGGTTTCGACGAGGAGAAGCTGCGCTCGACGGAGATCGGCCTGAAAGGCGAGGCGCTGGAGCGCATGGTGCGCTTCAACATCGCCGTGTTCCACCAGGAGTTCGAGGACTTCCAGTACAACTTCCAGATTCCCGGCACGATACAGAGCACGCGCGTGTTCAATATCGACGAGGGAGAGATGTCGGGCGTGGAGCTGGAGGTCATGGCGATGCCGTTGCGCGGCCTGTTCCTGCAGTTCAGCTACGCCTACCTCGACAGCCAGCTCACGGAAGTGCTCAACCCGTTCAGCGGGGAGGTCGAGGAATTCAGCTTCACGAACGCACCCGACCACACCTACAGCCTCATCGCCGACTACAGCTTCCCGCCCTGCGATTTCGGCACGCTGAGCGCCAACGTGAGCTACAACTTCGTGGACGGCCGCCAGACCGGCAGCGACACCCTCTACCGCGACGAGTACGACATGATCAACGCGCGGCTGTCACTGGACGAGATCGACGGCGCGGGCGGGCAGTTCTCCGTGGCGCTGTGGGGCAAGAACCTCACCGACACGGACTACGAGGCGTTTACCCTGGACAACCTGCCGCAGGCCGACCGGGCGGTGATCTGGGGTGAGGGTCGGACTTATGGGCTGGAGGTCATCTACCGGTTTGAGTGAGTAGCGCCTTGCCGTCGTGCCCGCGCAGGCGGCGACCAGGCGTCACCGGGTTCCCGCTTGCAGGGGAACGACGATGGGTTGGCCACGCTATTCCGCAATTAACTGGAATCTGCGCACCGCCTGCCCTTCGTGTTCCACGGTTTCCACGAACATCGCCAGCGGCCGCACCCACAGGCCGCCCGCGCCGTACAGCGGGCGGTAGACCACGAGTGACTCCGCGGTCTCCGAGTGTGTGGCCACGCCCAGCACCGCGTATTCGCCGCCCTTGAAGTGGCGGTAGCGGCCGGGCGCGAGTTCAGCGGCCATCGACGGGGCTGAAAACCAGGATCGGAATGCTGCGCACACCCGCGGTGCGCGCGCGGTAGTCCTTGTAGTCGGGGTACATCTCCTCCAGCAACGGCCAGAGGCGCTCCTCCTCGGCCGGCTCGGCCTCGCGCATGGTGTAGGTCCTCTTCTCACTGCCCACCTGGATGTCCACGGTGTCCGCGGCCACCACGTTGTGGTACCAGACCGGCAGCGTCGACATGCCGCCCTTGGAGGCGGTCATCACGATGTTGTCGCCGTCGCGCAGGTACAGGAGCGGGATCTTGCGCAGCACGCCGGTCTTGCGCCCCACCACGGAGAGCACCGCCACAGGCCCGCCCAGGAACGTGTTCCACAGGCGACCGCCGGTGAGTTCGTAAACGGTGGCCTGCCAGCGTCCCAGCCGGTTGATCAGCCAGCTGCCGAACTTTTCCTGGCCCGGGGTGAAGGGTTTGACATCGCCTGCCATGTGGTGGCCTCAGAGGTTTTGGGGGAGCGGGCGAGTATAGGGTCAGTGCGGGTCGGGAGAAAGGGCAACGGGGAGCCGACGGCAAAGAATCCCTGTGGAGTCGAATTTCTTCGACCAGGCGACATGCGCGACCTTGTGGGGTCGGATTCACTCGACCTGGCGACATGCGCAACCCTGTGGGGTCGAATTCATTCGACCCCACAGGGTTTGGGCTTGTGCTTCCTGGGCGAATGAACCCGACCCCTCGGGCCAGCGCCCTGTAACACAGGAAGACCTGTAGACCTGACCTTTCAGCAGAGCTGCCAATCAGGGAAAAATGATTTCGGTTTCTAGCCTGGCGGGGAATACCAGATGGGTGAACTCCAGGCGCGCTCCTGCACCGTCTTGCGGTGCTCCGGCGCGCAGCACTGCCGGAAGCCCTCCGGCAATGCGTCGGGGTCTGCGCAACTGACCTGTTCGGCCATGCAGATCTGCTGGCTCCACCGGCAGGACGGGTTCTCCAGCACGCGGGCATAGTAAAACGCGGTGGCTCCCGGGTCGAAGTCCTCGTCTTCCCACACCGCGCAGAGCTGCTCGTGGCCCGGCCCGCTCTGCGCGCAGGAATCCAGGTCGACCGCGGCGCCGTTCGCGCCGCCGGCCACGTCCCGCACCTGTTCGCGCAGTTCACCGTTCTCGTACCAGCCCTTTACCACCTGGATGCGCTGCAGCTTCGAGCCGGGATAGTCGGGAGTGCCGGGGTCGGCCTGCGCCCACACGACCAGGCGCGGCCGCGACTCGCCCTCATCAGGCGGTGCGGGCAGGTCACCGCCCATCGGCACACCGCCGGCGTACCCGCGCGCTACCAGGTCAGGCGACGCGCACAGGTCAGCGGGGTAATCCCAGCCGCCGAACACGCGCACCAGCGGCCGCGTACCGCTGGTGCCGTAGGCCTCGCGACGGCGCATCGCCGCAAACAGGGCGTCGCGGCTGTTCTCCTCCGCATACAACACGGCCAGCCCGCCCGGGTTGAACTCCAGCTCATCCGGCAGGCCGGTGCGCAGCCCGTCGCGCGAGTCCATGCCCGCGCCGCCGTGCCCCGGGTGGTTTTTCTCCATCACGAGGCCGGGCGCCGCGACATGGGTGTCCGTGGAGGCGATGAGGCCGTACTGGAAGCCGTTGACGCCGATCTCGGCGCGTTGCCGCAGGCCCTGCAGCAGGCCGTGGCGCACGTAGGCGGTGGCCGGCGGCGGCTCGATGCTCGTGAACTCGTCGCCGCCGAACAGCTTCTTCATCAGGAACAGCATGCCGGTGCCGTCGTCGCCGGTGTTCTTGGTGCCGAAGGTGTCGTAGGGCAGTTTCTCGAAATCGCAGAACTCATCGCCGGCCCACTGGGCGTGGCGGCTGTCGCACTCGGAGGAACCCTTGTGCTGCATCACCTCGATCAGCGGACTCCAGTGGGCCCGGCGCCTGGCGTCCTCGCGGGACACCGGTTCCGCGGGCTCCTCCGAGGTGCTGGTGTACGGTGAGCCGAACATCAGGCCGCGACTCAGGTTGGTGTTGTGCGGAATCGCCACGGCGTCGCAGCCCGGCAGGCGTTCCGAACACTCGATTTCCAGGTGTCGCCACAGGCTGGCCAGGTTGGGCGTGTCCATCCAGCTGATCGGCCGCTTGGGGACCTGGCTGTTACGGAAGATCACGTTGTGGTGCATGTTGGTGCCGCGCCCGACCGTGCTGGTCCACTCGTAACCGATGAAACTGGTGAAGCTGCACTCATCGCTGCGGTCGTAGGCATCCTCCGCGTCCTGGCGGATCTGCGCCCAGGTGTTGCGCGCCCAGTCCAGGCACTCCTGGTCGTACTCGCCGCAGAATCCCCAGCGCCGCTTGAGACTGAGGCCCATGCCGCCGAATGCCAGCTGCGTCAGGCTGGGCGCGTGGCGGTGGGCGAGGCACACCGGGTGGTAGTACCCCGGCGCGCCCTCGGTGGCGCACATCAGTATCTCGCCCAGGAACTCCGAGTGGTCGGTGACGGCGGCGAAGTCCAGGGGGCGGTCGATGCGGATCTCGCGCAGGCCGGCGCCGTCATCGTCGTAGGGCTGGATGCGCATGGGCCCGCCGCGCGCGAACGCGTAGGCGTCGGCGGGGGTATTGCGCGTGTCCTGCGCGCTGGCATCGAAAGACCACATCGTGTGCACGTGGGTATCACCGAACCAGGGCCTGCGCAGGGGATCGTAGTCCCGGCAGGGCTGGCGGAACTCGGTGCGCGTGAAAGACTCACGCTCGCTGTTGCGTTCGATCTGGATGACGTGTGGATTGGCGGCAGCCGAGCCGCCGCCCATGCCGGACACCGCCGCGACTGCCGGCGACAGCAGCAACAGCGGCGCCATGGATGCCGGCACTAACCACCGGCGCAAACGGAATATGCTCAACATCAACCCCGGTCCCCTCTTATTGTCGTTGCCCCCACTCCGGGCACACCGTCTCCACACTTGCTGCAACTGCTACGGCACTGTCACGCTCCCCGGTCCTTACCCAACGGCAGGCCCTCGCGCGCGCGGGCGATGGCCCTGCGCACCTGTGCCGGGTCGACCGGGTTCATCCTGGCGACCCCTTTGCGGATCACGGCAGGAAAGAATGTAGCAAAGAGGCGCGCGCTGACCAACGGCGGGTTGCGCCTGGGCACGGTGACCTCGAAGCGCTCCTTGCGGATGGCCGTCACGATTTCATCCGCCACGAGTCGCGCCGGGTACTTGGCGCCGGAGTACGCGCCCTCGTCGTGCACCTTGTCCCAGATTTCCGTGTCGATCGGGCCGGGTATCACGAGCACGGCGTGGATGTTCGAACCGGCAAGGTCGCTCCACAGGCCGCGCGTGAAACCGTTCATCGCACCCTTGGAGGCGGCGTACACCGTCTCGTAGGTCGGGGTGACGGTGGCGGCAAAAGAGGAGACGTTGACAATACATCCCGCTGCGCCGCCCTGCTCGCCCTGCAACAACATGGGTGGAATAGCGGCGAAGGTGGTCCACAGGCAGGACAGGAAGTTGACGCGCATGAGCGCCTCCGCCTCGTCCGCGGAAATCTCGTACAGCGGTTCATGCTTCGGCACGCCGGCGTTGTTCACGAGGATATCGATGCGCCCGAAGCGCTCCACCGTCTCGCGCACCAGGCCCTCGGCGAAGTCACGCTCGCCGATGTCGCCGGCGATGTGGCAGCTCGCGGGAGTGTGGATACGCAGCTCCTCGACGAGCTCCACCAGCCGCGGCTCCCGCCGGGCGGTGGCGACGACCGTGGCGCCGGCCTCGGCCAGCGCAATGGCGGTGTCGCGGCCGATGCCCGACGACGCGCCCGTCACCACCGCGATCTTGCCCGCTATTTCCACTGCGACACTCTCCCCGGGCACCCTGTAGCGCCTCGTTGACAAGCCGGATACATAGCGCGAGCATCCACAACATGCGCGCGAAAATTATTATAAGCCGCCTGTCATGTATCGCCTACCTCGCCCCCGTCCTGGTATTGGCCGGCGCCCTTGCCCCCCTGCCCGCCGCGGCGGAAAAACGACTGCTGTGGGGCGACACCCACCTGCACTCCTCCTATTCCCCGGACGCCTACCTGTCCGGCAATTTCAGCGCCGACCCGGATACCGCCTACCGCTACGCGAAGGGCATGCCCGTGATCCATCCCTGGCACCGGGCGCGGGTGCAGATCGAGACGCCGCTGGATTTCCTGGTGGTCTCCGACCACGCCACCTTCATCGGCGGCATTCGCGCCATGCATCGCGGCGAGGTGGATCGCAGTGAGCTCGGTTTCTTCGACGGGTTGCTCAGCCGCGCCTCCGAGGTGATGTTCCGCTTCCTGCTGCGCGACCGCTACGCGATGGACATCTTCGACCGCTTCAGCGCGGAGCCCGCGGACCCCGCCGAGCGCGCCGCCGCCATCCTGGCGAACGGTTCGCCGGGTATAAAGGGCCAGGAGCGCATCATGGAGCGGGCCTGGGCGGACATCGCGCGCGCGGCCGACGCGCACAACGCGCCGGGCGAATTCACCGCGCTCATCGGCTGGGAGTGGACGGCCACGCCAGGCGGCGCCAACCTCCACCGTGTCGTCATCACCGACGGCGATGCCGCGAGCGCCGCCACCTACCTGCCGTTCTCGCGCGACAACAGCCCCTACCCCGAGGACCTGTGGCGCTGGCTTGCAAAGACCAGCACCGAGAGCGGCGCGGACTTCGTATCCATCCCGCACAACTCCAACCTGTCCAAGGGCTACATGTTCCCCGAGCGCAGCCTGCGCGGCGCGGACTTCACGCCGGACTACCTCGCGCTGCGCGCCCGCTGGGAGCCGGTGGTGGAAGCCACGCAGATCAAGGGCGACTCGGAAACGCACCCGGCGTTCGCCCCGAA
>JAUIEP010000131.1 GCA_030428835.1 Gammaproteobacteria bacterium | reverse complement strand
GGATTGCCCCGCGTGAAGCGTTCGCCGATGCGCTGCGCCGAGGCGGTAACCGTCCGCCACTCCCGGTAGAGATGCAGGATGTCGTGATCCTGCAAACGCTGTGACATGGCGCGGGCCGCCGGGCTCAACAGAGCGCCCTGCGCGTGCAGCGTCGTGTAGACCGTGGTGTTGAACTCCCGCAGCGGCAGGTCGCTGAAGTCCTGCCAATGGCGGGCGAGCACGTGATCGAAGCTGAGGTCAATGAGAATGCCGGCATAGCGCCGCAGTCGCGGTGGTAGCGCCCGCCGCAACTGCGCCACCTGGTCGTGCCGGTCGGTGTAGGCATCGATGGCTCGGTGCAGGACCACGCCGCGTTCGATATCCCGCGGCAGATCCCCTTGCAGGGGGCCCTTGTAGAAGTCCCCCTCCAGTGCACCGAGGATGAGCCCCTCCTCCGGCCAGGCCAGGTGGAAGTGGGCGAGGAAGTTCAACGGGCTTACAGCGCCTCGTACTGGGCGTAGAAGTTGGCCAGGTACTCCTCGAAGCTGATGCTGTCGCCTGCCTCCACCTCGCGCTGCGCGGCGAGTGAACGCTCGGCCTCGGCGCGCAACGCCGCCTCGACCGACGGGTCCAGCCCCTCCCGGCGCAACTGGGCCGCCCACTGCTCACTGTAGGACATGGCGAGGCGAAAGAAGGGCAGTTCGCGCTCGCGCATCTCCCTGAGGATGCGTGCGGAAGGGGTGAGTTCGGGGTCCTCTACCCTTGCCCGCTGCGACGTGAGGCTGGCGGCGTAGTCGCTACCGCCGTGAGCCTCGTCCAGCGCCGCCGCGACCGCGGACATCTCGTCCAGCAGCCTGCCTGCCCACTCGGTCAATGAGACAGGCTCGCCGTTGTCCTCCAGCTCCAGCCCCGGTTCGCGGCCGCGGTTGACGACCGCCTCGAGATTGCGCGCCTGTCCCGCCATCTCGCTGTCGTCGCACTCGCCGCTGCCGCTGAGCAGGCAGTGCAGCAGGAACGTATCGAGGAAGCGGATCTGGCCGGCATCGAGGCCGACCGGGGTGAAGGGGTTGAGGTCCACGCAGCGGACCTCGATGTACTCGATCCCGCCGCGCACCAGCGCGTGCAACGCGGACTCGCCCGAGCGCGCCACGCGCTTCGGCCGGATGGGACTGTAGAACTCGTTCTCGATCTGCAACAGGCTGTCGTTGAGCTGTTGGTACTCGCCGTCCTGTCCGCTCGGGAAGTCCCGGTAGCCCGGGTGGGGTATACGAATGGCCGCGGACAGGGTCTCGATGTAGTTGTCCAGCGAGTTGTAGCAGACATTGAGGTCTTTCTGCGCGTCGCTGTTGTAACCGAGTGCGCCCATGCGCAGCGCGGTGCCGTAGGGCAGGTGCATGCTCCGCGCGTCGCCGTCGAAAGGCACGAGGTTGTGGTCTGTACGCCCGCGCAGGAAACTCGCACACACGGCGGGTGAGGCCCCGAACAGGTAGATCAGCAGCCACGAGTGGCGCCGGAAGTTGCGAATCAGGCCGAGGTAGCGTTCGCTCATGTAGTCGGACAGCTCGCCGTTCGCGCCCGCGTCGCGCCACGCCTTGTCGAAGTAGGCCTCGGGCATGGAGAAGTTGTAGTGAATACCCGCGATGGCCTGCATCAGGCGCCCGTAGCGGTGGCCCAGGCCGTAGCGGTACACCGTCTTCATGCGCGCGACGTTTGAGCTGCCGTACTGCGCCACCGGGATGCCCTCGTCGCCGGTCACGATGCACGGCATGCTCGCCGCCCACAGCAGTTCGTCGCCGATGTGGCGGTACACGTAGCGGTGTATGTTGCGCAACTCCTCCAGGCTGCCCTCGATGCTGGTGCTGACCGGCGTGATGAACTCGAGCAACGCTTCGGAGTAGTCGGTGGTGATCAGGTCGTGGGTCAGCGCGGAGCCCAGCGCCTCGGGGTGGGGTGTGTTCGCGAGTTTCCCCTCGGGAGTGATGCGCAGGCTCTCCTTCTCGATGCCGCGGCGGATGCCGGTGAGGAATTCCCGGCCGCCGGGCTGTGCCAGCGCCCGCAACTCGGTGTGCAGTTGTGAGGGCAAGGGTGAGACTCCTTCAGGTACTTCCGCGCCGCGAAGCGGCCCCTGGCCGCGCCGGGACTGGCGCAGGCGGGCACCAGTGTAGCCGCCCGGGTGGGGCTAGGCCAGTTTCTGCATATAGCGCTCGAGCATCTGGCAGGCGAAGTTGCCCTGGATTTCCGCTTCCTGCCCGGTGGCGACCATGATGCGTGACAGGATCAGGCCGTAGCGCAGGGCGGCGAACAGGAGGTAGTAGTTGTAATCCGTCGAATTGAAACCGGACGCCGCTTCCCAGCGGGCAACGGTGTCCTCGTAGGAGGGCAGCCCTTCCAGGCGCGGCATGCCGAGGCCCTCCGCGAAGGTGGCATCCATGTAGTTGAACCACGCGATGTCCTGCAGGGGGTTGCCCAGCACGGCCATCTCCCAGTCGAGCACGGCCGCAACACCGTCCAGGCTCTCGTTGAAGATCATGTTGCCCAGGCGTGAGTCGCCCCAGCACAGCGCGGTGGGCTCCACCGCGGGCTGGTTGGCCTCCAGCCACTGCAGCGCGGGCAGGCAGATCGCGTGCTCGCGCCCCTCCAGCGACCACTCGTAGTAGTCGCGCCAGTAGCGCAATTGCTGTTGCAGCGGCGTCCTGCCCTGTTCATGCAGCTTGTCGAAGCCCAGTGCCGCGTAGTCGAGACGGTGGAAGCGCCCCATGGTGTCCACCGCGGCGTGCCACAGGCTCTCGCGCTGCGCGGGCGTGGTCTCGTGCAGCATCCAGCCGTCCATGTTGTACGGTGGCATGTCGGTCGGGATACGACCATAGGTGCGGCGCATCAGGTAGAACTGCACACCCAGCAACGACTTGTCGGTTTCCAGCCCGCGCAGGATGGGCACGGGAATGTCGCTGTGCCGACCGATCTTGTCCATCACCTCGTACTGCAGGCTGAGGTCGTAGTCGGGGAATACCGGCCGCTCGATTTCCGGCTGCAGTCGCGCGACGATCGGCTCGCTCTGCGCGGTGCCGTTTTCCTCCCACGTGACATCGAACAACAGTGTGACATTGGACATGCCGGTAGCTTCGGGAATGGCGAGCTCCGGTATCTGCACGGCCTTCCCCCAGTGCTCACTGATCCACGCCTCGAGCTTGCGACGCGTGCCCTCGGTGTCCTCGACCAGGGGGGTAGGGCGTTGTTCTTCCACGGTCGTTTACTCTGTAGTGGGTGGGGCGCCCAGTATAGGTCGGGGTTCCCGGCGCTGGCCAGTGCGCCGCGCTTCGAGCCGGTGTTGTCCGAAATCTTGAACCGTGGGAGGCGCAGGTTGCTGACCCAATCGGTGCACCGCCGCGGGCGAGTACTTGTTAGCCCGCGGCAAGCTGCTAAAGTAGCGAGCAGGGACATGGGGGGAACGTGCGTGCGAATTACCGAGTGGCTGAAAATCCTGGCATCGGAGGGCGGTTCTGACCTCTACCTCAGCACGGGCGCACCACCCTGCGCCAAGTTCTCCGGGCAACTCAAACCCATCTCCAGTG
This sequence comes from Gammaproteobacteria bacterium, assembly GCA_030428835.1. Lineage (GTDB taxonomy): Bacteria > Pseudomonadota > Gammaproteobacteria > Pseudomonadales > Halieaceae > Marimicrobium. The sequence continues at coordinate 9,911 of JAUIEP010000131.1, read as the reverse complement.
AGATCCTGCAGCCGGGCGAGATCAAGCAGATCGCCTACGAGATCATGGACAACACGCAGCAGGCGGAGTTCGAGAGCGAGCTGGAGATGAATCTCGCGATATCCGTCTCCGGTTACGGCCGCTTCCGTATCAATATATTCGTGCAGCGCAACGAGGTGGGCATCGTGGCGCGCAACATCGTGGCGGAGATCCCCAACTGGCAGGATTTGCGCCTGCCGCCGATCCTCACGGATGTCATCATGCGCAAGCGCGGCCTGGTCTTGTTCGTGGGCGCGACGGGGTCGGGTAAATCCACCTCCCTCGCGGCGCTCATCGATTACCGCAACGGTAATTCCAGCGGCCATATCGTGACGATCGAGGACCCGGTGGAATACGTGCACAGCCACAAGAAGTCCATCGTCAACCAGCGCGAGGTCGGCGTGGATACGCGCAGCTGGCACAATGCCCTGAAGAACACGCTGCGCCAGGCGCCGGACGTCATCCTGATCGGCGAGGTCCGCGACCGCGAGACGATGGAGCACGCGCTGTCCTTTGCCGAGACCGGGCACCTTTGTATCTCGACGCTGCACGCCAACAACGCCAACCAGGCGCTGGATCGCATCATCAACTTCTTCCCCGAGGAGCGCCGCGCACAGCTCCTGATGGACATGGCGATGAACATGCAGTGCATCGTGTCGCAGCGCCTCATACCCACAGTCGACAACAAGCGCTGCGCCGCCATCGAGGTGCTCCTCGGTACCCCGATGGTCTCCGACCTCATCCTGCGCGGCGAGATCGACGGTATCAAGGAGGTGATGGAGAAGTCCGAGAATATCGGCATGAAGACGTTCGACTCGGCCTTGTTCCAGCTGTTCGAGGAGGGATTGATCGACGAGGAGGAGGCGCTGCGCAATGCGGACTCCCCGAATAATGTCCGCCTCAAGATCAAGTTCGCCCGCGAAGGGGGCGACCAGGAGGACGATGCGTCCGGCCTGAGCCTCGAATCCATCGAGGAAGCGCAGGAGGAGGCGGAGGAGTTCCCGCAGCTTTAGCGGGTGTTACGGACTATTCCATGCCCTTGATCAAATTGACCCAACGCTTCACGTCGGAGCCTTCTGAATTGAGTACCTGGAAGCCCGCGTACCAACCGTCCCTGCGTATGCCGGAGTCCTCGGCGCGCGTGCACCAGCGAACCTCCGCCGCCAGGTAGAGCGTCTGCTCGTCGTTGGCGAGATCCACCCCGAGCTGCAGTATGGCGCCCACCGGCACTTCCCTGTCCAGGATCACCAGCAGACCGCCGCGCGACACGTTGAGCGTCTTGCACTTGACGACCGTGCCCCGGCTGTTTTCCTTCAGCGCGGGCGATTCCAGCTCTATGAAAGTTGTGCTGGCGACAGGCAGTCGCAGGTGCTTGCGATTCTCGGACATGGGTCGTCTCTTCAGTCTTCGGTGTCAGCCGTCATAGGCCCTGCGCACGTCCACCAGTCGGTCGCGGAAGTCGGCGCTGCGCTGGAGTATGTCGACCTGGCCGTCGTCGATCAACCTGAGCAACTGCGCTTTCGTTAGTTCCCGCATTTTCATTCCCTTGCGGTTCACGAAAATGTATCTGTCCTCCGCCGGGTCGTGCACGGCCAGGCGGGCCATCATGGGCACCTCCACGTCGTGGAATCCGAGCCATGTGTCGATCGTCAGGTTAATTTGCCGGTCGAGGGGTTCGTCCCGCGCGACGGGCTCCGTCGGTTCTGCGGAGGTCGCTTGCTCGAGTTCCTGCGCGCCTGTCGGCCCGGTCTCCGCGTCCGCCCTGTCTGCCCGCTGCGCGGGTGCCGGTGCAGTGGCAGGTGCCTCACCGGCCAGCGCCTGTGCCTGCTGCAACAGGTAGCCCTGCTCTGCATCCGAGGTCGGCACCACCTCATCCGAGGGTCCTTCAGGAAGCGCCTCCGGGTCGCGCTCCTGCACGCGCGCTTGCGTTGCCGGCCGCTGCTCGCCCGGTGCCGGCGCGTCCGCGTGCCTGGCTTCTGCGGGGGCCTCTCGGGTCCCGGCGAGGGCACGCTGGAACTCCTCCAGGGCTTCCGGTTCCAGCTCCTCTACCAGCGGCAGGTTGAGCGGGTTATCGTCCGCCACACGCGTGACGGGTTTTGGCGCAGTTTCGCCCTGCGGCTCGGTAGCAGGCTCGCCTTCCGGCCGCGCTTGCGGTTTGGCTGGCGGGGAGTCCTCCACGGGTGTCTCCCCCAGGACCTCTACGAGCGTCTCGAGCAGCTCCGTGGTCTCTATCCCGGCCGCCTTGGCGAGGCTGCGGCTGAAGCTGTGGCCGCTGGGGATCGGCACGACCTTGCCCGCCTCTACCAGATCCGCGAACTCATCGAAGCTGGCCTGTAATACCTTGATACCGGCCATGTTGGTGAAGAGCAGAATCCGCGCCTCGTCGGCACGCAGCGCGAGTTGCACCCGCAGCGTCTCGCCGTTGTCCCGGTCGATGCGGAACCACTGTCCCTCTTCACAGTCTCCCGCGGCGGATGCCGAGGCTGTACCGCCCTTGCCTTCGCCGTCCGGCACGGGCAGGGGTGCGAGGTACTCGAGTTCCACGGGCTGGCGCCGCAGTATGCGCAGGTGAGTGTACTCCACCAGGCCCATTGCCTCGTTCACTGCCTCCGTGTCGTGGTGCAGGCTCAGCAGCCAGCGGCGCATCTCCTTCGGTAACTGTGTGACCACCTGAAAGATGTACTGGCGGCGGTCCTCCGGCGCATCCTCGAGGCTCTGCAATGAATCGAGCAGCATGTCCGTGGTTTCGGACATCCTGACCCATTGCTCGGAGTCCGCGCCGAACTTGAGCAGCAATAGCTGCGCACTCGAGTACCAGGGGCCCTTGATGAAGTCCTCGATTTCGCGTGGGACTGCGTACTTCTCCATCGCCGCGTTGAGCATGCGCACGGCCTCGCGTTTGGCACCCTGGGTCTTGACCTTGCCGCGCTCCGTGTCGATGACGCGCTGCGTCATGCGTGCGGCGCGGGCCTGGTCGCGCTCGATCGCGGCGGAGAATTCATCACGCACGTTGGCGATGTCGAGGGTGCTGTTGTTGAACCACGAGCGGGCGTGCTCCACGGCCACCGCAATCTGCTGTTCCAGCACTGCCGCCACCCGGTCCAGGGCGGGCTGCCAGCCAACGGCCCGGGCGTGCAGGATGTCCAGGAACTGGTGGATCGGGTGGGCGCCAGGTTGCAGGAAACGCGGGTCCCGCAGTGCGATGGCCGCGCACAGTGGCTTCAGGGTGCGTAGACGCTCCGGCAGGGGGTCTTCCAGGGGGTACTCCCGTTCCCACAGATCGAAAGCGCGTCCCAGCCAGGCCAGCCGGGCGGCGTGTTCGTGGGACGGCACGGCGGGGTCGCCGATGGCCTCTGTCTGCGCCATGACGGCCGCGAGTGGCGCCAACGTGTAGTCCGTTGTGTTCTTGAGGTACTCCAGCACCTCCTCTTCACTGAGCGCGTGACTGTCTGCCTGTGGCGACGCCGCTCCGGCATAGCGGTCCAGCACCAGCTCCTGCAGCGAACACGGGATGGGGAAATGTTCGGCACTCAGTTTCAGTTCAGGAGCTTCCAGGCAATGGTGGCTATCAGGTATGCCCACAGCGCGATCAGCAGCGGCAGGCGCCATTTTGGCGGGGGCTTTTCGGGTTCGCGCACAAAGAAAGTGCGTTGCTCGATATTGTATGAGCCGCAGGCCGGGCACTGCCCCGCGTTGGTAGTCCTTACTCCGCGATGCGTACAGTCTTTGCAGAAGAAAGGCATATCACTCAGCGCGTACTCTTCAGCAGTTGATCGACGATGCGTTCAAGCTGCTTAAGATTATTGCATTCGGCACTAAAATGACAGGCGGTGAGGTAGCGCGGCATCTCGGAATCACCGCTGCCCCAGGCCTTGCGTGACTCGGGATTGAGCCAGATCACCTGGCGCGAGCGCTGGTAGATGCTCTGCAGGATGTCCAGCCGCGGCTCGCCGTGATTGTTGCGTGCGTCACCCAGGATGATCACGGTAGTGTTGTTGTTGATGTCGTCCATTGCCAGCTTCGCGAAATCCAGCAGGCTGTTGCCGTAATCCGTGGCGCCGCCGAACTTCCAGTTCACCATCTCGATGGCCTTCTCTACCGGGTAGTCGTCAAAAAAGTCGCTGACTTCCCCGAGGTGACTCGAGAACGCGAAGCTGCGTACTTTGGGCAGCACGTCCTGCAGGCTGTAGAGGAACAGCAGCAGGAACTTCGCATACTGCGCCACCGAGCCGCTGACATCGCAGACCGCGAGGATCTGTGGCTTGTCCTTGTACACGCGGCGCCAGTAGGTGTGGAACATCACGCCGTCGTTCGGAATGCCGCGGCGCAGGGTCTTGGGCATGTTGAGTTGCCCGCGCTTCACCGGACGGCGCCGGCGCGAGTGGCGGCTGGCGAGTTTCTTGGCCATTTTGCGGATGAGTTCCTGCACACGCTGCAGGTAGACATGCTCGATGTTGTTGAGGCGTGTCCTGGCGAGGATGTCCTCCATGAACTGCTGGTTGCGCCCCTCGGCGTGCAACAGGTACTCCCGCTCCACGTAGTCGCGCACCTGCTCGCGCAGGATGTCACGGTACTGCTGTAACAGCGGCAATGCGGGGCTGCCGGATTGCTCCAGTTCGATCACCGCATTGCGAATCTGCTCCTCGCCCATCGCGTCGAGTATGCGTCGGGTAAACTGGCCGCGCTGCGTAAACAGCTGTATGTCCGACAGCCCGACTGCCTCGGCCGCCCGGTTCATGGCGAGGGTGAGCGCGTTGCGGTCATTGTTTATGAGGTCCTGCATCAGCGCGCTCTGCATAAGCGCCTGCAGGGTGGGGTCGCCCTGTGCCGCGAACTCCAGAGCGGATTCCTGGTCGGCGGCTTCGCCCCCGGGTTCCCCGTCCGAGCCGTCGGGCTCTCCCGCACCCTCCGCTGCCGTGTCCGCACCGTCCTCTTCGCTCGCCGCCGCGGCGTCTTCCAGGGAAAAGTCCGCGAGCTCGTGGCGGAAGAAGCGGTCGAAGCACTCGTGGAAGACCGCTTCTTCCTCGGGTGTCTTGGCGAGTGTCATGGCCAGGCCGTCGCGCAGCAGCGCGCGGTCCGCATAGCCCAGCGAGGCGGCGACGTCGACGGCGTCGAGGCTCTCGGCGGGCGAGACGCGCACGTCGTGCGAGCGCAGGGTCTGGATAAAACTGACGAGGTTCGACTGCATGCCCCGTTAACCGTGTCCCGCGCGCCTAGGCCGGCGCGGCCGGACTCTCCGCGAGGCTGTCGCGCACCAGTGTGCGCAACTCGCCGTCAGTGCCTGCGATATCCTCCTCGAATTTCAACAGCACGTTCATTGTGCTGCGCACCAGCTCCTCATCGAGTTCGTCGGCATGCAAGAGCAGCAGGCTGCGCGCCCAGTCGATGGTCTCGCTGATCGCCGGCACCTTCTTCAGGTCGAGCTGGCGCAGGGAGTGCACGAACTCCACGAGCTGGTGCCGCAGCCGCTCGTTCACGTCGGGGACACGCGAGCGGATGATGCGCTCTTCCAGGTCGACGGTCGGGAAGGGGATGTAGAGGTGCAGGCAGCGACGCTTCAGGGCGTCCGAGATCTCGCGCGTGTTGTTACTCGTCAGGAAGACCATGGGCGTGGTGCGCGCCTTCACGGTGCCGATTTCCGGGATGGAGACCTGGTAGTCGGACAGGATCTCCAGCAACAGCGACTCAAACTCGTAGTCCGACTTGTCCACCTCGTCGATCAGCAGAATGGCGCCCTTGTCCTGCTGCATGGCTTTCAGCAGGGGGCGCGGTTCCAGAAAGTCCTCGGAATAGAAGATGTCGCCGAACTGGTGCAGCCGTTCCACCGACTCGGCCAGCCCCTTGGCGCCGTGCAGCAGGTCGCCCAGTTTTTCCTTCAGCACCTGCGTGTACAGCAGCTGCTTGCCGTATTTCCACTCGTAGAGGGCCTTCGCCTCGTCCAGCCCTTCGTAGCACTGCAGGCGGATGAGCGGTATATCGAGAAGTTGTGCGGTGGTCTTGGCCAGCTCTGTCTTGCCGACGCCCGGGGGACCCTCCACCAGCACGGGCTTGCGCAGCGCGAAGGCGAGGAACACGGCGGTGGCGATCTTCCGGCTGCAGATATAGCCGAACGACTCGAAGCCCTGCTCAATCAGCTCGACCGACGCGAGCTGCGGAAAGTCCTGAGTGTGCAATGGTGTCCCCCCCCCGAAACAGACGGCTATTGTACGCTAGCCGCCGGTGACATTCATGAAGCGGACGATCTGGGGCTCATCGTCGAGATCGAAGAAATGGCGCTCCGGCTTGCTGGCCATGGCATCCACGATGGCCTGGCGGAGTTTTTGCGGGGTGTAGTCGGGCGCACGCAGCACCGCGCGCAGGTCCGCCGAGTGCTCGTTCCCGAGGCACAACAGGAGCCGGCCCTCGGCGGTGACACGGACACGGTTACATAAATGACAGAAGTTGTGGCTGTGGGGCGAAATGAAGCCCACCTTCGTCGCCTCGCCGGGGACGCGGTAGTAGCGCGCCGGACCCGCCGCGCCCGACGGGTCCCCCAGGGGTTCGAGGATGCAGTGCCCAAGGAGCAGGTCGCGCAGTTCGTCGCTGCTCATCATCGACAGCGCGCGGTCGTGCTCGTCGATCAGGCCGAGCGGCATTTCCTCGATAAACGCGATGTCGATATGCCTGGCGCGGGCGAAGTCCACCAGGTCGGTGACCTCATCCTCGTTGCGCCCCTTGAGAATCACGGCGTTTAACCGGACGCGGCGAAAGCCGGCAGCGGCGGCGCTGTCGATGCCGGCGATGACCTGGTCGAGATTGCCGTGGCGCGTGAGCTGGCGAAAGCGGCGGGCGTTCAGGCTGTCGAGGCTGATGTTGATGGAGTCGACCCCGAGCTGCTTCAGTTCAGGCGCCAGCCTGTGGAGCTGCGAACCGTTGGTCGTGAGCGCGAGTTCCGCCAGGCCCTCGAGCGCGCCGAGCTTGCCTATGAGGGAGAGGACGTTGTTGCGCACCAGCGGCTCGCCGCCGGTCAGCCGAATCTTGCGCACACCCAGCGCGACGAAGGCGCGCGCGACCTGCTCCAGTTCCTCCAGGGACAGTACGCTCGCCTTGGGCGCGAAAGTCATGTCCTCCGCCATGCAGTACACGCAGCGGAAGTCACAGCGATCGGTCACCGACAGGCGCACATAGTCGACGGTGCGGCCGAAGCGGTCGGTGAGCGTGGTGGGCAGGGCGTCCATAAACCCGAGTGTACCGGGCCTGCCCGGACTTTACAGCCCGGGCGCGCTGCGACAGGATGAAGGCACACTAACAATAAGGAAGGCCGGGACGTGACGGTGTGGTCCAGGTGGGCGTTGGTGCTGGGGCCGCTGCTGGCCCTGGCGGTAGCCGGACTCTGTGTGGCAGCGGGGCAGGGCAACGAGATCGGGGTCGTGGCCTTCGTCGCGGTCTTGTGCGTGGTCTGGTGGGTCTTCGAACCCGTGCCTATTCCCGTCACCTCGCTGTTGCCCCTCGCACTCCTCCCGCTGCTGGGGGTGCTGACGCCGGCCGAGGTCGGCCAGGCCTACGGTTCGCCGCTCATCCTGTTGCTGCTGGGTGGTTTCCTGCTGTCCAAGGCCATGGAGCATTCGGGTGCCCACCGGCGCATCGCCCTCGGCATGGTGAACCTGTTCGGCGCGAGCAGCGGGCGCCGCCTGGTCATGGGCTTCATGGCTGCGGCGGCGTTGCTCAGCATGTGGATCTCCAATACAGCGACCACGCTGATGTTGCTGCCGGTGGCGCTCGCCGTGCTGGACGGCACCAACGACAAGGACAACCTGGCCGGGCCGCTGTTGCTGGGCGTGGCCTACGCGGCGAGTGTCGGCGGCATCGGCACGCCGATCGGCACGCCACCCAACCTTATTTTCATGCAGGTGTTCAAGGAAACCACGGGTCAGTCGGTCACCTTCACGCAGTGGATGGGTTGGGCGCTACCTGTGGTGTTGGTACTGGTGCCGCTGATGGCACTGTCGCTCACGCGCAACCTGTCCGGCGCGCTCGACGTACAGCTGCCCACGGTGGGCGCCTGGCGCACGGAGGAGCGCCGCGTAATGTGGGTGTTCGGTTTGACCGCGCTGGCCTGGATCACCCGCAGCGAGCCTTTCGGCGGCTGGAAAACCTGGCTGGACCTGCCCCAGGCCAACGATGCCTCGGTGGCGTTGCTGGCCGTCGTGGTGATGTTCCTCGTACCCAACGGCAAGGGTCAGCGGCTGTTGACGTGGGAGCGCGCCGTCACGATTCCGTGGGGCGTGCTGCTGCTGTTTTCGGGCGGCATCTGCCTGGCCAAGGGCTTCGTCAGTTCCGGCCTGTCCGACCTCATGGGCCAGTGGCTGGCGGACATGACCCGCATGCCGCTCTACCTGCTGATCCTGGGCGTGTGCCTGGCGGTCACGTTCATGACCGAGACGACCTCGAACACGGCGAGCACCACGCTGCTCATGCCCGTGCTGGCGGCGGCGGCCATCGCCGCGGGAATCGCGCCCGAGGTGATCATGGTGCCGGCGGCCATGAGCGCCAGTTGTGCCTTCATGCTGCCGGTGGCGACCGCGCCGAACACGGTGGTGTTCGGCTCGGGCCTGGTGAGTACCGCGCGCATGGCGCGGGAGGGTGTGCTGTTGAACTTCCTGGGCGCCGCGGTGATCAGCGCCCTGTGCTTCCTGCTGCTGGTGTGAGGCGTTAGAGCAGCTCCATCATGGCCTCTGCGGCGCTGACTTCCACGCCGGGACCCGCCTCCACGTTGATCGCCTTGACAGTGCCGTCCTCGACGAGCATGGCGTAGCGCTGGCTGCGCGTGCCCATGCCGAAACCCGTGCCGTCGAAAGCGAGGCCCACGCCATTGGTGAACTCCGCGTTGCCGTCTGCGAGCATCAGGATCTCGTCGGCGTTCTGGTCCTTGCCCCAGGCGCCCATGACGAAGGCGTCGTTCACGGACAGGCAGGCGATCGTGTCGACACCGGCCGCCTTGATCTTGTCGGCGTTGACCACGTAGCCGGGCAGGTGTGCCATGCTGCAGCCGGGCGTGAACGCACCGGGCAGGGCGAACAACAGGACTTTCTTGCCGGAGAAAATCTCGTCCGTGGTGATGTCCGCGGGGCCCTCCGCGCCCATCGTTTTCAATGTGCAGGCGGGGATTTTGTCGCCGGTTTGAATGGCCATGTTACGCTCCTTGAGTTGGATGATGAGTTGCCTGGGTTGGCCCAAACGAGTTCGAAATAATAGCAGATGGTGAAGGAAACACACTGCCCGTTGTGTGCGTCACGTGACGCCACGGCCTACTGCGAGGATGCGCGCCGACCCTATCTTCTGTGTGGTTGCTGTGCGCTCGTGTTCGTGCCGCCCTCCTCGTATCTCGACCGTGAGGCAGAGCGCGCGGAGTATCTCCAGCACCAGAACGATGTGCGGGACGCGGGGTATCGACGGTTCCTGTCACGCCTCGCGAAACCGCTGGCTGCGCGCTTGCCGGAGGGCGCCCTCGGGCTGGACTTCGGCTGTGGTCCCGGGCCAGCTCTCGCGGTGATGCTGCGCGAACAGGGTTTTGACGTGCGTGTTTACGACAGTTTTTTTGCCCCCGATGTTGCTACGCTGCAGGCGGAATACGACTTCATCACGGCGACGGAGGTCGTGGAGCACCTGCACCAACCCGGCGCGGAACTCGCGCGGATGTGGCGGTTGCTGCGTCCCGGCGGCTACCTCGGGCTGATGACCAAGCTGGTGACAGGTCCGGCCGCATTCGCCACCTGGCACTACAAGAACGACCCGACCCACGTCTGCTTTTTCAGCCGCGGGACATTTGAGTGGTGGGGTGCGGGCAGGGGCGTCGCGCCGGAATTTGTCGGCGCCGACGTCATCCTCTACCGCAAACCCGCCTGACCCTCGTC
>JAUIEP010000130.1 GCA_030428835.1 Gammaproteobacteria bacterium | reverse complement strand
CGCGCCGTCGCGATCGCGCGCAATCACGGCGCCGAGGTGCACCTCATTCATGTTATCGAGCCGCTGAGCTTCGCCTACGGTGGCGACATCCCCATGGACTTCTCCGGCATCCAGGATGAAATCCACCAGCAGGCCTCCGCCCAGTTACAACAGTTCGCCGCGGCCCAGGGTATCGCCGAGCCGAACCGGCATATTGTGCTGGGCAAACCCGAGGTCGAAATTCACGCGACCCAACAGGAGCTCGGTGCCGACCTGATTGTTGTCGGCAGCCACGGCCGCCACGGCCTGGGCCTGTTGATGGGCTCGACCGCCAACGGCGTACTGCACGGCGCCAAGTGCGACGTGCTGGCCGTGCGGGTCGGCAACTAGCTCAGTCCTGCAGGAAGACCGCGAGTTCCTCCGGCCCGAAAGGCCACCCCAGTTCACGGCCGTCCGGGTGCCTGAGCACCGGGATGTGCACGCCGTAGCGCTCGAACAACTCGTCCGAACCGGCGATATCGACCACCTCATAGCGCAATGGTGTCGCCACGGAGGCCGCGTCGAGAAGCGCCATGGCGCGCTCACAGAGGTGGCAGGCGCCGGTGCTGTAGAGGGTCAGTGTCGTCATGCAATACACGCTACGGGCCGCATATGACCCCGTGGAGGCCTTGTCGGCATTGAGTTTCCCCGGCAGGTATAATAAAGTGAACCGTCATCAGGGGCCTTCCAGCCCCGCAACCCCGCTGCAGGACGGCACCAGGCTGGAGATTTCAGGTGGCTTTATTTTCGCAACCCACGGCGCGCGCTCTGGCGATTCTCGACCTGCTCATGGCGAACCCGCAGCAGGCCTTCGGACTGACCGAGATGACGCGCCGCCTGAATCTCAACAAGGCCACCTGTCACGCCATTCTCACCACCATGGCCAATTACGGCTTTCTGGTGCAGGACCCGAAGACTAAGGCGTACCGCCTCGGACCGTCAATCATCGCCGCGGGCAACGCCGCGTTTGCGCAGTTTCCGGTGCTCGAATACGCCCGCCCCGAACTCGAAGCCCTGCAGAACGAGCTGCACATGGGCTTCGCGGTCACCGGCCGTTCCAAGCTCCACCAGGTGCTGCTGGCCATGTACGGCCGCGCCGCGGAGATGATCGACTCCTTCCAGCTCGGCCTGCGCCTGCCCAACACCGCGCCGGTCGCGGCCTGTTTCACCGCATTCTCCGATGCCAAGTACCTGGAGGCGTGGCTCACGCGCGCACACGATTCCCGCGGCGGGTACAACGAAAAACTCGACCAGAAACTGCGCGTATCACTCATCGCGATCCGCGCGCGCGGCTTCGAGGTCACCCTCAAGACACAGGCCGAGATGGCGCTGCGCGCGGAACTCGGCCGCATCCACAACTCGTGGAGCCTCACCGAGCTCGAGGATGTCGCGAACAAGTACCAGCACGACCTGTGTGACGAACACTTCCACCTGGACCGTATCGACCCGAAGGCGAAGTACAACGTCAGCACGATCACCGTGCCCGTCTTCGTCTTCAAGCAGCTACCTATCATGTGCTTCGTTGCGGGCTCCGCCGACAAGCCCATCACCGGCGCGCAGATCGAGAACATCGCGGCGCGCATGAAGGAGTCCGCGGACCGCATCACCGCCCTCGCCAGCGGCAGGGAAACCGTCGGCTGACGGCGCACTCCCCGTGCCCGACAAGACCGACTACGCTGCCCGCAAGGCGTTCTTCGACCGTGTCCTGACCGTGTACGGGCGCAAGCCCGTACTCGAGGCGCTGCGGGACGAAAGCCTGTCCTGCCACTCGTTGCACATCGCCGACAGCAACCGCCCCGGCGGCATCGTGGCCGAGATCAGGTCGCTCGCACTGGCGCGCGGCATCCCGGTCGAACAGCATACGCGCAACGCCCTGTCGCGCATCTCCAGGAACGGCCGCCAGGACCAGGGTGTGGCACTGGACGTGATCTGCCCCGCTTTCACGTCCCTGCGGGACTACCTCGATGCTCCACCCGCGGGGCGGCAGCGGTTACTGGCGCTGGACGGTATCAGCAACCCCCAGAACCTGGGCATGATCATTCGCTCGGCGGCCGCCGGTGCGATCGACGGCATCGTGTTGCCCGCCCGCGGGTGTGCCGCGCTGGGACCGCTGGTCATCAAGGCCAGTGCGGGCACCGTGTACCGCGCGCCGTTGATCACCTGCGACAGCCTGCCGCAGGCCCTGGCTGACCTGGGCGCAACCGGCATGGCTATCTGCGCGCTGGCAGGTGGTGCCGAGGCGACGCTGTTTGACTACGCGGAGCCCGAGCGCGTGCTCTACGTCCTGGGGAATGAGACCGAGGGGGTCAGCGGGGCGTGCCTGCAGGCGGCAGACCACAGCCTGTGCATTCCGATGAATAATTCAGTGGAGTCGTTGAATGTTGCGGTGACGGCGAGCCTCATCGCCTACGCCGGCGCGTTCCGGGCCGCTTACTTCGAGAGGTAGGACATACCCTCTTCAAGGCCCTTCAGCGTGAGGGGATACATGTGCCCTTCCAGCAACTGGTGCGTGATGGCGATGGACTGCGTGTACTGCCAGTCGTCCTCGGGGACCGGGTTGATCCAGACGACCTTGTCGTAGACCTCGCGCAGGCGGCGCATCCAGATCTCGCCCGCTTCCTCGTTCCAGTGCTCGACCGAGCCGCCCGGCTGCATGATCTCGTAGGGCGACATGGAGGCGTCGCCGACGAACACTACCTTATAGTCGTGGCTGTACTTGTGCATGATATCGAGCAGCGGTGTGCGCTCGTTGTGGCGGCGAATGTTGTTCTTCCACACGCTCTCGTACAGGAAATTGTGGAAGTAGAAATTCTCCATGTGCTTGAACTCGGTGCGCGCGGCCGAGAACAGCTCCTCACAGACTCTCACGTGCGGGTCCATGGAGCCGCCCACGTCGAAGAACAACAACACTTTCACCGCGTTGTGGCGCTCCGGCACCATCTTGATGTCCAGCAGGCCCGCGTTGCGCGCGGTGGAGCTGATGGTGTCGTCAAGGTCGAGCTCGTCCGCCGCGCCCGTGCGCGCGAACTTGCGCAGCCGGCGCAGGGCGATCTTGATGTTGCGCGTGCCGATCTCCACCGAGTCGTCGAGATTCTTGTAGTCACGCTTTTCCCAGACCTTGACGGCCTTCTTGTTCTTGCCATTCGGGCCCACGCGGATGCCCTCGGGGTGGTAGCCTTCCTGGCCGAACGGTGAGGTGCCGCCGGTGCCTATCCACTTGCTGCCGCCCTCGTGCCGCTCCTTCTGTTCCTCCAGCCGCTTCTTGAATTCCTCGATCAGTTTCTCCAGGCCGCCGAGACTTTCGATCTTGGCCTTGTCCTCCTCGGACAGGTTCTTCATGAACTCCGAGCGCAGCCAGTCGTCAGGGATGAGCGCCTCGATGATGTCATCGAGCGCTTCCAGCTCCTTGAAGTGCAGGCCGAACGCGCGGTCGAAGCGGTCGAAGTACTTCTCGTCCTTCACAAGGCAGGCGCGGCTGAAATAGTAGAAGTCGTCCATGTCGGCGAACGCCACGTGCTGCTTCATCCCCTGCAGGAGATCCAGCAGTTCCCGGGTGGTGACCGGGACACCCGCGTCGCGCAGGCCGTGGAAAAAGTTCACCAGCATGGCAGCGGTCCCTAGCGGCTTTCGCGGCGGTGCATGAAGGCGAGACGCTCCAGCAGGTGCACGTCCTGCTCGTTCTTCAGCAGCGCGCCGTAGAGCGGCGGGATCGCCTTGGTGGGGTCGCGATCCTTGAGAATCTCGTCGGGAATGTCGTCGGCCATCAACAACTTCAGCCAGTCAATCAGCTCAGAGGTCGACGGTTTCTTTTTGAGGCCGGGGATGGCGCGGACATCGAAGAAAACCTCCATGGCCTCCTGCACGAGATCCCGGGCGATGTTCGGATGGTGCACCGCGATGATCTCGCGCATGGTGTCGCGGTCCGGAAAGTTGATGAAGTGGAAGAAGCAGCGGCGCAGGAAAGCGTCCGGCAGCTCTTTTTCGTTGTTACTGGTGATCACGATGATCGGGCGGTGCTTCGCCTTGATCGTCTCGCCCGTCTCGTACACGAAGAACTCCATGCGGTCGAGCTCCACCAGCAGGTCGTTGGGGAATTCGATATCGGCCTTGTCGACCTCGTCGATCAGCAGGACGACCTGCTCGTCTGATTCGAAGGCCTCCCACAGCTTGCCCTTCTTGATGTAGTTGGCGATGTCGTGGACCTTTTCATCGCCAAGTTGCGAATCGCGCAGGCGCGATACGGCGTCGTATTCATACAGGCCCTGCTGCGCCTTGGTCGTCGACTTGATGTGCCACTGGATGAGGCGCTTGCCGAGGCCCAGCGCTACTTCCTCGGCCAGCATGGTCTTGCCGGTGCCGGGTTCGCCCTTGATCAGCAGCGGTCGTTCCAGTGCCACCGAGGCATTGACGGCCATGCGCAGATCGTCCGTGGCGACGTAACGTTCAGTCCCTTCAAATTTCATGTGTTCACCACCTACATTTCTTCATGCGAAAGCCGGACAGGGTACAGATTGGCCGCGCATGCCGCAACTCACGGAGCGGCCTCCCGGGCGGGCTCGGGGCGTCGCCGGAAGAGCGTGAAACGCAACAGCAGCGCGACTGCCACCGCCAGTCCGGAGGTCCAGGCCAGCGGCCGCAAGGCGTGCTCCGCGGCGCTGAAGCCGTCGGTAAACAGGGCGAAGCCGGCGACGATGAGTGCGGGGGCCATGGTGTCCACGCCCTCGCGCGGGAATGCGGGAGTCATCAGCCACGCAGCACCCAGCAGGACCACGAGCGCGAGCCAGCCGGCCCGCCAGCGCCGGCGCATGCACCAGGCGAAGTACACCAGTGCCAGCAGCGCGGTGCCGGTGTAGACGTAAATGGCCGTCAGGTAGGAACTCTCGGTCAGCACGGCGGGACCTCTTTACTCCACCCAGTGGATAATGTGTTCATCGTAACCGTCGGGGTGCACGAATTCATCTGAAACCGCGCGGCCACGGATGGACATGCCCGCGGTATGCACCGTTTCGCGATCGCCGCTCACCAGGTGGTGCCACTCGGGCAGCGGTCGCCCCTCGGCACGCAGCCGGTAGGCACAGGTGGCGGGCAGCCAGCGCAGCGCGGCGATATCCTGCGCGCGCAGGTCGAGGCAGTGCGGCACCAGCACCGAGCGGTTGGCATAGTCGCCGCAGCGGCAGGCCGTTTCGTCAAGGTGGCGACAACGCACCCCGGTGTAATAGACCTCGCCGGTGTCCACATCCTCGAGCTTGTGCAGGCAGCACCTGGCGCAGCCGTCGCACAGCGCCTCCCACTGCTGCGCATCGAGCGCGGTAAGCGGCAGTTCATGCCACCACTCAGTCACCCGCGCGCTCCCGTGCCAGCAACTCCGCGGGTGTGGGCGGCATCTGCAGGTAGAATCCCTGCTCCTCTATGCCCGCCAGCACGGCCTCCGCGGAGGCCCGCGCGAAACGCCGCTGCGGCGTGACATCCAGGCTCATGACCACCTCGAGTTCCCCGAACTGCGAAAGGAGCGCCTCGGGCAGATCGTCAAGCTGCGCGCCGAAGGGGACGTACAGGTACATCTCCTGCCGCTTGCTGCCCTTGTAGATCGTCACCAGCACGGACTACCCCGCCAGCCTGCGCCGCAGCGGCGCGATGGCCGCCTCGAGGCGCCAGCCCTGCCAGTGGGCGGGCGGCGCGATGTCCTCCCCCGCAGCCTCGCGCAACAGCAACTCGAAGTCCTGACCTGACAGGAGTATCTCCGGGGCCACCTGCAGGTCGTCCGCGATATCCCGGACGGCCCGCTTCAACTGTTTGACCGCGTCGCGTTGCGCGGCGCTCAGCGGGGCGGGTTCCGGCGCCGGCCAGTCCTGTTCGCCGACCTCGCGCTGGCTCGCGAGCACATCGAGAATCTCCTCGCCATGGCGACGCAGCACGGGAGGGGGTAGTTCGGCACAGGCCTGCAACTGGTGCACCGTGTCGGGCTGGCGGCTCGCGATCTGCACGCAGGCCTTGTCATCGAGAATCCAGTTGCGCGGCTTGTCGCGGCGGCGCGCCGTGTCCTCGCGCCAGGCGGAGAGCGCGGCCAGGCTCGCCTGCTCCCGGTGTGGCAGTTTCCAGGCGCCCTTGATGATGCGCGGCCGCTCCTCCAGCGCCCGCGCCGTATCGATGGCGGCGTCGCCATCGGCAAGCACCCACTCGAACTTGCCGGCATCGGTTGTCCGCCGGGCCAGCTCGCGCCACAGTGTCACGAGATACGTCACGTCCTGGGCAGCGTAGTGGCACTGGGACTCGGACAGCGGCCGCTTGAGCCAGTCGGAGCGCGTCTCTCCCTTGGGCAGTTCAACACCGGTGAACTGTGCAACGAGGTTGCGGTAGCCGACCCCGAACCCCAGGTCGAGGAGCGCCGCCGCGCGCTGCGTATCGAACAGCGGTTGCGGCAATACGCCGAGCCAGTGGCGGAATACCTCCAGGTCCTCGCTGGGCGAATGCAACACCTTGATCACGTCGGGATCGCCGAACAGCTCAACCAGTGGCGCGGTATCGCCGATGGTGAGCGGATCGACCAGGTATGCCCGCGGTTCGTCCTCGCCGGGTTGGTCGAAGCACAATTGCACGAGCGCGACCTGGGGGTAGAAGGTGTTACGCCGCATGAACTCGGTGTCGACCATGACGGCTCCCGCACCGGCATTTTGTGCGAGTACGTCAGCCAGCGCGGAGCTGGTTTCCAGCCACTGCCAACTCACAGGCTATTCTACCGGGCGCCGGCCCGACAGGGCGTGCGCCAGCGTGGAGCCGTCGACATATTCCAGTTCGCCACCGAGCGGCACCCCGTGTGCGATGCGCGACACCTGCACGCCCACGTCGTGCAGTAACTCGGTGAGATAGTAGGCCGTGGCCTCCCCCTCCACCGTGGGATTCGTCGCGAGGATGACCTCGGCGATGCCCTCGTCGATGACGCGCTGGTGGAAGTCTTCCAGGCCGATCTCGGCGGGTCCGATGCCGTCTATCGGTGACAGGTGACCCATCAGCACAAAGTAGAGGCCGCGAAAGCTGCCGCTCTGCTCAATTGCCAGGACGTCAGCGGGTGTCTCGACCACGCAGACCACGGTCGCGTCGCGCCGCGGGTCGGCGCAGATCTCGCACTCGGGCAGTTCGGTGAAATTGCGACAGCGGCGGCAGTGGCTGATCTTCGCCACCGCGGTGTCGAGTGCGCGCGCGAGGCCGGTCGCGCCCTCGCGGTCGCGCTCCAGCAGGTGCAGTGTCATGCGCTGCGCCGACTTGGGGCCGACGCCGGGCAGGCAGCGCAGCGCGTCGATCAATTCCTGCAGGGCGGGACTGAATTTCATACTGCTAGAACGGCATCTTGAAGCCCGCGGGCAGGTTGAGCCCGGCGGCGACTTCGGACATCTTGTCGCGGTTGTGCGCCTCGACCTTGCGCACGGCGTCGTTCACCGCGGCCGCCAACAGGTCCTCCAGCACCTCCTTGTCTTCACCCAGCACGCTGTCATCGATAGCGACGCGCTTAACGTCGTGGCGGCCGGTCATCACCACCGTGACGAGGCCGGCTCCCGCCTCCCCATGGATCTCGGCGTTGGCGAGTTCCTCCTGGGCCTTCTGCATGTCGGCCTGCATCTGCTGGGCCTGCTGCATCAGATCGGAAATTTTTCCTTTCATGGGGTACCTCGGTATGTCAGCCGTCGTTCGGCGTGATCGACGTGGGGTCCAGGGCGCCGTCGAAGCGGGATAACAGCACCTTGAGCTGCTCGTCGCCCTCGATGGCGCGCACCGCCTCGGCCTGGCGTTCTTCTCGCAGTCGCTCGCTGCGCCTGGCCGGTGTCTCACCTGCGACGCTGCCTATCGCGACCTGTGCCGTGATCTTGCGGCCGAAGTGGGCACTCAGGGCCGCACCCAGTTTCTCGGCGTGGCTGTCATTGAACAGTGTCGCGCTGCCCTCGTCGAGCACGAAGGCCAGTGTATCCGCGGTCACCTCGGCCAGCTCACAGTTCGAGGCGATATTGTAGAGGATGCCGGTAAGCCCCAGCTGGTCGAGCAACGCGTACCAGTCCAGCGCCTCCAGTTGTGCCAGAGACGCGGGCTGTTCCGGCTCGGGCTTGTTAACCGCCGGCGCGCCCGCGGCCACACCACTGGCCACGGCGACCGGGATATCAGCCGGGCGCACCTCCTGCTGGCGCGGCGGCCGCCCGGACGCGGCGGCCGGTTCAACGGGCTTTTTTACCGCATCGCCGCCCTCCGGGGCGGGGTCCGGTGCCACCTCGCGCAGCGCTGACGGGTCGATGCTGTCGTCGATGGCGAGCGCGGGCCGGAACGCCAGCATGCGCAACAGGATCATCTCGAAGCCGCGGCGTGGATCCGGCGCGAGGCCGATATCGCGCTTGCCGTTCAGCGCCATCTGGTAGAACAGTTGCGCGTCCTCGGCCGTAATACCGGCGGCGAGTTGCGCCACGCGTTCGGCGTCTCCCCAGCTGTTGTCGATGGCGTCGGGCAGCACCTGGGCGGTCGACACCCGGTGCAAGAGGGACAACAACTCGTCGAGGCTGGCCTCGAAGTCCGGCGCGTGCTCGGCCATGCGCGCCACGACGGCGAGCGCCCCGGCGGCATCGTCGGCACTCACCGCCTCCAGCAGCTCGTAGACGAAACTGAGGTCGACGCTGCCCAGCATGCTGCGCACGTCCTCCTCCGCCACGCGGCCGGAACCGAAGGCGATGGCCTGGTCCGTGAGGCTGAGTGCATCGCGCATGCTGCCCGCGGCCGCGCGCCCCAGCAGCCACAGGGCCGGTTCCTCGAACTCGATCATCTCCTCGCCCAGCACCCGTGACAGGTGCCCCACGATCTGCTCCGGCGGCATGTTCTTCAGGTTGAACTGCAGGCAGCGCGACAGCACGGTCGCGGGCAGCTTCTGCGGGTCGGTGGTCGCCAGCAGGAACTTGACGTGCGGTGGCGGCTCCTCGAGCGTCTTCAGCAGCGCGTTGAAGCTGTGCGTGGAGAGCATGTGCACCTCGTCGATGAGGTACACCTTGAAGCGCGAGCGGGTGGGCGCGTACTGCACATTTTCCAGCAGCTCGCGGGTATCCTCGACCTTGGTGCGCGAGGCGGCGTCCACTTCCAGCAGGTCGACGCTGCGGCCCTCCGCGATTTCCTGGCAGGACGAGCAGGTGCCGCAGGGCTCCGAACTGACCCCCGACTCACAGTTGAGGCACTTGGCGAGAATGCGCGCGATGGTGGTCTTGCCGACACCCCGCGTGCCCGTGAACAGGTAGGCGTGATGCAGGCGGTCGTGGTCCAGCGCGTTGACCAGGGCCTTGAGGACGTGCTCCTGGCCGAC
Source organism: Gammaproteobacteria bacterium (assembly GCA_030428835.1). Lineage (GTDB taxonomy): Bacteria > Pseudomonadota > Gammaproteobacteria > Pseudomonadales > Halieaceae > Marimicrobium. The sequence goes on along the minus strand of JAUIEP010000130.1, from coordinate 4,127 downwards.
CATTTCGCGGAAAATTTTCGGTCGCCACTTGCGCGCGAGAACCTGGTAGGACATACCACCCTGGAGTCTTTACGTGAACAGGCGTCAAGGATACACCAGCACCGGGGGGACAGAAACCGAGCGCGCTCGAATCGGGTGTGACTGGCGGCAGTAAATGGAGGCGACCCAGACAGCCACACCCCGGCACACGAGTCAGTAATTACCGTTGCTCCCTTCCGGGCCTGGCGGGGTTCACTACCTATCGTTGCGGGGGGACCGCCTGGGCCACCACTGCAGCGGCGGCCACGACGGACGGGGCGCGCCAAAGGCCGCGTATTGTGCGGTATAGGCCCAGTAGCCGCAAGGGTTTCAGGCCGACTTGCGCCCCTTTCGGGGCTTCCGTAGACTGGTTAATTCGTGACCCCGGAAAATTCCAATAACAGCACAACCGGGGAAGGTAGCGGTATACGATGAATGACAACTCCATGGCCGGCAACGTGATTCCAGGCGGCTACGACACCTCCACCGACGAGCGCTTCTACAAGTACTACGAGGAACGCAGCGAATCGGCGGAGACCCAGGGGCGCTTCGAACGGCTGGTCGACCTGCTGGAGAAGGCCATGGCGCGCCACGGCCGCCAGGGCCCCTTCGACGTGGCCGACGTCGGCGGCGGCGCAGGCAGCCTGTCGCGCTTTCTCGCCCGCGGCGGCCACCGACCCACCTGCATCGAACTCAGCGCCGACCTGCTGGACGTCGGTCGCCAGCGCGCGCAGGAGGAGGGTCTGGAGGCCAACTTCATCAACTGCAGCGCCACGGAAGTCCCGCTACCCGACAACAGCTTCGACCTCTACGTGCTGCCGGAATTGTTGGAGCACGTGGCCGACTGGGAAGGCGTGCTCGACGAGGCGGCGCGACTGACCCGACCCGGCGGCGCCCTCTTCCTCAGCACCACCAACACGCTGTGCCCGAAGCAGGACGAGTTCAACCTCCCGCTGTACAGTTGGTACCCCGGCTTCATGAAGCGCCGCTACGAGCGTCTGTCCGTCACCACCCGCCCCGAGATCGTCAACTACACCAAGTACCCCGCGGTGAACTGGTTCACCTACTACAGCCTGCGCTCTGCGCTGCGCGAGCGCGGCTTCACCGAGTTCCACGACCGGGTGGACATGATCGAGATACGTGCCGCGGACACCTCCAAGGCGACGATCGCGAAGTGGCTGCGGCGGATTCCGTTATTGCCGTTGGTGGTGCAGTTTTGTACCGGCAACTCGATCGTGCTGGCGTTCAAGCCTGAATCGTAAAGCGGGAAGGGATTGGCGGGAGTACCAGGATTCGAACCTGGGACCGTCAGTACCGGGCATTTTTCAGGTCTCGCTCTAGTGACCGCAAGGGGGAGGCCTCGTTTCATAAAAATCCGGTTTTTTCCTGAAGCGCTCCCGGAATTTTTTTCTAGAAGCGCTCCACGCCGAGCCGCCGGAGCCGAATCCGTTTTTGGAAATCGAAGAGACCTATGGATTCTCAGTTAGCTGATTATGTGCCAGGATGATGGAATTCTTTTACATCGTGGAGTCAATCTGCCTTAGTCGCAGTGCTTTAAAACAACGAACTCGTGGCAAGAGACTCGGGGAACCAGACTCCGGAAGCAACACAGCTGTAAAAGTTAGGATTTCCGGGGAACAATAAATCTAACGTCCCGTCCGACCTCCCCGCCTCATCTGTCCACATGGTCACACCAATTAGGGACCCATCCTGAAAAGTCAATGTCGCTGTTTCGTTAAAATCGTCAGACCATTGACCGCTGCTGGTCACATTTTCAGGACCGTCTAGATCATTTAAGTTTGATGCAACGCTCAAAAATTCTGTACCAACGCCAGTTACTGAGCCAAAAAAGCTTCCGATAAGCCGAACAGTAGTTCCAGCTATAGGCCGGGCGTAATCGCTTGCAGAACAACCGGGCACGACTGGAGCGGTAGTCAAAACCACTCCATCAAGCGTCAAGTTCCCTGGACCAATGATCGGTTGGAAGACTTCTTTCGGCGGTATGGTGATACTGGCAGCCTTGGATAGTACTCCTTCATCTCCCAAAAATACCTCGTAGGTATCCACAGAACCTTCAGGCCTATCAAGACCAGGAACTACAAAAGTGAGACTCTCCTCACCCGCAGCAATATCAACTAGCGCACCGCCTACATCGTAGATATCGCCGGATATAGGATCCGATCTCTTGCTAACCATGGTGCCGGTTGCGGGATTTTGAGTACATTGCAAGGGAAAGGTGAGACTGTATCCATCTTCAATTTCGGGTTCGCTAGGTGTAAAAACACCGTTGCCCAATATAGGCCTGGCAACGTCTAGGTTAAAAAATGGCAGTGCCGGCTGTGCAGCCCTCCACTCGGAGGTCTTGCGACGGTATGGAATACTAGTGCCAACCGTAGCTTCTGCGCGAAACTCCCTTATTTGGGTAGCCTCGGCATAAATATCTACTGTTTTTTGAATCTCCTTACATGAAACAGTAACCAAATCATCAGCGCCCGGGCCGGGTCCAAGAGGCCCGCATACAACCTCCAAGGTTGAGTAAAGTGTAAGTAAATTTGCGACACAAGCCGGATATCCTACTCCAGCAAGCGCAGCCGTAATGCTGCAGTATGAGGCAATGCTGACAGTCGGACTGAAGCCTGGAGGGACCAAAGCGTCCTTGGTTGCGCAAACATATTGCATCCCTTCGCCAAGCGCATTGCAGGCTGGAACGAGGCCTTCAGCTGCTAACTTGGCCGAATCTATTGGAAAGGCGAATTGATATTCATTCAATGCAGGAACAAAAGACAACTCTCGTCTGACTACATTACCAGAAGCGTCCCTACTCCATAGCCGAGCCGCAGTATTGAGGCTAGGATTTGGTACAGAAGCGCCACAGTCACGAACACTTATTCCCACAACTTCCGTAGACGAGGATTGAGCGGCTCCCAGATCACCAGCAGAACCAGATTCATTGTCAGTTAATAATGTACTTGCACCGCTCGCGCTCGTCAGGACAGCAGGTGATATCTCCTTTAAAATCGAAAGGTTATTATATGTGCCATCCTTGTCCACAAACCCAGTTAATGCGCCACTTTCATCAAAATAAAATTCCAATAATTCGTTGGCGTCCGTTGTAAGCTGAAGTCTATCAACGCTTGTCGCTAGGCCTTCCCCATTCTTTTCGCCTATTAAAGTTATTTGTTCTCCTTCTATCGATACATTGGCAATGCGTCTGTCGACTTCGTGAAGGAAAAGAGTATCTTCAGCTAAAAATATCGGTTCAATACGAAATGTGCTCCCGAAATTTCTTTGTAGTTCCTCGAAGTCAGCTTTAGCAGGATCAATGGTCAGCCTGCATTCGCCTTCCTTACCTGAGCAAAAGTGTCGTCTGGCATTGCGCCAGCCAGCAAATACATACCCATCTCTCGGGATTCCGACGAAGACCTCCTCCAGATAGCCGTCTGTAGGAATGTCGAACTCGCAAACTTCGCCTTCAAGACACGTGTAGAGACCGGAATGGGATAACAGCTTCCCGCCTTCGTTTACGGTGGCGATAACTTTGCAGCCAGAGGCGGCCAGCATTCCCAAGATAAGAAAACAAGCGAAGTGCAATCGATAAGGCATCTGAACTCTCTTTACCGAGCCTAAGGTCAATAAGCCCAGTACATATCAGTTATAAGCAGCGCTTTTATAAAAACCCTATGATTTATAGTCCATTGCCAGCATTCGGTCAAAGCCGAGACCCTAAATTAGATATGCATTGACATGCTCAAGACTGGTTCCCACCACCCATTCCTGTGAGCGATTTTGATCGGCAAGGTATCGAGAGCAACAAATAGGCAACAAAGTCATGGAGGTGCACTGCTTTCCACCAACTATTGAGCCAAACATGCTAATAATATCAGCTAGTTAGTGGCGGGAGTACCAGGATTCGAACCTGGGACCGTCGGCTTAGAAGGCCGGTGCTCTATCCAGCTGAGCTATACCCCCGTCGCGAGGGATTGTACCCCGAAATCACTGCCCGATTTGGGGTGGCCGAGGGGTCTCGAACCCCCCACCTCCGGAGCCACAATCCGGTGCTCTACCTGATGAGCTACGGCCACCACTACAGTCGATGCCAGCATATCCTG
>JAUIEP010000129.1 GCA_030428835.1 Gammaproteobacteria bacterium | reverse complement strand
GATAGGCTTTCGCGCTCCAATCATAAATGCGGATTCCGGTGGCGCAATTCGACCACGCTGCGGCGAACAGTCCGCACGACATGGAATGAATTCGACGCGACAGGCTTTCGCGCTCCAATCATGAATGCGGATTCCGGTGGCGCAATTCGACCACGCTGCGGCGAATAGTCCGCACCACATCGAATGATTTCGAGCCTGCAGGCTTTCGCGCTCCAATCATGAATGCGGATTCCGGTGGCGCAATTCGACCACGCTGCGGCGAATAGTCCGCACCACATCGAATGATTTCGGGCCTGCAGGTTGTTGCGCGCCAGGGTAACGGGATTCCCGTAGGGTCGAATTCATTCGACCTGGAACTGCCCTTTGGGGATAGGGCCTGGTGTATTACTACTGACCAGCCAGACAGGCGGTTACGTTCGCGCCCACAACACCAAATGCGGGGCAGTTCGCTTACAGCGACCTGCCTCACGAGCCTAACCCCCGCTGTGGCGGCTCACGGCGGAGTCCCCGCCTTCCTCGAAGATTTCTTCCAGCCGGTCGGCGAGGTAGTTGAGGAGACGACGCACGCGCTCGGAGCGGTTGGTGGCGAGTTGGCCCGCCGCCATGCCTTCCATCATGAACTTCGTGACATCCATGGCGAGCAGGAAACGGTCGCCTCGGTCTTTCCACTCCGCGAACAGGTGTTCATTGGACTCGCGCACGTGCTGCTCGAAGAGCTGTTGCGAATTCTCGAGTATCGCGCGCAGTTCCGGGTCGGTGCGGCTGGCCACGCAGAGCTCGTGATACACGACGAACAGGTCGCCGGTCAGGTGTTCCCAGTACGCGTCGAGTCCCGCGCGGCGGCGCTGCGCGCCCTTGAGCGACTTGGGGATGCTGTTGACGCGCGCGGTGTAGTCCTCGAGCAACTTGTCGTGCAGGTATTCGATCGCCGCCTGGATGAGTTCCGTCTTGGAGGGGAAGTGGTGCAGCATGGCACCGCGCGAGACGCCGGCGGAGCTGGCGACACGCGCCGTGGTGACGTTGGTGTAACCGAGCTCGACGAAGCAGTTGATCGCGGCATCGAGGATGCGGTCGCGGGTCATGGCGCTCTTCTGCGCCTGCCAGCTGATGTCGTCGCCCTTGTCTGCGCGGTCAGCGCTGGCGCTGTCCGGCGTGTCGTTCCTGGCCATGGCCTTCCTTGCTCGTCGGGGTCGCGGCGCACTGCGCGGCGTCGGCGGCAACCGCCCGCCATTGTGTTAAAAACAAACCTGACTGATTAAAACAGTCTCGCGTCGGACGGATTATAGGCGATAGTGGCCACCGTAGGCGAGCGTCCGTGACCCTAGTCGTTGATGCCGCCCATGCAGAGATACTTGATCTCCAGGTAGTCGTCGATGCCGTACTTGGAACCCTCGCGGCCGATGCCGGACTCCTTCACGCCGCCAAACGGCGCGACCTCCGTCGAGATGATGCCCTCGTTGACGCCGACGATGCCGTAGTCGAGGCCCTCGCTGACGCGCCAGATACGGCCGATGTCCCGGGCGTAGAAATAGGCGGAGAGACCGAAGGGCGTGTCGTTGCCGATGCGGATGGCCTCTTCCTCGGTACTGAAGCGGAACAGCGGGGCGATCGGGCCGAAGATTTCCTCGTTGTAAACGTCCATGGTGTCGTCCACGTCCGTGAGCACCGTCGGCTCGAAGAAGTTCTGCCCGGGCTCGGGGGTGCCGCTGCCACCGCACAGCACTTTCGCGCCCTTGCCGGTGGCTTCTCCGAGGATCTCGCTGACCTTGTCGAACGCGGCGTCGTTGATGAGCGGCCCGATGGTCACGCCCTCGTCGGCGCCATTGCCCACCTTGAGCTGCTGCACCGCCGCCACGAGCTTTCCGGCGAAGGCGTCGAACACGCCGTCCTGCACCAGGATGCGGTTGGCGCAGACGCAGGTCTGGCCCGCGTTGCGGAACTTGGAGGCCATGCAGCCCGCCACGGCGGCGTCGAGGTCGGCGTCGTCGAACACGATGAACGGCGCGTTGCCGCCGAGCTCCATCGAGGTCTTCTTCACGGTGGCCGCGCACTGTTCCATGAGTACCTTGCCGATCTCGGTGGAGCCGGTGAAGGTCAGCTTGCGCACGATGGGGTTGCCTGTCATCTCGCCGCCGATGGCGCGGGCGTTGTTGCCGGCCACCACGCTGAACACACCGGCGGGGATACCGGCGCGCTCGCCGAGTTCGGCCAGCGCCAGTGCGCACAGCGGGGTTTCGGTCGCGGGCTTCAATACGATGCTGCAGCCCGCCGCCAGCGCCGGCGCCACCTTGCGGGTGATCATGGCGATGGGAAAGTTCCAGGGCGTGATCGCGGCGACCACGCCGACGGGTTGCTTGAGGGTTACGATGCGCTGGTTCGGGTTGTTCGCCGCGATGGTGTCGCCGTACACGCGGCGGCCCTCCTCGGCGAACCACTCGACGAACGCGGCGCCGTAAGCCACCTCGCCGCGCGACTCCGCCAGCGGCTTGCCCTGCTCGGCGGTCATGATCTGTGCCAGGTCTTCCTGGTTGTCCATGATGAGTTGGAACCAGCGCTTGAGTACCGCGGAGCGCTCCTTGGCCACCACGTTGCGCCAACTGGCGAACGCGGTGTCCGCTGCCTCGATGGCGCGCCGGGTCTCCGCCGCGCCCGCGTTCGGGATGGCCACGATCTCCTGTCGCGTGGCGGGATTGAGCACCGGCATGGTGGCGCCGTTGTCGGCGTCCGCCCAGGCGCCGTCGATGTAGAGCTGGTTGCGCAGGAGGGTGGGGTCTTTCAGGTTCAGCATGGAATGTCTCTCCCGGGTTTTGCGTTGGTTACTTGCCGGCCAGTCGCGCCACCACGGGGGCGAAGGCCTCGACCATGTTGTTCTGGCCGTCATCCATCACGGCGACGTAGGAAATGCCGTAGGTCTCGCGGCGCCGTTCCAGCTCTTCGCAGATGTAGTCGACGCTGCCGATCAGGCAGTGGGGGTGTGCGAGTATGTCCGCGCCGGCCATGCCGAGCGCCTCGCCGATCGCCGCCGCGGTCGCCTCCTGGTGATCCGTGATGATGGTGTTGTAGGCCCCGATCTCCAGTTCGATGTCGTCGAAGCGGTCGCCCGCGCCGCCGCGGACCCAGCGGATTTTCTTTTCCGTCTCGGCCGCCAGCCCCGAGGCCATGCCGTCCGGGCCCAGCACGCCGGCGCGGTTGTTGAAATTGAGACTGACGATGTCGGCCTCGGCGCCCGCGAATGCCAGGATCTTCTTGCTGCCGCCGCCGATCATGAGGGGCGGGTAGGGCTTCTGCACAGGTTCTGGGGTGCCGGCGAATCCGGACCAGCGGATGAAGTCGCCGTCGATGTCCATGATCTCCCCTGACATGAACGCCTTGTAGGCGTGCACGAATTCGGCAAAGCGGCTGAAGCGCTCGGGGAACTCGTCGAAGGGCAGGCCGACCGCCTCGTACTCCTTGCGAATCCAGCCCGCGCCGATGCCGAACTCGAGGCGGCCCCCGGAGAGATAGTCCAGCGTGGCCGCTTCCTTGGCGGTAACAAAGGGGTGGCGATAGTCGTTGCACAGTACGCGCGCGCCCACACGCAGGGTGGTGGTCTGCTCCAGCGCCATCGCGATGGCGGGCAGTGCCGCGAGCATCTGCGGCGGGTGGAATGTGCCGTCCAGTGCCGGACCCTCGCTCAGGAAATGGTCGGCCAGGAAGAACGTGGAATAGCCCAGGGCCTCGGTCTTGTCGATCAGGTTGCGCCAGTTGGCGGGCGAGTCGGTGTTGAAGCTCTGCAACGAAAAACGGAACGGTTTCTTCTCACTCATGGCGAGTTCTCCGGGGATCTGGCCGGCCGCCTTGGGGCGGTCAGGATAGTTTGCGAATAGTGATGGGGATGCAGCTCTGGCGCGGCATACCCGAGTATTTTTCCCCGCCCGCGAGGTTGTCGATCAGGCGGTTGGTGTTGCTGCCGATTTCGCGCACCCTGCCGTCCGTGCCCGCACCGGGATCGGGCGAGCCACCCCAGCAGTGCGACATCGACACCACGCCCGGCTTGATGTCGTCGGCCGCCGCGGCGACCGCGGGAATCCTGCCATGCTGCGAGACCACCTCGATGACCTCGCCGTCGGCGATGTCGCGCTCGGCGAGTTCCCGCGGGTGCATGAACGCCGGATTGGTGGTGCCTTTCTCGCCGAGCAACGAGAGCTCCGGCCCCGTGGAATTGTAGGTGTTCTTCATGCGTCGGCTGATGAGCCGGAGCGGGAAGTCGCCCGACACGCTGGCGTCGAGGTCGGCGAAGGCGGCGTCCAGCTCGCCGGCCAGGCCCTCGGGGGTGAGTTCCAGGCGCTGAGCGGTCCCGGGGTCGGCCGGCTGCACGATGACATCCGGTACATCGTAGATGTGGCCGCCCTCGCGCGCGCGGATCTCGGCCAGCGGTACGCGCGACCCCTGCGTTATCTGTGACAGCAGTTCGTACTTGGTCGGCTTGTGTTGCATGTCGATGGGGCCGCCGGCCATCTGCAGGTCGAGGCCCATGCGGCGGCCCAGCTCCCAGAAGACCTCCCACTCCTCGATCTTGTCGCCCTGCGCCTCGATGACGGCGGGCGTGTACTGGCAGTAGGGCTGGTCGTGCCAGATGTCGGTCAGCAGCGTGACGTCCTCGCGCTCCAGGCACAGCTTGGGCGCCAGCACGTAGTCCGCCATCTGCGCTGTCGCTGACATCTTCAGGTCCACGCACACCAACAGCTCCAGCGACGCGAGCGCGCGGTGCGTTTTTTCCTGGTCGGGAAAGGCCAGCAGGGGGTTGCCGCCCACGCAGATGAGCGCCCTGATCCGGCCCTCGCCCTCCATGAGCATTTCGTCCGCCATGATCGCCGTCGGCATTTCCTTCTTCGGGCCGTACGGCGACAACACCACGGTCTCGCGAATATCGTCCGACACGCGGCTGCGGATGCCGTCCTCCAGCCACTCCCGCACCGGGCCGGTCGCCTGCGCGTGCCGCGGTACGGGCGGTGTGAGCACGCCGGGGTTGGGCATCTTCTCGCCGGCGCGGCAGAAGCGGCCGCAGATGGCATTGATGCTCTGGATCAGGTGTTGCAGGAGGTTGGGGTGCGGCCCCATCTCGGGGCCGGTGCCGGAGACGGCGGTGCCGCGGCCGGCGTTGGCGAAGGTGCGCGCCGCGACCACGATCTGTCCCGCGGTGATGCCGGCGGCCTCCGCCACGCGCTGCGGCGTGAAGCGGCTGGTCAACGCCTGCAGTTCGTCGAGGTGCGCCACGTGTTCCGCGCAGAACGCCTTGTCGTGCAGTTCCTCGCGCAGGATGACGCTGATCATGCTGGCCAGGACGGCGGCATCGTGACCCGGATTCACCTGCAGGTGCTGGTCGGCGCGCCGCGCCAGCTCGGTGCGGCGGGGGTCGACGCAGATGACCTGCATGCCGCGCTTGCGACCCTCGCGCAGCGCGTTGTGCGGGCTGAAAGAGGGCACGCCGCCCGGGATGGAGTAGTGCGACACCAGGGTGTTGTTGCCGATGATCAGCGCCACGTCGGAATCGTTCCACATGTGGCCGCCGCCGTTCCAGAACCCCATGCGCGCGGGGCCGATGGCGACCTTCGCGGGCTGGTCGATCGTCACGCTGGTGTAGTAGGAGGGCGAGTCGATGGCGGCATGGAAGGCGCGGGCGACATCGTGCGCGGCGGAGTTCTGGAAGGAATACGTGCCGTTGTAGCTCGCGATGGCGCGCGGCCCGTACTTTGCGAGGATGTCCTGCAGCTTCACGGCGATCTCGTCCAGCGCGTCCGCGCTCGCGATGTCCGCGAAGCTGCCGTCGGGTTGCTTCTTCTGCGATTGCTGCACGCGGGTCGGGTGGTCCACCTGTTCGATGAGCTGGCGGCCCTTGATGCAGGTGTAGCCGCCGTAGACGGGATTGTCGGGATCAGGCTCGAGCGCCAGCAGCGTGTTGTCCCGCACCGTGGCGACCATCGGGCAGTACGCGTGGCAGAAGCGGCAGTAGGTTTTTATGTGCTCTTGCGGCATGTGTGCTGGGCTTCCTGGAATTGCCTTGCGGTGGCGACGGTGCGCGTTACTCGGTAAAGAAGTCCGCGCGCGGGCGGCCCTCGGGATCGTAGACCGGCTCCTCGAGGTCCACGCGGTACTTGGCAACCTCCGTGTCGGAGACGCCGTACTTGCCGAGGCTGGTCAGCATGTTCATGTAGTAGGGGCCGGCGAGGTGCGCGGCGAGGTCCTCCTGCGACGCCCATTTCTCGAACACGTACAGGCGGGTGTCGGAGGTGGGGTCGGCGGACCAGACGTAGTGCAGGCAACCCGGTTGCGTGCGGGTCTCGGCGACCAGCCCCGCGGTCTCCGCCAGGGCCTTTTCGCGGTCGCCCGCCGGGAGGTGTACCGTGCCTGCTATCAGAATACTCATGCGCTCGCGTCCTGCCTGGGCTGGTTTCCGGGAAATCGGGAAGAGTGAAAAAACTAGCAGAATAGTCCCTCTAAAACAATCAGGGTTGACTGATTTTTTGTCTGCGACTATCTTGCGCGGATGACTACGCTGATAAACCGCCAGTACTACCTGGATTCCCGGCCGGAGGGCCTGCCCACCGCCGCCAATGTCCCGTATCGCGACGTCCCGGTCGCCGACCCTGCCGACGGGGACGTGGTGCTGAAGAATCTGTACATCTCCCTCGACCCGGCCATTCGCGGTTGGATGGGGGATGACCCCAACTACATCGAACCCATCGCGCTGGGCGACCCGGTGCGCAGCACCGTCATCGGTCGCGTGGTGAAGAGCGCGAGCCCCGACTTCGCCGTGGGCGATGTCGCGCAGGTCATGGGCGGCTGGGAGACCTACACCACGGTACCGGCGGCCATGTGCGCGAAACTCGACGAGAGCGCCGGCATCCCCCTCAGCCTGTTCCTCGGCGTGCTCGGCCCCACCGGGCTTACCGCCTACTTCGGTTTGCTGGAGGTGGGCCGCCCCAGGCCGGGCGAGACGGTGCTCGTGAGCGCCGCCGCCGGTGCGGTGGGTTCCATCGTCGGGCAGATTGCGAAGATGCAGGGCTGCCGCGTGGTGGGTATGGCGGGCTCGGACGACAAGTGCGCCTGGCTCAAAAACGAGCTCGGCTTCGACGAGGTGATCAACTACCGCACCTGCGGTGACTACCAGGCGGCGATCAGGGCGGCCTGCCCTGAGGGTGTCGACGTTTACTTCGACAACGTGGGCGGCGAGATCCTCGACGCCGCGCTGATGTGCCTGAACAAGTACGCGCGGGTCGCCGTGTGCGGCTGGATTTCAACCTACAACGTGCCCGACGCGCCGGGTCCGAAGAACCTGTGGCAACTCGTCGCCGAGAGCATCACGGTGCAGGGCTTCGTGGTGATCGACTACATGGACCGGTTCGAGGAGGGCATCGCGCAACTCGCCGCGTGGGTGCTGGCCGGGGAACTGCAGTTTCGGGAGGAGGTGGTGGACGGGTTGGACGACATCCTGCCGACCTTCCTGCGCCTGTTCGACGGTTCCAACCGCGGCAAGCTGGTCGTGCGCATCCCCGAATAGCACCAAAAATACCGAACAAGGTTCACGAGCATTCGCGACGAAACCTGCTAGAGTTGCGCCGAAATTTCAGTCGCGGGTTGCGGCGTATGCGCGGCACGTTCGTGTCCCTGGTGTTGTCACTCTTGCTCGCCGGCTGTGGCGACGGGGGCGGCGCGACCAACGCGCCCGGCGAGAGCACCGCGCCCAACTTCGTGTTGGTGGTACTCGATGACTGGGGGTGGCGCGACTACGGCGCGCAGGACGACCAGGTCAACACGCCGAATATCGACTACATCGCCCGGCAGGGCTTCAGTTTCAACAACGCCTTCCTCACGACCAGCAGTTGCTCACCCAGTCGCGCCAGTATCCTGATGGGACGTTATCCCACCGCGACCGGCGCACCGCACACACACGACCCGGTGCCGGACGGCTTCACCAGCATCCCCGAGCAGCTGCGGCAGCGCGGTTACTACACGGCGTCCATGGGCAAGTGGCATCTCGGCGCGGCATTCGAGCACCGTTTTGATGACGTATTCAGGGCGGAGGGCAGCGACGACGCCGACTGGCCGCGCCTGCTCGCCCAGCGCCCCGCAGGCCGCCCGTTTTTTTTCTGGCTCGCCAGCCGCGACCCCCATGTACCGCACGATGCGCCGCAGCAGTTCCGTGTGCACGACCCCGCGGCCGTGCGGATGCCCGCCTATCTCGCCGATACGCCCGGGGGCAGGGCGGCCTACGCGGCCTATCTCGATGAGATTCACAAGGTGGATTTCTATTTGGGGGAATTCATCAGCGCGTTGCGGGCCGAGGGGCTGCTCGACAACACCTGGCTGTTCCTGCTCGCGGACAACGGTGCGCCGACGTCGCTTGCCAAGACCACGCTCTATGACGCGGGGATCAAGACGCCCCTGCTCGTGCTCGGGCCGGGCGCGGCAGGGCATTACGACGGCCTGGTCAGCAGCGTGGACCTGGCCCCGACCATCTTGCGGCTGGCGGGGCTGGGAGCGCCGCCGGAGTTCCAGGGGTATTCCTTCGCCGGGGCATTCGATGACCCCGCCTATGCGCACCGCGAATTCGTGTATGCCGAGCAGAACAACCATGGCGGCGCGCGCAGCCACACCGCGGTGCGCTCCCCCGATTACCTGTTGATCAACAATTATGTGCACGACCTGGTCTGCGCCGGCGAGATGCCGCCCCTGCTGGGTGACCTGCGGCTGCTGGTCGGCCTTGGCCTGGCCACGGACCTGCAGCGCCTGTGTGTCGATACCTTGCCCCCGGTGCAGTTCCTGCGCGTCGGGGCGGCGGGTTACGAGGCGCTCAACCTGGTCGACGCGCCGGAGGTTGCACAGGAGCGGGCGGCGCTGGCCGCGCGGCTCGCCGCGTGGGAGGCGGAATTTCGCAGCGCCGGTTGCGTGACGGCGGAGTGTGCCCGGGCGGCCCTCGCGGACTGATCGCGGGTGCCGCCTTACATGCGCGGGTGCTCCACCACGGTACCGCCGTCGACCACGTACTGCCCGCCGGTGCAGAAGCTGGCCTCGTCCGAGGCCAGGAACAGCGCCATGGCCGCCACCTCCTCCACGGTGCCCAGGCGGCCCATCGGCGACATCCGCTGCAGGTTCGGTTCTATTTCCGGGTTGGCCGCGAGGGCGGTCCTGAGGATATTGGTAAGGGTGGCACCGGGATGCAGTGAGTTGACCCGGATGTTCAGGCCCTGCGTGGCGCAGTGCACGGCGACCGACTTTGTCAGGCCCACCACCGCGGCCTTTGAGGTGGTGTAGGCCACGTCCGGGATTGCCAGGAACGAGGTGGTAGAGGCCGTGTTGATGATGGCGCCGCCGCTGCCACGGGCATTGTCGCGCATCAGCGCAATCGCCATCTTGCAGCCGAGCATCACGCCGGTCAGGTTCACCGACAGCAGCCGGTCCCACGCCGCCAGGTCGACCTGTTCGATATCGAGGCCGCTCACGATACCGGCATTGTTGAGCAGCGCGTCGAGGCGGCCGTAATCCGCGCGCACGCGCTCGGCAAGCGCGTCCCAGCTCGCGGGGTCGCTGACATCGAGAGCGACGAAGTGCGCGCCCGTGGCCGCCGCAACGGCCTCGCCCGCCGCCGTATCGACGTCGGCCAGCAGCACGCGGGCCCCCTCGGCGCAGAACCGCCGCACCATGCCTTCACCGATACCCGAGGCACCGCCGGTGATGATCGTTACCTTGTCTTGCATACGCTTGCTCATTGTCTCGTCCCTCGACGATGTCGTCTCTTGCTTCGCGGCCCGGGCAGGCCCGTTGTCGTTGAGCACGGAATGATCAGGCCTGGCGCAGCGACTGCACGGGCGACACCGCGGCGGCCTGCAGCGCCGGGTAGGCGCCGAAAATCGCGCCTATCACCACGGAGGCGGCGAGGCCCAGCAGGGCGGCGCCGGCGCTGAAGGCGAGTTGCCAGCTCGTGCCGACATCGATGGCGACGTAGCACGCAAGGCCCAGCAGGATGCCCCCGAACCCGCCGGCCAGTGCCACGAGCATCGATTCGGTCACGAACTGCGTGATGATATCGCGCCGGGTGGCGCCGATGGCGCGGCGCAGCCCGATTTCGGGCCTGCGCGACAGGACATTGAACAACATGATGTTCATCATGCCGACGCCCCCCACCAGCAACATCAGCGATGCGACCCCGAACAACAGGTACTGGAACAACTGCTGGACCCGTTGCTTGTGGCGCAGCAACTGGATGGGGATGAGAAGCTCGACGCCGTGTTCCTCACGCCCCACCTGCAGCACCCGCTGCACCAGGTCGAGCGTGCCCATGAGCGCCGCCTCGTCGGCGAAGCGCAACAGCAGCTCGTCCAGGCCCGCGCCGCGCGCGTCGAACAGGGCGCTGCCGGTCGGGATGTAGATGTCGTGGTCGATGCCCTCGAGCCCGAGTCGCTCGATCTCCGGCAGTGCGCGCGCGCCGGGCTGCAGCAGTCCGATAACGGTATACCAGTCGCCGCGCAGCTTCACCTGTTGCCCGATCACCTGGCCGCGCGGAAACAGCCCGCGGCCCGCCTCCCAGCCCAGTACCGCCACGCGCGTGCCGTGGCGCGCGTCGTAATCGGTAATGAAACGCCCGCTGTGCAGCGCCAGGTCGAAGAAGCCCGGGTAGTGGCGATCGGTGCCCACAATGCGCGCGTCGGGCAGGGTGTGCTCGCCGGCATAGACCGTGGCCTGCGCGCGCCGCAGCGGTGCGCTAGCCAACAACTGTTGTGGCGCAATCCGCGCCAGTGCCTGTGCGGTCGCCAGCGTCAGCGCGGGACCCCCGGCAGGTTCCTCGCCGACCCGCAGTATGAGTGACCCGGAGCCGAGCGCGCCGACGGCGTTCTGCAACTCGCGATTCGCCCCCTCGCCGATGGCGACGACGAGGATCAGCCCACTGACACCCACCGTGATGCCGAGCGTGCTGAGCAGGCCCTGAGCGCGCCGCCGTGACCACAGCTTGAGGGCATCGACCAGTTCCCGCGACAACATCAGGCGTGCTCCTCGAGATGCCCGTCGCGCAGCATCAGCCGCCTGTCCGCCCGCTGCGCGACCCGCCTGTCGTGGGTGACAACGATCAGCGCGGTGTTCGCGCCCGGCAGTTCCTCCAGGATGGCGAGGACGCGCTCGGTGTTCGCCTCGTCGAGGTTGCCGGTGGGCTCGTCCGCCAGCAACAGCCCGGGAGAGTTGCACAGCGCGCGGGCGATCGCCGCGCGTTGCCGCTCGCCCCCCGATAGCTCTCCGGGCAGGTGGTGCAGGCGATGGTCCAGGCCCACGCGCGTCAGCAGCGCAACCGCCCGTTCGCGCAGAGCCGGATCGCCGTGGCGGCCGCCGTAGCGCCCCGGCAGCGCCACGTTGTCGACGAGGTCGAGGTAGTCCACGAAATAGTTCGTCTGGAACACGAAGCCGATCTTGCGATTGCGGATGTGCGCGAGGGCCTCCTCGTCCAGCGCCGAGACGAGTTCACCGTCCAGGCGGTACTCGCCCGCATCCGGGCGATCGAGGCAGCCCAGCAATTGCAGGAGGCTGGTCTTGCCCGCCCCGGAGGTGCCCATCAGGGCGAGGTAGTCGCCGGCGGCGCATTCCAGGTCGAGGTCGTCGAACACGGTGACCTGGCGGTTGTTGTCGCGGTAGTGCTTGGCGAGCGCGCGGGCGGCGATCATGGACTTCCCGCGTGCGCGCCGTCCGGGTAGAGCAGTGAGACCTGCTCACCCACTTCGAGACCGTGCTTGACCACGATGTGCTGGCCGTCGGTGTCACCCAGCGCGAGTTCGACGCGGCGGTGCGCGCCGCCCTCGTACACGAAGCCCACGGGCAGGCCGTCCTCGTAGAACACCGCCTCCAGCGGGATCTTGGCGACGTCCGAGTAGGCGCTGGCAAGGATGGACGCGCGCGCGCTCATGCCCGGGCGCAGTCGCGCGTCGGGCTGGTCGAGGGCGATACGCACGCTGAAATAGCGCGTTGCGCCGGGCTCGCCCACCTCGTCGGCGAGCGTGCCCACCGCGTCCACGCTGCCTGTCAGCACGAGGTCGCGATACGCCTCGGGTGCGATCCGGGCGGGCTGCCCGGGCTGCAGCTTGCCCACGTCTTTTTCATCGACCCGCGCGAAGGCGACCAGCGAGGACAGGTCGGGCATTTCGGCGAACGCGTTGCGATTCCATAGCGAGTCCCCCACCTGCGGCTTGCGCCGCTCCGTGCCATAGGCGATGCGCTTGTACAGCACGATGCCGGTCACGGGCGCCCGCAGCACGGTCATTTGCAGATGCTGCCGCGCCTGCGCGAGTTTCTGCTGCGCGCCCGCGATGCGATTGCGCAGTCGGGCGATGGCCGCGTCCTGCTTGAGCAGGCGTTGGCGGGTGACCTCGCCGAAACCCGCCTGTTCGCGCTCGCGCTTTTCCAGGTTCAGGGCAGCCTGCTCGCGCTCCGCGGGGAACGCGATGTTGATGAGGGCCTCGAGTTCGCGGACGGCGATGGCGTGGGCCGCCTGCTGCTCCATCTCGACGTCGCGCGCGTTGTCCAGGTCGCTCTTGCGCGACAGGCCCTGCTCGAACAGCTTCTCCTGCGTGCGCACCTCCCGCTTCGCCCGGCGGTAGTCGGCCTGCGACTTGTCGGCCTGTTTGCGCGCCACCTGCTCGCGGTTGGGAATCTCCACGCGCTCGAGGTTGTCGAGCGCCAGCCGGGCGAGCGTCACCTGGTAGTCGATCTCCGTTTTGCGCTCGACCATCTCCTGCTCCAGCAGCACCTTCTCGGCCTGCGCCTGTTCGAGCGACGCCCGCAGTTCCCGCAGTTCGCCCTCCAGCGTGACCTGCTCTTCCTCGAACGGCGCGGGGTCGAACCGCGCCAGCACGTCGCCGGCCTGCAGCGGCACTCCCTCGTCCGCGAGATACAGGATCTTCGCCTTGTTGCTGGGCAACTCGGAGGACAGGGTGACGGACTGGCGTGCCTCGATAAGCGCGGAGGCGGTGACATAGACCTCGAAAGGCCCGGCGGTCACGCGGGCGTGGGGCGAGATCCTGGCGGAGGGCAGGGTGGGGCCGTCCTCGCTCGCCAGCCAGGTACTGGAGATCGCCAGCAACACCAGCAGGGCCGCGCTGCCGACGGTGGTGGCCCGCGCGCGACTGCTCAGTAGTCCCATGCGACTGTCTCCGCGCCGGTTGCGAGACCGAGTTCCATGACCGCGAGTATATGCTGTATCCGCGCGGCCAGCGCGTTGTGCTTCGCCTCCAGCAAGCGCCGTTCGCTCTCCAGCAGTTCAATGCCGCCCAGTTGGTCGTTGTCGTGCAGGATGCGCGCCTGCTCAAACTGCTGCTCGGCGAGCGCCAACTCCCTGCTGTGCAGGGACATCGCGCGCGTGCGCTGGTGCGCCTCGAACTGCGCCCTGCGCACTTCCAGGCGCACCTGTTGCTCCATGTGCTCGAGCTCGCGCTCGCGCGCCTGGTACACAAGGTACAGCTTGCGCCTGCGGTTCTTGCGCTCGGTCCCGGCGAAGTCGGTATCCATGTGGAAGCCCACGCCCCACTTCTGGTCGTCGA
>JAUIEP010000128.1 GCA_030428835.1 Gammaproteobacteria bacterium | reverse complement strand
GGGTTGATCAGGACCACGTTGGCGCTGTGGTCCACCTGGTAGTTCTCCGGGCTCTGGCCCGCCACCTTGCGGAAGGGTGTGTTCAGCGCCGTGGCAAAGCGGTGAATATCGAGGAACTCGCCGGTCACGCCGATGAAGTCCTCGTTGAAGTAGGGGACGTACTGCGCGAGCTGCGCCACCGTGTCGCGGGCCGGGTCCACCGTGACCATCACCACCTGTGTGTCCCGGGCCTCCGTGCCCTCGAGTTCCGCCATGAACTCGTTGAGGAACGCCATGGTGGTCGGGCAGATATCCGGGCAGAACGTGAAGCCGAAGAACACGAGGCTCCAGCGGCCCTCGAGGCGTTCGTGCGTGAAGGGCTGGCCGTGGTGGTCCACCAGGGCGAAGTCGCCGAAGTGCCGCGGCGTGGCATGGATGTAGAGCCCGTTCGCCTTCATCTCGGCGTCCGTCAGTACGCGCGGCAGGGAAATGCGGTGCACGAAGCCCGCCACGACCAGCGCGATGAACGCCAGCAGCGCGGCAACGGTGAGCAGGATACGGCGCTGTTGCGTCACAGGGGCCTCATAATTCAGACACGGGAAACAGGTAGTGATCGACAAGCATCACCATGAACAGGGCGAACAGGTAGACAATGGAGTACCGGAAGGTATCCATCGGCGCGCGCTTGTTTTTGCCGCGCATCAGTTCGATTGCCCAGTAGAGAAAACCCAGCCCCAGCACCACCGCGCCCAACAGGTACAGTGGCCCGCTCATGCGCGTGGCGAAGGGCAGCAGGGTAATCAGGAACATGATGATGGTGTAGAGCAGGATATGCAGTTTGGTGAACGCCACGCCGTGGGTCACAGGCAGCATGGGGATGCCCACGGAGGCGTACTCCTCCTTGCGCGCGATCGCCAGTGCCCAGAAATGCGGCGGCGTCCACGCGAAGATGATCAACACCAGCAACAGGCCGTGGCCATGGATCTCGCCGGTCACCGCGGTCCAGCCGAGCAGCGGCGGCGCGGCGCCGGCCAGGCCGCCGATCACGATGTTCTGCGGGGTCGCGCGCTTCAGGAACATCGTATACACGAAGGCATAACCGACGAGCGACGCCAGCGTGAGCCAGGCTGTCAGGGGGTTGATCCACACCAGCAGGATGTACATGCCGAGCACACCCAGCACCAGCGCGAAGAGCGCGGCCTGCAGGTTGCCGACCCGGCCCTGCGCGACGGGCCGGGCCCTGGTGCGCGCCATCTTCTGGTCCACCCGCTGGTCGACAAGGTGATTCACCGCCGCCGCCGAACCCGCGCACAGCGCAATGCCGAGATTGCCGAGCACCAGCACATCCAGCGGCACCATGCCCGGCACCGCCATGAACATGCCGATAATCGAGGTGACGATCATCAACAGCACGACGTTGGGCTTGGTCAGCTCCTTGTAATCGCGCCAGGTGGCGGCGTCGCGGGCTTGGGCTTGGGTCATGGCGGGCTCAGACACCGGAGTTCTTCAGCAGGAACTTGAGGTCGGAGATGACGTCCTTGTAGTGAATGCTGTCATTGTAGGACATCATCACCCAGCCCGCGGGATCGATCAGGTACCAGGTATCCGGCGCATCGCGCTGTTCGGCGAACAGCGCGTCGTAACCGCCGGGGCCGAGCTGCAGGTACCGCATGCCGCGGTGCTCCGTACCCAGCAACTCGGAGAAACTGCCCGGCACCGTGTTCCCGTCACTCAGCCTGTCCAGCTTCAGGCCCGCCTGGTCCAGCGGTGTCTCGCTGAGGTAAACCCGGCGAATGCGGTTGAATTCCTTGCCCATGGCGACGTGGATCTGCCGCGTCAGGTACAACAGGTGTTCACAGGTCGCGGCGCAATCGGCTCCCGCCTCGGGCACCGCCAGCGTCCAGCGCGGCTCGAGATCGATGTATTTGCGCGGCGCGCCGGTGTCGTCGAACAATGCGATCGCGTCGATCTGCCGCGGCGGCTGCACGAGCGTCCCCTGGTTGGCCGTACCCAGCGACGCGACGAGATCGAGGTCGCCCTTTTCCACGTAGTACCAGAGCCACGTGGCGGCGAGGAACATGGTGACCGGGATGCCCGCGATCAGCATGAGCACAAGGCGATTGTTGTTCGTCTGCATGGCCTGGGTCATTGCCGGCTCCCGTTGCTGTGCCGGCCCCGCCAGAGGGCGAGCAGGTTGGTGCTGCGCAGGACGTACAACACCGCGAGCACCGCGGACATGGCGAACCATTGTACGGCGTAACCGATGTGCTTGGCCGGGCTGACGTTGACCACGGGCCAGTCCACATACAGTGCGCCCGCCTGCCCCTCGTCGATGCGCACGGGGTAGGCAAACAGCGCGTCGACCGGCACCGACAGCGCGGCGGCGGCCCTCTCGATATCCAGCGCCTGCACGCGGATCGGCCAGTCGCCGCTATAGGCCTCGTCGGCGAGCGTGTACGCCGCGCCCGGCGCCACGTAAACCTGCCCCGTGATGGTCACGGGGCCCGGCACCGCTGGTGCCCGCGGCAGGGACTGGCGCGCCGGGTCGGCCACTATCCAGCCCCGGTTGACCAGCGCCAGGCCGCCGTCGTCGAGTTCAAACACGCCGATCACCTCGTTGCCGTAGCGGCCCTGCACCAGCCGGTTGTCCTGCAGGAAATACTCCGTCTCGCGGAACCTGCCGCTCAGGCGCACCGGGCGGTACGCCAGCTCCTGGGCGGGCGCCTGCGCGAGCTCTGCCAGCGTTGCCGGCTGCCGCGCGCGCTTGCGGTCGAATTCCGCCGCGAGCAACGCCTTCTCATCGGCGCGCGAGAGCTGCCAGAAGCCGAGGCCGGCGAGGACCGGCACCATGACTAGGGCGAACAGGGTGGTGCGCCAGTCGGCGTCAAACCGCAAACCCACGCTCACAGCGGCTCTTCGCTGTGCGCGGGTTTCGCACTGTCGACTGGTTTATACTGCACGCTGGTTACGGGGGACATGTCTTTTGCTGAAAGTCGCGATTGTACTATTGATGCTGGCACTGGTCGCCAGCCTGGGCAGCGGTTTCTACTTCCTCATGGTCGACCAGGGGGATAAGAACAGGCGGCGCCTGTACAACTCCCTCGGCGTCCGGCTGGGTCTCGCCCTGACCCTCGCCGCCGTCATTGTCTACGGCGTGTCCACCGGCCAGATCGGCCATCGCAACCCCTGGGACGGGGGGCCTGTGGCGGAGCAGGAGCCGTAAACTGCGCTGCCGACAACTTCGCCTATCTGTAGGGTCGAATTTATTCGACTCGTCCCTCAGCTCTCAATGTGAGCAATGGCTGGTATTGAGAGCCCTGTTCCGCGTCGAATAAATTCGACCCTACCGGGAGCCGAAAAAAACGCCGGGGCATGCCGCATGCCCCGGCGTTGTTCTTTCTTGAGCCCTGGGCCAGCTCTACAAAATGTAGACAAACAGGAACAGGAAGACCCAGACCACGTCAACGAAGTGCCAGTACCAGCTCGATGCCTCGAAGCCGAAGTGGTCGTCGCTGGTGAACTGCTTGCCGATAACGCTGCGCAGTAACTGGATCAGCAGCATCGTCATCCCCATGAACACGTGGAAGCCGTGAAAGCCGGTGAGCATGAAGAACGTCGAGCCGTAGATACCGGAGTTCAGGGTCAGGCCGAAGTGCACGTAGGCCTCCTTGTATTCCGCCACCTGCAGGCCCAGGAAGATCATGCCCAGTGCAACGGTGATGCCCAGCCAGATATTGAACTTGGTGCGGTTGCCGTCGAGGATGCCGAGGTGCGCGATGTGGCAGGTCACGCTGGAAGACAGCAGGATAATAGTGTTCCACAGCGGCAGCCATTTATACCAGGCGTGCGCGTCGGCAAACGCCATACTGGTGTGCGCGCTTGTGAAAGAGCCGTTGTTCGCCATGGTCTGTGCCGCGGCGCCGCCCACCGCCTCCTGCGGCGTTTGCATCATCGGCCAGGCGTACTCGAAGCCCTCCCACAGGAGGCCGTTCATCCGGCCGCCATCGCCTTCGCCCGCCAGCCAGGGGCCCACGAGGTTGCGCACGTAAAACAGGGCGCCGAAAAACGCGAAGAAGAACATCACCTCGGAGAAGATGAACCAGAACATGCCGAGCACATAGGACTTCTTGAGCTGGGCGCTGTTCATGCCGGCGATGTTCTCGCGGATGGTGACGCGGAACCAGCCGAACAGGGTTGCCATGAAAAAGAACAGGCCGCACAGGAAGATAGTCCATGAACTCGTCGGCTCATTGGGATCGCCGAACGTCATGTCGTTCATGATGCTGGCGGCGCCGTAGATCGACAGCACAAGGCCGATAGTGGCGCATACGGCGAGTTTGCTCTTCTCCGGTACGTAGTACGTCTCGTACTCTGAAGTAGGCGTCTGACTGCTCATCTTATTTCTCCGTTATTTCCATCCCGGCAGCCCGGCCGGAACGTCAGCGTGCGGCGATAGCGCCGGACGCCATCTCCGTTACATCAAAAATCGTGTAGGACAGCGTGATCGTCCTGATGTCCCGTGGCAGGTCCTGATCCACGATAAACTGCAGCGGCATCTGGGCACTGGCCTGCCCATCCAGCGGTTGCTGGTTGAAGCAGAAACACTCCGTCTTGTGGAAATACTCCGCCGCGCGGGACGGCGATACGCTGGGTATCGCCTGCGCCACCATGGGTTGCGGCAGCGGGTTGCGCGCGAGGAACACCGTGTCGTTGACCGCCCCGGGGTGCACTTTCATCACCGTCTGCGAGGGCGCGAATTCCCAGGGCATGCCGTCGTTATTGGTAGCGACGAACTGGATGGTGACCAATCGGTCCTCATCGACAGCGGCCGGCACAGAGGTGTAGGCGGAACTCGCCGTCTTGCCGTTGATGCCGAGGGCGTCGCACAGCACGTTGTACAGCGGCACCATGACCACGAACACGAAGGCAAACATCAAGGCCGCCGTCGTGACCAGCTTGGCCACGATATCGACGACGGGGTTTGCACTGACGCGTATCATGGGATTAACGCAGCTCCTTTTACGAATGCGCGTGCGCCGGGTCGACCTTGGGCGGCGTCTCAAAGGTATGGTAGGGCGCCGGGGTCGGCACCGTCCACTCGAGACCTTCCGCGCCGTCCCAGACCTTTTCGTCGCTCACCGGCTTGCCCGCCACAATCGTGGCGATCACGTTGTACAGGAACAGGATCTGCGAGGCGCCGTAAATGAAAGCGCCGATCGAGGACATCATGTTGAAGTCCGCGAACTGCAGCGCGTAGTCGGGGATGCGGCGCGGCATGCCGGCCAGGCCCACGAAGTGCTGCGGGAAGAAGGTCAGGTTGAAGCCGATGAACGAGATCCAGAAATGGGTCTTGCCCATCGCCTCGTTGTACATCCTGCCGCACCACTTGGGCAGCCAGAAGTACACGGCGGCAGTCATCGAGAACACCGCACCCGCGACCATCACGTAGTGGAAGTGCGCCACGACGAAGTAGGAGTCGTGGTACTGGAAGTCCGCCGGCGCGATGGACAGCATCAGGCCGGTGAAGCCACCGATCGTGAACAGCACCAGGAACCCGATGCAGAACAGCATCGGTGTTTCAAACGTCATGGCGCCGCGCCACATGGTGGTCACCCAGTTGAACACTTTCACGCCGGTGGGTACGGCGATCAGCATGGTGGCGTACATGAAGAACAGCTCGCCGGCCACCGGCATGCCCACCGTGTACATGTGGTGCGCCCACACGATGAAGGACAGGAAGGCGATTGACGAGGTGGCGTAGACCATGGAGTCATACCCGAACAACGGCTTGCGCGAAAACGCCGGGATGATCTGCGAGACCACACCGAAGGCCGGCAGGATGATGATGTACACCTCGGGGTGCCCGAAGAACCAGAACACGTGCTGGAACAGTACCGGGTCGCCGCCGCCCGCGGCGGAGAAGAAGCTGGTGCCGAAGTGGATGTCCATGAGCATCATGGTCACCGCGCCCGCGAGCACGGGCATCACGGCGACGAGCAGGAATGCGGTGATGAGCCAGGTCCATACAAACAGCGGCATCTTCATGTAGGTCATGCCCGGCGCGCGCATGTTCATTACCGTGGCGATGATGTTGATCGACCCCATGATCGAGGACAGGCCGAGAATGTGTACGCTGAAGATGAAGAAGGTCACCGACGGCGGGGCGTAGGTGGTGGACAGCGGCGCGTAGAAGGTCCAGCCGAACGCCGGGGCCCCGCCCTCCATGAACAGGGTGGACGCCAGCAGCAGGAAGGTCGGCGGCAGAATCCAGAAACTCCAGTTGTTCATGCGCGGCAGCGCCATGTCCGGTGCGCCGATCATCATGGGGATAAGCCAGTTGGCCAGGCCCACAAAGGAGGGCATGATCGCGCCGAACACCATGACCAGGCCGTGCAGGGTGGTCATCTGGTTGAAAAATGCGGGGTCGACAAGCTGCATGCCGGGCTGGAACAGCTCGGCGCGAATGATCATCGCGAAGGCGCCGCCCAGGATGAACATGGCGAACGAGAACCACAGGTACATGGTTCCGATGTCTTTGTGGTTGGTCGTGAAAAGCCAACGCCCGAGCCCCTTGGCAGGGCCGTGATGATGATCTCCCATCGTTAACTCCTCCTATTGGCCTTTCTTGTGGTTGAACACGTCGATGGGTTGTACCAGGTCGCCCATGTTGTTGCCGAACGCATTCCGCTGGTAGGTGATGACCGCGGCCATCTCGACATCGTTGATCTGGCCCCCGAAAGCCTGCATGGCGGTGCCGGGCACGCCGTTGATGCCGATTTCCAGGTGGCCGGACAGGTCACCCGTGGCAACCGCGCTGGCCGCGATCGCCGGGCCGACACCGCCCTCGCCGTTGGCCCCGTGGCAGGCCAGGCAGTTCCGCTGGTACACCGCCTCGCCGCGCTCCATCAGCTCGTCGAGCGTGAACTCCTGGGCCATCAGGGCCGCTATTTCCGCCTGCTCGGCCTGCTTGCCGGCGAGCCAGTCATCGTACTCGGCCGGCTCCACCACGTTGACCACGATGGGCATGAAGCCGTGGTCCTTGCCGCACAACTCCGCGCACTGGCCGCGATAGATGCCGGTCTGGTCGGTCCGCGTCCACGCCTCGTTGATAAAGCCGGGAACGGCGTCCTTCTTGACCGCCAGGTGCGGCACCCACCAGGAGTGGATCACGTCGTTGGCAGTAATGAGGAAGCGCACTTTCTTGCCTGCGGGCAATACGAGCGGGTTGTCCACCTCCAGCAGGTAGTGTTCGCCCTTGGCTTCCGTATTGTAGATCTCGCTCTGCGGGGTACGCAGGTTGCTGAAGAAGCTGACGTTCTCGCCGTTTTCGTTGAGGTACTCGTACTTCCACTTCCACTGATACCCGGTGATGAGCACGTCCAGTTCGGCGTCGTCGTTGTCGTAGATGCTCAACAGCGTATTGGTGGCGGGTATCGCCATGCCGATCAGAATGAAGAAGGGGACAACTGTCCAGAGAATTTCCACCTGCGTGCTTTCGTGGAAGGTGGCGGGCGTTACGCCGCGGGATTTGCGGTGGTAGAAGATGGAGTAAAACATTACCCCGAAAACGCCGATGCCGATGACCACGCAGATGCCGAGGATGATCATGTGCAGGTCGTAGATCTCTTTACCGACCTCGGTGACGCCCGGCGCCATGTTGACCTGGTTCACTTCCGGGTTGGCCAGAGCGAAGGCGCTCAGCAACATCAGCACAGGACCAAGCGCGAGCTTGCTTAGACGCTTCGCGTTAAAACACATTGCCCGTGTCTCCATTTTAGTATTTGTTTCCCAATCGACTCTGGTCGCGCTGCCCGGGCCTGTTTACAGGCGACAGGCGGGCCTTGCCGACGCCCCTTGAGGGACAGGCCCCACCCATGCTCATTGGCTGCGCTTTTTTTGTTGTCGACTGGCTTTTTGTTTTGCTGGCGTGACGTCCGGTCGCGCCGAAAAAACGCGCGAATTATAGCGGAACTCCGGGCTGATGCCCACTTTGTCTGGCTCGTGACCCGGTGCGTTTTGGTTTGACTAGTCAATGCTTTCTGTGGCTGGAGGAGGCGATTTCCCGAGGATGTACTAGCCTGAAGGAAGGTTTGGCAGCCCCGGGGCCCTGCGCATGGCGACAGCGGGCATTCAGGACACCATCGACGCCGCCCTTGCCCACGAGGCGCGGACGGGACACCTTCGCCACCACCTCGAGCTAGCACTGCCCGAGTTGCACGAGACCCTGATGCTGCCTCCCGACGGTCCGCTGGACGCCCTCATGGGGTTCGTCACACGCTACGTCCAAAGTGTGCCGGGCTGTTTACGCCTGGTCACCGCGGTGAGCCGGCGCATGGGCTTTTTCGACTACGCCGCGCCCTTCCTGCACCTCGCGGAGGACTA
Source organism: Gammaproteobacteria bacterium (assembly GCA_030428835.1). Lineage (GTDB taxonomy): Bacteria > Pseudomonadota > Gammaproteobacteria > Pseudomonadales > Halieaceae > Marimicrobium. The sequence goes on along the minus strand of JAUIEP010000128.1, from coordinate 5,203 downwards.
TTTCCTGCACCCACCGGACGAGCTGGCGACCCAGATGGGTCTACAGGCCATCCTCGACGAGGCCTTCCTGGCACATCGCCTGCTGGAGGAGGTCAACGACCACCACATCCGCCACGTGGGATCACCCCTGCTGCCGCTGGACATGACCGAGGCGAACATCATCGTGCACCACCTGCTCGGTGACGACTTCGCCGTGCGCCTCGAGGAATTGGTGCAATTCACCGCCGGCCGCCTGCTGGACAAGGAGCACCTCTGGCGGGAAGTGCGCGCGCAGGCCGGCTCCGGCGGCGAGCTGCCGCTGACCTCGGACAGCCTGGATGACACCGAGCGGCCGGTCCGCCTGCGCCTCGCGTCATAGGGCCGCGTCACTCGGCCGCATCCGGATCCACCGCATCCGAGCCGGCCGTCCCCGTGTCGATCAGCCGCACCGCCTCGGCCGGGGTCTCCACACGGCGGGCCGCGCCCCGCGTGACGCGGGTCTTCGGTTCCACGGCGGGACCCTCCGGCCGCGCGTCACTGTAGCCGCAGCTCACACAGAGCCGCTCCTGCCCGCCGACCGCCACCACAATCTTGTCCATCAGGCCGCAGCGGGGGCAAACGGCGCCGGCGATGAAGCGGCGGGGGGTGTCCGGCATGGGTCCTCCTTGGCACGTGGGCGACGACCGGCACTGGCCTGGCCGCGCGCGGCTGGCTATTGTATCAGCCCCGATCGAGCGAGTGAGACCATGCGCCATTACACGAGCACCAGCCTGCGCCCCTTCGCGGGCACGCATCCCACCATCGGCGAGCGCGTGCTGATAGACCCGTCGGCCGTCGTGCTGGGCGACGTCGTGCTGGGCGATGATGCCTCCGTGTGGCCGCAGGTGTCGATCCGCGGCGATGTGCACAGCATCCGCGTGGGCGCGCGCACGAGCGTGCAGGACTGCAGCGTGCTGCACGTCACCCACGCGGGACCCTACAACCCCGACGGCTGGCCGCTGGCCATCGGCGCGGACGTCACCATCGGCCACGGCGCGACCCTGCACGGCTGCACCATCGGCGACCGGGTGCTGGTGGGGATGGGCGCCATCGTCATGGACGGCGCGGTGGTGGAGGACGACGTGGTAATCGCCGCGGGCGCGCTGGTCACCCCGGGCAAGACCCTGCGCGGCGGCTTCCTCTACGGCGGCAGCCCCGCCAGGGAAATGCGCGAACTGCGCCAGTCCGAACTGGAATACTTCGTGTACAGCGCCAACAACTACGTAAAACTGAAGGACCGGCACATCGCCGCGCTGGAGGCCGCCGCGGGCTGAGGGGGCGTCCGCCGGGCCTCGGGCTTATTCCGGCCCGGGGTTCACATCGGCTGATGGCTCACTTTGGCTGAAGGCTCTCTTCGGCTGAAGGCTCAGGCGGCTTCCATCGCCTGGCGCAGGCTGTTGATAACGGGTCGCGTCTCCGGCCGCTTGCCGCGCCAGATATAGAAGGACTGCGCGGCCTGTTCCACCAGCATCCCGAGCCCGTCGGCCACCGCCCAGGCCGTATGGTGCGCGGCCCAGCGCATGAAGGTCGTCGGCTGCGCGCCGTAGACCATGTCGTAGCAGCAGCTGCGCTCGGTGAGCAGGTCCCCGGACAGCACAGGCATATCGCCATCCAGGCCAGCGCTGCTGGCATTGATGATCAGGTCGAAATGCTGTCCCGCCAGCAGGTCGTAACCCCCGCCGCGCAGGTCGCCCTCTTCCGCGAACTCCCGCGCAAGCTGCACCGCCTTGTCCGCCGTGCGGTTGACGACCAGCAGCCCGCGGGGCCGCTCCCGCAGCAGCGGTTCGAGCACCCCGCGTACGGCGCCGCCGGCCCCGAGCACCAGGATACGCTGGCCGGTGATGCACCAGCCGAGGTTGGCAACCATGTCGCGCACGAGGCCGATACCGTCCGTGTTGTCGCCCTCGATGGCGCCGTCCTCCGCCAGCATCAGCGTATTGACCGCGCCCGCGCGGGCCGCCGCCGCACTGAGCCTGTCCGAAATGTCGTGCGCCTCGCGCTTGAACGGCACGGTGACGTTCAGGCCCTTGCCGCCGCCCTCGAAGAACCCGCGCACCGCCGCCTCGAAGCCGCCGATATCGACGCGCACCGCGCGATACTGCATGACCTCGCCGCACTGTTCGGCGAACATCGCGTGTATTGCCGGCGACTTCGAGTGCTTGATGGGGTTGCCGAAAACCGCGTAACGGTCGCTCTCGCTCATGCGCCCTCCGCCAGCCAGTCGCGGTCCGTGAGGAAATACTCCGTGAGTTCGGCCTCTGCGCTGCCCGGCTCGGGCCGGTAGTCGTACTCCCAGCGCACCAGCGGCGGCAGCGACATGAGAATAGCCTCGGTGCGCCCACCGGACTGCAGGCCGAACAGGGTGCCCCGGTCGAAGACCAGGTTGAACTCGACGTAGCGCCCGCGCCGGTAAAGCTGGAACGCGCGCTCGCGCTCGCCGAAGGGGGTGTCGCGCCTGCGCTGCACGATCGGCAGGTAGGCGGGTATGTAGGAATCACCCACCGCGCGCAGGAAGGCGAAGCTGGTGTCGAAGTCCCACTCGTTCAGGTCGTCGAAGAAGAGGCCGCCGATGCCGCGCGGCTCGCCGCGATGCTTGAGGTGGAAGTACTCGTCGCACCAACGCTTGAAGCGCGGATAGACATCGTCGCCGAAGGGCGCGCAGGCGGCCTGCGCGGTGCGGTGCCAGTGCACGCAGTCCTCGCGGTTGCCGTAATAGGGAGTGAGGTCGTAGCCGCCGCCAAACCACCAGACGGGCTCTTCACCCTCCCGCGTCGCCTGGAAAAAGCGCACGTTGGCGTGGGAGGTCGGGACGTAGGGGTTGTTCGGGTGTATGACCAGCGATACGCCCATGGCCTCGAAGCCGCGCCCGGCCAGCTCCGGCCGGGACGCGCTCGCCGAGGGGGGCAGGGCGGGGCCGAACACGTGGGAAAAGTTGACGCCGGCCTTTTCGAACACCGCGCCGTCCGCCAGCACGCGGCTGCGGCCACCGCCGCCTTGCTCGCGCTGCCATTCGTCGGTGCGAAAGTCCCGGGCGCCGTCCTCACCCGCGAGCGCGGTGCAGATACTGTCCTGCAAATCCAGCAGGTAGGACTTTACCGCGTCACTGTTCACTGCCGTCGCTCCCGCTCGCGCAATCGAGCCGCATTATACGCAGCTCCACTTCAAGCGCGAATGACCTCGCCGCTGGCGAGATCCCTAATGGTGCTCGGCCGCGCGGCATCGCCCAAGCTGCCGGGCAGCCAACCGTCAAGTTCGGTGCCGAAGTAACTCAACACCTGTGCCGCCTCGGTGGCCGGTTCGGCGCCGCCGGGGTTGGCGGAGGTGGACACCAGCGGCCCGCCAAACGCGCGGCACAGTTGCGCCATGCCGGCGTGGGCCGTGACACGCACGGCGACGGTGTCGTGCGCGCCGCTTACCCACCCCGGCACCGCGCCGCGATGCGGCACGAGCCAGGTATTGGGGCCGGGCCACGACGCGCGCAACGTGCTGCGCTGCTCCGGCGCAAGGGACTGCAGGAGAAACTCGAGCTGGGCCTCGTCAGCGGCAATGAGAATCAGGCCCTTCTCGACAGGCCGCTGCTTGAGAGTGAGCAGGCGGGTAACTGCCGGGCGATCCCACGGGTCGCAGGACAGGCCCCAGACGGCCTCCGTGGGACAGGCGATGACGGCACCCTTAGCAAGCGCCGCCACCGCGCCGTTCAGGTCGAGCCTGGAGGGTTCGGGCATCTCAGCCCTTGAGCTGTTCCTGCAGCGCCGCGTCCTTCGCGTAGATGGCCTCGGCGTTGGCCTGGCGCTCATCGCGCAGCGCCTTGGCCATCGCCTCATCGGACGTGGACAGGATCTGCGCGGCGAGGTACGCCGCGTTCTTGGCGCCCGCCTTGCCGATGGCAACGCTGCCGACGGGAATGCCGGGCGGCATCTGCACGGTGGACAGCAGCGCGTCGAGCCCCTCGAGGGAGGCATTGATGGGCACGCCGATCACGGGCTTGGTCGTGGTCGCGGCGACGGCGCCCGCGAGGTGCGCGGCCATGCCCGCCGCGGCGATAAAGACCTTGCAGCCGCGTTCTTCCGCATCCTGCACAAACTTCTTGGTGACTTCCGGCGTGCGGTGCGCGGATGTGACGCGCGCTTCGAAGGGAATGCCGAACTTCTTCAATACATCGAAACTGGCTTCCATCACCGGCAGGTCGGAATCGGAACCCATGACGATCGCCACGAATGGCTTGCTCATTAAACTCTCCAGTCAGAGGTGAAAAACCCGCGCATTGTACCGGGGAGCAGTTGTGGGGTCGAATGCATTCGACCCACGGTTTGCCGCGTTATCCTGCAGTCGCACGGCGCACCCGGAGCCGTACAGGTTCGCCGCTGCAAGCCCCCTTCAGGTCCTGACGTAACCGCCCGGTACGCGCGTAACCTTGCCGGCAAGCTCCAGCTCCGACAGTTCGCCGAGCAGTTGCGCTACCGGCCGCGACGCATGTTGTACGAGCTGGTCCAGCGGCACCGGCTCGAAGCCGACCAGGGCGAGCAGGCCTCCGGTTGTTTCCGGGGCGGCCGCTTCCGGTTCCGGGGGCGCCCAGGCCGTGCCCAGCGCCTCGAGGATGTCGCCCACGCTCTCCACCATCTGCGCGCCGTCGCGCAACAGTTGCAGGCAGCCGCGCCCGCCGGTGTGCAGGGGCGACCAGGGCAGCGCGAAGACCTCGCGCCCCTGGGCGAGGGCCGTGTGGGCGGTAATCAGGGAGCCCGAGGGCAGTGCCGCCTCCACGACCAGCACCCCGAGGGAGAGGCCGCTGATGATGCGGTTGCGGCGCGGGAAATTGTGCGGCAGCGGCGGCGTGCCGGGTTCGAACTCCGTGACCAGCGCGCCGCGCGCCAACAAGCGGTGGCCGAGGTCCCGGTGCCGGCGCGGGTGGATGTACTCGATGCCCGTGGCCATCACACCGACACTGACCCCGCCCGCCTCGAGCGCGCCCTCGTGGGCCGCGCCGTCTATGCCGATGGCGAGGCCCGAGCAGACGGTGAGCCCCGCGCGCGCGGCGTCGGCGGCAATGTCGCGAGCCAAGCGCAGCCCGGCGGCGGATGCCTTGCGGCTGCCTACGACGGCGAGGCCGGGTTGCGACAACGCGGCGCGGTCACCGCGCACATGGAGCACCGGCGGCGGGTCGGGAATCACGCGCAGCAGCGGCGGG
>JAUIEP010000127.1 GCA_030428835.1 Gammaproteobacteria bacterium | reverse complement strand
TGCTCGGTCTGTCCCGCGAGGGGTCGCGTCAGGAGCGGCTTGCGCCATTGCAGGCATTCGCTGACGAGTTCGAAGCCCGAGTTGCAGAGCACCCCGCGACAACTCGCCAGGTGCTGCTTGAAGCCCATGTTGTCCGTGGGGTGGCAGGCCACGTTGCCGCGCTGGCACCTTGTCATGCCGCTGGCGTACAGCACGAAGTCCGTCCCGGGCAGGGTGTTCAGCAACCGGATGACCGTCTCCTGGTCCTCGAAGGGCAGGTATACCAGTATGTGGCCCGCGTTCGTGCGTTGCAGGTCGGGCAGGTCGAGGATAGGCGGCAGCACGTTTCCGCGGTACGGATACCAGTGCAGGCCGAGGGGCAAGCGCGCTGGGGCGAACTGGCGCATGATGCCCCGCGTCACGACGTTGCTGCCCGTGCTGGGCACCCCGGGGCCGAACGCGTACTGGTGCCCGATGCCGACCGAGGGGACACCCGCCCGCCAGGCTGCCCAGGCCGTGACGGGTTCAAAGTCTGTCACCACGACATCGTAGCCCGAGAGGTCAAGCTGCTTCACGTCCTTGAGAAAGCGGACCGGCCTGGACTTCAGTAGGGTGTCCCTGTGCCTGATTCGGCCGTGCGCGGTCTGGAACGTCAGGCCGTCGCGGTGCTCGAACTCACCGAACGGTGTCATGTCCGGGAGCTTGTCGCGCTCCCGTCCGGAGAACAGCCAGGTCACGTCGGCAGCGTGCCTCGTAAAGGCCTTTGCCATGGCACGCGCCCGCGAGATGTGGCCGTGCCCGGTCGCCTGTACACCGTAGAGAATGTTCATCGTCTTCTAGACTCCCAGGAAGTTGGCTGTTGCGAATGCGATGGCGCTGCCCATGACGGCGCCCGCCACGGTGTCCCCGGGATAGTGCACACCGAGGACCACGCGGGATAATCCGATGCTGCTCGCCCAGAGATAGAGCGAGGCCGCCGGTTCCTGGTAGACCAGGGTCAGGCAGGTGACCAGCAGGAAGGCGGCAGAGGTGTGGCCAGAGGGAAAGCTGAAACGGTCGCTGGCCGTGATGACGCTGCGGAAGTTGTCGAGGCTCTCCTGCGGCCTGCGTCGTTTCAGGCCGTTTTTCAGCAGCCAGTAGGTGCAGCGCTCGACAACCAGCGCGACGCAGATGAGCGTGCTCAATTCGCCGACAAGAGGGGATTGCGCAACCCAGAGTGCCAGCGGTAGCAGGACAAACAGGTGACCGTCGGCGGAGCGGGAGAGCGTTTTGGCGAGAGTGCGGAACCAGCCTCTCTGGCCGCCCTGGAAGACGCTGAAAAACAGGCGCGCATCAACCTCATGCATCCTGGTCAGTATTTTCATGCGTATACTGTGACCTGGCCGTGTGGCACCCCGGTGAAATTTTTATGTCACTAGTGTGTCAATGGATTCAGGTGTACCGCGCAATCAGGTGCGGTTCGCAGGTATGGTAATGCGCTTTCCTCGAAGTCCCGAGAGCCCTTTATTTGCAGCTCTTGCAGCGCTCGCTGCAGCCGCGCTGTTGTTGCTGGCCATGCCGCTGGTTGCCGCCGATGGCCCCGGTGCGTCGCGTTTGGTTCGAACTGTGAACTATTTACAATCCGCGCCCGAGCCGTTGCGCGCGGAGTTCGCGACACTTGCCCTGGAGCGATTGCATCACGTGTATACGGCGGAGGCGGAGCTGGCGCGGGACGAGTTTGCCCGCGACGGCGGCGATGCAGACCTGTTGCGCTGGTCCGCCGCCGTCGAGCAGTTCGCCGCACAGCTGCCGCTCTCGCTGGAGGAGATCCGGGCAGGCAGCGAGGTTCTGCTGCGAGCCGATATGCAGGAGGGCGTCATCGTGCAGGTGGCGGGACGAGTATTGCTACTGGTTCATCCGCGTCCCGACCAGCAGGCGGCGTTCGAGCGCGATATCCTGACCCTGTTCTGCGCGCGCCAACCCTGTACGCGGTTCACGCCGGGAGCGGACGAGGGCGCGAACCGACCCATTCCAGTGACGCGGGGCGACATCAGGCCTGCCTGGCAGTTCAACGGCGAGGGCGCGCAGTGCAGCTACGGGGGTGTCGTCGTGGCATTCGACTCGCGTGCGCGTATGGCCGGGCGCCGCTCACTGTGCGCCCAGGTGCTCAATGAACTGTTCACGCTCGCCGATGAAATCGCCTGGCAGCACAGGCACGCGGTAGTGATTGAATGGGACCGACTGCGGATCGAGGCCAGCCCGAGGCGGCCGGATCACAGGGTCACGCTGAACCGCGCCGGCGACACGGCGCTGCTGGTCGCCCCTGTGTTGTACGGCAGCCAAGGCCTGTTGGACACTGTGCGCCCGTGGCTGCGCGCACGACTTGAGGGTGCCGCCGGGGGCGGCCTCGCGCTGCGGGCAGCGGACTACGGTTGGGAGTAGTATCGCGGTAGTATCGCAAGTGTGGGGCTTGGGCGTGCCGGTTGCGGTACCGATGCGGGCTGGAGAATAACATTGTCAGAAGAGACACCCGAGGTGCAGGCAGTTGGGCTGAGCGCCCAGGAGCAGGAGCGCATCTCGCGCATCGGTGACGAGTTGCGCGCGGGCATCGAGAGCCTGCGCGATATCGGCGCCGCCGTCAGCATTTTCGGCAGTGCGCGCTCACCCGCGAGTTCCTGGGAGTACCAGAGCGCCAGGGAGCTTGCCGGGATCCTGGCGGCAAACGGTATCGCCGTCATCACGGGCGGCGGCCCGGGTGTAATGGAGGGCGCCAACCTGGGCGCGCGGGAAGCGGCCGGCAAGTCGGTCGGACTCAATATCGAGCTGCCGCGCGAGCAACTCGCCAATCCTTATCTGGATATCGACCTCGACTTCCGTTATTTCTTCACCCGCAAATTCATGCTCATCCGCTACGCGATCGGATTCGCCATCTACCCCGGCGGTTTCGGCACCATCGATGAACTGTTCGAACTGCTCACACTGGTGCAGACGGGCAAGCTGCAGGAGTGTCCCGTCGTCCTGGTGGGTGAAGACTACTGGCGTAACCTGATCGACTGGCTGCAGGAATTCACGCTCCGTGACGGTTATATCAGCCCTACGGATTTCGACATGCTGGAAATCGTGGCGGGCGCGGAGGACGCCGCGAGCATCCTGCTCAAGGCCGCCAATAACGTGGCGTGGCTCTAGGGGCGAAACTTCCTCACAGCGCGTAACAACTGGCGGCAGGTGATCTGGCCGATCAGCTTGCCGTCCTCCACGACGGGGCGGCGGCGCTTGTTCTTGCGCAGCATGTCCTGGGCGACGTCGACGATGTCCTCGTTGGGATGCGCCACGACGAGGTTGTCGCTCGCCATATAGTCTTCCACCCGGCCGATACCCGCGTCGTTGTAGACCGCGCCCAGCACCGCGCGCAGGCAATCCATTTCAGAGAGTATGCCGACCAGGGTCGCGTCGTTCTCGACAACACAGACACCCGAGACCTTGTTGTCGATGATGACCTGCATCGCGTCCAGGATGCTGTCCTTTGGGTGCACGCGGACGGGGTTGGTGATGATGTAGTCGCGCAGGCTCACCGATTGCAGCATAACTCCCCTCCCAAAGTGGGGTTGTTGGCTCAGGTAGAGTATAGCCGCTGCAGCGCGGCTTGCCGCCGCGCTCGTCCGGGGCGTTAGAATGTATGCCCCATGCGGGTAGCGGGGCATGTCCTGCGATGAAAATACTGCGCCTCACACGGCACGCAAAGTCCAGCTGGAGCCGGCCGGAACTGGATGACCGCGAGCGCGGACTGAACAAGCGGGGCCTGCGGGACCTGCCGCGCATGGCCGCGGCGCTCTCCTCCCGGCTCGAACCGGCGCCCATACACGCCAGTCCCGCCCGCCGGGCGCGGCTCACCCTGGAGGGCCTGTGCGCCCATTGGCCGGAACTCGCCCGCCTGCCGCACGCACTCGATGAAGACCTCTACACGTTCGCCACAGCCGACCTGCTGCAGTGGCTGCGGAAACGGCCCGAGGGCGTGGCGGCCGCCTGGATCGTCGGGCACAATCCCGCGCTGACCGCTCTGGTCAATTACCTCGTCGCGGGGGACACGCTCGACAACCTGCCGACCTGCGGTTTCGTAGAACTGCGGCTGGACGTTGACCACTGGGACCAACTGATGCAAGGTTCCGCAGAAGTCACCGCCCGGCTGTTCCCAAGGGAGCTGGGAATCGCCTCTACCGAGAAATAACATGACCCGATTGTTCGCTTCACTCGCGCTCGCACTGCTGTTCGTCCCCGCGGCCGATGCCGCCCAGACCGCGCCGGAGCGCCTGGCGGAGGCGGTGCGATTCCGCACGGTCAGCTACCAGGACCGGAGCCTGATCGATTACGGTGAGTTCGCGCGTCTCCATGCGTACCTGCGCCAGGCCTTTCCGTTGACTTTCGCGCGTCTCGAGGTGGAGACGGTCAGCGACTACAGCCTGTTGCTGCGCTGGCCCGGCAGCGATCCCGGCCTGCCGCCGGTCCTGTTCACCGCGCACATGGATGTCGTGCCGATCGAGCCGGGGACGGAGGGCGACTGGCAGCAGCCGCCGTTTGCCGGGGTCATCGCCGACGGCCGCATCTACGGTCGCGGCACGCTGGACGACAAGCAGGGTGTCATGGGCCTGCTCGAGGCGACGGAGGCGCTGTTGGCCCAGGGGTTTGTGCCCGAGCGCACGCTGGTGCTGGCCTTCGGCCACGACGAGGAGATCAGCGGCGGCGACGGCGCCCGGGCGCTCGCCGACGTCATGGCCGAGCGCGGCTGGCATTTTACCTGGATGGTCGACGAAGGCGGAATGCTGTTGCAGGACAACCCCCTGCTTCCCGGCAGGGAGAGCGCACTCATCAATATCGCGGAAAAGGGTTATCTCACCCTCACGCTGGTCGCCAGGGGGGAGGGTGGACACTCCTCTCGGCCGCCGGCGATCAGCACAATCGGCCGGTTGTCCGCGGCGTTGTCGCGCATCGAGAACAACCCGTTCCCCGCCCACCTCGTCGAGCCGGTTGAGGCCATGCTGTCCGCCGTCGCTCCCTACGCGGAACAGCCCGAGCGCTTTGTCTTTTCCAATCTCTGGCTCACCGGCGGCATGGTGGCCAGGCAGATGAGCGAGAGCCGGCTCACCAAGTCCTATGTACAGACGACTACGGCCCTGACCATGTTCAATGCCGGCATCAAGGAGAACGTGGTACCGCAACAGGCCGAGGCCAAGGTCAATTTCCGCCTGCTGCCCGGCCAGACCTTCGAGTCGGTCATCGACAGGATTACCGAGCTGGTCGACGACCCGGAGATAGAGATCCGGCACGAGAACTGGAATCAAATCCCCCCGGTCGCGCAATACCCCGGGGGAGGCTACGACGTCATCGCCCGTGCGATCGGCACGGTGTATCCCGACGCGGTGGTGCTGCCTGGCCTGCTGACGGCCACCACGGACACGCGCCACTATATCGATGTGGCTGACAACCTGTACCGTTTTCACGGCATGATGGTGGCGGCCGACCAGGCCTCCAGCATCCACGGCACCGGGGAATACATCAGCGTCGAGAGCTACCAGAACATGATCGCGATCACCCGCAGCATGTTGCGCTTCGCCGCGGCGCCCTGACCGGCGGAGGCCGGTCCCGGCGGTCCTCCGGGTGCGTCGTTTTCGCCCAGATGCTAATCTAGGCCTTTCCTCGCTGCCCTGGAGCCTTTGATGCGAATAGCACCCGGCCTGCTCGTGCCACTGCTGTTATCCGCCTGTGCGACTACCGAGCTGGTGCCCTGTGCGGACCCGCGGCCGCAGGTCTGCACCATGATCTACAACCCGACCTGCGCGGAGCGCCTGGACGGTACCCGGGCGGACTACTCCTCGCCGTGTAACGCCTGCGCCGACGAAAGCGTCACCGGTTACGTGCCCGGGGCCTGCCCTGAATGACCCTGACCAACCGCATCCTGATTGCCATGGCGGCGGGGATTGTGTTCGGTTCCCTGTTCAACGTCGCGCTCCTGACTGCCCCGGAAGGCGGCGCACTGGCCCGGGTTATCGATGTGTACCTCGTCAACGGCCTGCTGGATGTTGTCGGGCGCATCTTCATCGCGTCACTGAAACTGCTCGTTGTGCCGCTCGTGCTGGTGTCGCTGATCTGCGGCGCGAGTTCCCTGGGCGACTCCTCGCGCATGGGTCCCATCGCCGTGAAGACGCTGTTCCTGTACATGGCGACCACGGCGGTCGCGATATCGCTGGCCCTGACCTTCGCCGCGGTGATCGGTCCGGGCGAGGGCGTGGAGCTCGCCGCCGCCGCGAGTTTTACACCGAGTCCCGCGCCGCCGTTGTCGGACGTGCTGGTCGATATCTTCCCGTCGAACCCCGTGCGCGCGATGGCCGACGGCAAGATGTTGCAGATCATCGTGTTCGCGCTGTTGTTCGGGTACGCCGTATCCCATGCCGGGGAACCCGGGCGGCGTATCGCGAGTTTTTTCCGCGACATGGAAGCGGTGGTCATGAAAATGGTGGAGGTGCTGATGCGCCTTGCGCCCTACGGCGTGTTCGCCCTGCTGTCGCGGCTGTTTGCCGACATGGGGTTGTCCGCGATCGTCGATCTCGCCGCCTACTTCGGCACGGTATTGCTCGTCCTGTTTTTCCACGCGCTCGTGGTCTACTCGACGCTGTTCAAGGCCCTGACCGGTTTCTCTCCGCGGCTGTTGCTGGCCAAGATGCGGCCCGTCTGGGCATTCGCTTTCAGCACGGCATCCTCGGGCGCCACGCTGCCCATCACGCTGCGCACGGTGGAGCGGCGCCTCGGCGTCCATAACTCCGTCGCGGGATTTACCGTCCCGCTGGGTGCCACGATCAACATGGACGGCACCGCCATCATGCAGGGTGTCGCCACCGTCTTCATCGCGCAGGTCTATGGCGTGGACCTGACGATGGGCGCTTTCATGACGGTTATTCTCACCGCGACGCTTGCGTCAGTCGGCACCGCGGCTGTGCCCGGGGTGGGGCTGGTCACTCTCGCGCTCGTACTCGAACAGGCCGGCCTGCCCGTCGAGGGTATCGCGCTGATCATCGGCGTGGACCGGCTGCTCGACATGGTGCGCACGGCGGTGAACGTGACCGGTGACGCCACCGTCTCCGTGATAGTGGCCAGGAGTGAGCAACAGCTGGACGCGGATGTGCTGCTCGATCCTGCGGCGGACCAGTTGCATGCGCACGACGAGGAATCCGCGCCAAAACCTGTCGCTTAAGCTGCGTTAACCTGATTGAGGAAAGCCATGACTGTTCAATGCACCATCGTGCCTGTTACGCCTTACCAGCAAAACTGTTCGGTGATTAAATGCGACGCGACGGGACGCGGCGCGATCGTCGACCCGGGCGGCGATATCGAGCGCATCCAGGAGGCGGTGGCGAAGATGGGCGTCGAGGTGGAGAAGATTCTCCTCACCCACGCGCACATGGACCATTGCGCGGCGTCTGATGTACTGCGCCGGCAGCTGGGTGTGCCGATCGAGGGGCCGCACCGCGGCGACGGTTTCTGGCTGGAGGGGCTGCCCCAGGCCTGCAAGATGGCGGGGTTCCCGCACGCGGATGCGTTCGAGCCGGACCGCTGGCTCGAACAGGGCGATACCGTCACCGTGGGTGAACTCACGCTCGATGTCTTCCACTGCCCCGGCCACACGCCCGGCCACGTGGTGTTCTACTATGCGCCGCAGCACGTGGCCTGGGTCGGCGACGTGTTGTTCCAGGGCTCGATCGGCCGTACGGACTTTCCCGGCGGCAACTACCAGGAACTCATCGACAGCATTCGCGAGCGATTGTTTCCGCTCGGCGATGACGTCACCTTCGTGCCCGGGCACGGACCGACCTCCACGTTCGGCCAGGAACGCCTTACCAACCCGTTCGTCGCCGATTCGCAGTATGGCTGATGCGCCCGCCGACCGCGAGGCGCTGCTGCGCCGCGAATACCACGGGCAGACGGCGCGCATTCCCTGGCACGACCTGCAGACACACTACGCGCGAGGCGCTGTCGTGCGCGTCGCGCGGGGGCTGAACCTCGTGGAGGTGGCCGTGCAACTTGGCCTCGACAACACCGCGCAGTTCCAGAGCTGGATAGAGTCCGGCGCAGTCGCGGCGGTCGACGACGCACAGGCGCTCGCGTGGTACGAGGGTAACGACCTGTTGTGGGCGGTGGTGGCCGCCCCCTGGGTGCTGGTGCAGGAGCCTGCCGCTTCCGTCAGCGAATGATCTTGATCCAGTCACCCGTGCGCGGCTCGCCGCGCGGGTAGAAGCCGTTCAGCAGGCGCAGCTGGTCTTCCGCGTCGGGAATTTTCATTGTCGCCGCCAGGCTGGCCATCGTTTCGCCGCGCGGCACCTGCATGTAGCGCACGCGCTTGCCGTCTCCGGGTTTGCGCTCCCGGGCATGGGAGGGGCGGAAACTCTCGATGATCGCGAGCAGTTGGGGGTCCCCGGCGGCGAAATCGTTCGCCTCGCCCTCGAACAGGTAGCCGAGGCCGTTGAAGTCGATGACCGCGAGGCGCTTGGAGGTGCCGCCGCTGGAGGCTACCGCGGTGTAGCCCTTGAGTCCCGCCTGATCAAGCTCCTGCGTCGCGGTCAGCTCGCCCGTGGCGTTGCCCTCCAGCACCGAGCGCGGGGTGTCGCCCTTGTCCGGGCGCCGCAGCCTGATCGTCAGCTTTGCCGAGGCGTCGTCCGCGCTCGCGACCACCGCAGAGGATCCCGCACGCACAGTCCATCCCTCGGGTTCGAGGATCGTGAAGCCGAGGCTGTTGTGGTAGAAGCGGTCATCGGCGCGTTCGCTTTGTACGGTGTCGCCCCAGACCAGCCCCTCGATGCGCTCCTTGAACTCGCCGGGAACCGACGGGTCCTCGATATAGGTGCTGATATCGAGTTCGCCCGCCTTGCGGACGACCTCCTTCAGGCGCTGGTCATTGCGCGGGTGGGTGGCGTACAGGCCGTGGTACGTCGCACGCTCTTTGCCGGCGGCGCGGGCCTTGCGGCGCTGGTAGTTCTGCTGGTCCTTGAGCACGCCGATGACCTCCAGCAGGTACTCGGTGTCGTAGCCGGCCTTGTGCATGTATTCCGCGCCCAGTCCGTCCGCCTCGAGTTCCATCTCGCGGCCGTAGCCGCTGATCAGCTCGGCGCCATACATGCTCGAGGCCTCGGCGAGGTCGCCGCTGCCGGTGAGGATGAGCAGGGTGATCGCCGTCACCGTGTTGGCGACCCCGGCCGCGCGCTGCCTGCCGGAGTGGCGCGCGGTGACGTGGCCGATCTCGTGGCCCAGCACGCCGGCCAGTTCCGCCTCGTTGTCGAGGAAGGCGAGCAGCCCGCGGTTGATGTAGACGTAGCCCCCCGGCGTTGCGAATGCGTTGATGTCCGGGCTGTCCACGACCGTGAAGGTAAAGTCGCGGTCCGCCATGCTGCTCTGCGCCAGCAGGCGTCGGCCGATCCTGTCGACGTAGGCCTGCAGCTCCGGGTCGTCGTAGACCCCGCCGTTGTCGACGATCTCCTTGTACATCTTCTCGCCGGTCGCGGCCTCGCCGCTGCTGCTGGACATCACGACGGAGGCGCCACCGGTCGCCGGGTTGTAGGCGCAGGAGCCCGCAAGGCACACGGTGGTCAATGCAATTACGCAGCGCGAAATGAGGTTCATCTGTCGTCAGTACTTGCCGGAGAGAAACTCGAGCAACTGGTCGCCGATGCCGTCACACGCGGTGCCCTGTACCGGCGCGATGATGGGGATGGGAACCACGACCGCGGGCATGTAGGACTGGCCGCTGGCTGACGTGTTCACACGCCCCACTTCCGCCCGGTCGGTGAAATCCCAGATCGTGGCCTCGTAGTTGGCGTCGTTGTTCCAGGTGCCGAAGCCGAAGCAACCCGCGCCGCCGGGGCCTATCGCGCAGGTCATGGAGCCCGCCGAGTCGGTGCGCACGGTCGTACCGTCGAGCCAGATCAGGTACTCGGTCTTCAGCTCCGCCATCTTGTCCGCCACGGGTGCGTGCTCGAGCATGCGCTCGAGATCCTTCGGTTTCAGCGGCGCGGTGCGCGGTTCGAACCAGGGATAGAGCGAGTTGAGGAAAGTCTGTTCGTCGATCACGTTGATCCCGCGGTCGCGCGAGGTGATGTGATCGCCCACGCACTCCACGAATTCGGGCTCGGTGTCGTAGTCGCTCGCGTGGCGCCGGCCGAGTATCACCACGCTCGCCTCGCCGATACCCTCGGTCGGTTCGTTGAATACCATCTCGTCGACCTTCGCTGTGACGCAGCCCTGGACCAGGACAATGAGTCCCAGCAGTGGCAGTCGCCCGGTCAATCCTCTCATGTGCCTAACCTCCCGCGGCGGCCCCGCGCTGGGACAGCCACGCCTTTACAGCGGGTACGCGTTCGAAACTTGTGGCGAAGTTGGCGCCGGCGTCGCGCAGGGCCATGATGGCGGCCCCGTTGACCGCCGCTTCATCCGACTGCAGGAACGCGGTGGGCGTCTTGCCGTAGCTCGTCATTTCCCACTCGCCGAGTGCATCGCCGGTCGGCGTTACCAGCTCAAAGCGGTAGCGCATCCAGATTTCGTAGACCTTGACGTTGGTATGCGCGGGAATCGCGTACTGCAGTTCGGCCACGTGGGGTATCAGCACCGCGTCCACCGGTGCCACGGCGCCCGTACCGGGCGGCTCCGTGAGGTACACGATGTTTTCGAACATGCCGGCCAGGAGGCTGTCCCACATCTGGACCTGCGCGGCGCCGGTTTCCACCACCCAGCCCCCGCCGCTTTTCTTCTTGCCCGCCTCCGAGAACACGTGGTTGCGAAATTCCTCCGTGTACCAGATACCCAGGTCCAGTGGCTCCGGTTCCATCAACGGCGCCGGAAACTTGCCCTCGACAATGACCTGCGGGCTGCCGCAGGCCGCCAGCAGGAGCGCGCCGGTCAGTACCAGGAATCTAGCGGTAGTCGTTGAGAGCGACAAAAGTGCCTCCGTTGCGGCGTGTCAGCTCGCGCATCAGTGTGGCAAAACGGATACCGGTCGTCTGTTGCGCCTCGCTCCGGATGAACTGTACGGGAAATCCGACCGCGTGTATGCGCACGCGGCGCCGGCCGGTGGCGTCCTCGTAGTTGATGCCGTCGACGATGTCGACGACATCCTCGATGGACTGCCCGGTAAATTCGTCGCCGAACACGTAGATGCTGATCTTCTTGTCGGGGTCGTAGAACGTGCGGATCGCCGTGGTGATGCCCTCCACCGGGCTCGAGTTGCTGAATACGTTCCAGTTGCGCAACCGGGCGAGGATGGAGCGCCGCCGCGCCGGGCTGTCCTCGATCCACTGGCCGCGATAGCGGGGAAAGAGGTAGTTGCCCATATCGTTCATCACCTGGATGCCCTTTACCTCGGGGTAGATACTCAGTGTAGCGTCGATTTCCTCGAGCACCCTGCCCCAGGCGTAGGAGTACATGGAACCCGAGGTGTCGATAACGAAAATTATGTACTCGCTGTCTACCGGGATGCCCCCGATGAGCTGGTTTTTCGGTTGGTACCGCAGGCCGAGCAAACGCTGCATCTCGTCGGTGAGCGATTGCCGCGCCTGGGCGAGCTGGCCCATGATCTCGACGTCACTCGCGTTCTGTGTCTGCAGGCTCTCGTAGCTGGAGCGCGCGCTGGCGAGCCGGCCGCGCAGTATCGCGATCCGCTCCTTGTGCTCGGAGAGCTGTTCGGTTTTGGCGTTCAGGTCGCGATTCAGGATGCGGGTCTCGCCGCGCAGCTCGAACAGCTCCTCCTCCAGCTTTGCCAGGCGACCCTCGAGGTTTACGGTGGACGCCTCGATGATCTGGGGCTCCACGGTTTTCGTGATCATCAGCAGCAGGATGACGGCGCCGAACCCGCAACAGATCACGTCCAGGAAGGACAGTGAAAACTGCTCCGGGGCGCGGCGCCGGGCGACTCCCGAGCCTCTCACGGCCAGTCCTCCGACGGGCTGAGGAAGGCGCCGCGCGTGCGCGATGCCAGCTTCCAGAATTCCGAGGCCGCCATCGGGTCACCCTCCATGGGCGCCAGGATGACATTCACCGGCGTGCGCTCCGGCAGTTTCTCCACCGCCTGCCGAAACAGCTTCTGCCGTTCGCTGCCGCTCACCCGGCCGGAGCTGGCGGGCGCCGCACCCTGTGTGGGCAGTCCGTCCGTGATCAGGAAAATATTGTCCGGTCGCGGCGTCAGTTGTGCCAGGGCCAGGAACGCGTTTTCCAGGCTCGTGCCGCCCTTTGGCGTCAGCTCGCGCAGGGCGTCGGTCAGCTGCACGAGCTGCGCCTCGTTGGCCACCTCCAGCCATTTGCCCTCGGTGCCCGGCAGCGCGACGCGGGCCTGCGTGTCGAACAGGATCACCTGGTACCTGGCGGCGATAGGCAGTTGCGCGGTGAGCCACTCCACGGTGTTCAGGCTGCGCACCCACTTGGCCGCCTCCCGCTGCACCGCCTCGCCCATGTTGCGCAGGCGGATGATCTGCACCAGTTGGTCCGAAAGCATGCTGGAAGATGTGTCGAGCATGATGGCGATGTGCTTGCCGCCGAGGTTGAGGCCGGTCAGGTACTGGCGATTGCCCTCGCCGATGAAGGTGCGGGCGTTGATGCCGGTGGACTCCTCGTTGGCGGCGCGCAGCTCGGCGACTTCCGTTTCCAGCGCCGCCAGCTCGGCGCGCAGCCTGTCGATTTCATCGGGGTCCGTGAAGCCCTCGCCCAGCAGTTCGGCGAGCAGCGCCTGGTACTCCTCCAGTTGCTCCATGACACGGGTGGCACGGCCGTCGGCCTCGACGATCTGCAGGTCGATATCCGACAGCGTGTTGCGCAGTCGCACCATGCCGGCCCGCCCCTCCGCGATATCCTCCTCGATGAGATTGACCTCGGAGAGGAGGTCTTCGTTCAGTTCCAGCTGCTCGTTCTCGATGGCGTGGTTCATGATCAGGAAGACGAGCACGACGGCGCCGAAACCGCAGGACATGATGTCCAGGAAGCTCAGGTTGAACGTGTTGAACTCGCGTTTGCGCCTGGCCACGGCGTCAGTCCTCGACCCTTATCAGGGTGACGGCGGGAGCGCCCGGGATGTGGATCGTATCGCCCACCGCCAGTGGTCGCCCCGGGCTGTACGCGGTGTCGTTCACGCGCAACTGGCCTGCGCCACCGGCCAATTGCCAGCCGGCCCCCGCGCGCGTGAGTTGCCAGCCGCCGGCCAGCGCCTCCCCGGAGCCATCCAGGACGCGGGCGACGCCGCCCTCGAGCAGGTGTGTCGCCGCCGGCGCGCCGCCGTCGCCCGGGACGGCCGCCTCGCGCGCGCCGCCGAGGCAGGGCAGGCGGGTGATGAAATCCAGGTGTTCGCCGCGCTGCACCAGTCGCTCGCCGTGGGCGCGCGCCGCGGTGAGCGCATCGCCCGCGCCGAGGAAGGTCACCTCCGGCAAATGCCTGGCGACGAGCGGCAGCAGCCCGACGCGCGCGTCCGCGATAACGGGACTGCCGGCGACCTGTTCCGCGACGCGGGTGCACAGGGCGTCGGCGATATGCTCGATGTCCCTGTTGCTGATGCGGGCGAGGTAGCCTCCCACCTCGATGTTGGTTTCGCTCG
>JAUIEP010000126.1 GCA_030428835.1 Gammaproteobacteria bacterium | reverse complement strand
CGATGTGTACCACCGGAACGAGATCATGCCCGACCTGACACTGTACGCCGCCATCGCGGAAATCTTCAGCGCTGCCGCCATCGTGGGCGGCGCGCTCTTCGCCATCGTGCAACTCAACGAGTACAAGAAGCGTCGGCGCAACGAGGCCGCCGCGGAACTCTGCCGCCAGTTCTCCCAGCCCGAACTGGCCAAGGCCGTCATCCTGCTGAATACGCTGCCCGATGGTCTCGGCATCGAGGAGTTCAGGAAACGCGGCCCGGAGTACGAGCAGGCGGCGCAGGTGATGGGCATGACGTTCGAGACGATGGGGCTGCTCGTTTACAAGAACATGGCCTCGTTCAGGACCGTGCATGAACTGGCGGGCGGCCTGTTGCTGATGATGTGGCGCAAGACCGGTTACTGGGTGAAGGAGGTACGGGTCGCAGAGAACAACCCGCGGTTCGGGGAGTGGGTGCAGTGGTTGGTGGAGCGGATCAACGAGGTCGAGCCAGACACGCGGCCAGCCTACGAACAGCACTCTGGCTGGAAGCGGCCTGATTGAGTCCACGGAGGGCGGGGTATTCAGGACCCTTCGGCGCATTACACCGGGGCATATAACGGTGAAGTATTTTTCCTACGGCTCCAACATGTCGGCCAGGCGGCTGGCCGCGAGGGTCCCATCCGCCGTGGTGGATTGCGTCGCGAGCGTCCGGGGTTACGCCATGGCATACCGCAAGGAGGGCAGGGACGGTTCCGCGAAATGCGGCCTGTGGGAGTCCCGGGGCGCGGACGATGTCGTATGGGGCGTGCTCTATGACATTCACCCGTCGCAGAGGGCGGCGCTCGACAGGGTCGAGGGCCTGGGCTGGGGTTACGAGATCAGGGAATTGGCGCTGACCGGGCCGGGCGGTCTCGCGATCGATGCGTTTACCTACTACCCCACGCGGATCACTGACGACCTGAAGCCCTACGCGTGGTACGTGGAGCACGTGCTGCGCGGCGCCAGGGAGCACGGCCTGCCGTCCGACTACATTGCGGCGGTCGTTGACGTCGAGCACATGGCGGACCCGGACCCGGATCGACATGCGCGGGAGCTGTCGATCTATGCCCGGTGATTCGTCACTCTCTGGCGCCCGGTGGAGCGGCCGGCAGCGGGAATGGCGCGCGGCGCGCCTTTTTGTCAGACTATCCGGCCAGCGCCGAGCGCGCCGCAAAAACTCATTAGCCGACAAGTCATTCCGCCATGCGTAGAAGCCCCGTTCCCATCTTGCTGGCAGCCGCCCTGGCAGCCTGCAGCAACCAGCAGCTCTACACGGCCGTCCAGGAGCGCGAGCGGCAGGAATGCGCCAAGCTGCCGCAGGTGCAGTACGAGGAGTGCATGCAGGAGATCCAGGGCAGCTACGACGAGTACGCCCGCGAGCGCGAGGAACTGAAGCGCGAGAAGCATTCCGGCGAACCCTACAAATAGGCCGCGCGCAGGAGGAAGGCCATGACCATGACGGAACTGAGCACCCTGCTGGGCTGGTGCACCGTGATCAACTTCGGGCTGCTGAGCATCATCGCGCTGTGCCTTTTCGCGCTGCGCGACTGGGTAAAGGGCATTCACTCCTCGCTCTACGGCATACCCGGGGACCAGCTCGACGCCATCTACTTCAACTACATGGCCAACTACAAGCTGCTGATTTTTATCTTCAACCTGGTGCCCTGGATTGCGCTGCAGATCATGGCGTAGACCTTGCAGATTCTTTACCTGCTACACGTGGGCTGCGCCCTGCTGTCGGTGACGGGCTTCGCGCTGCGCTGGTACTGGATGCTCACCGGCAACCCGCGCCTGGCGAGTCCGACTGCCAAACGCCTGCCCCACGTGATCGACACGGTGCTGCTGGGTTCTGCCATCGGCATGCTGGTGCTCTGGCAGGTGTGGCCCTGGCAGATGGGCTGGCTGCTGGCGAAGATCATCGCGCTGCTGGTGTACATCGTGCTGGGGATGGTGGCGCTGCGCTTCGGCAGGAATCGCACGCAGCGCGGTATAGCGGGCGCGCTGGCCCTGGCAACGGCGGCCTATATTCTCGCGGCCGCGTTCACCAAGAGTCCGCTCGGGCTGTTCGCGCTATAACTGTTCGCGCTAGCTATAAGAAGGGAGCGACGCTCAGCACCCCGGCACGGGCTCGTAATAGGCGGAGTAATCCACCTCCAGCGTGTAGCTCGGCGAGCGGATCCCGTCCTCGAAGTTGTAGGGGTCGTCGGGGTCAACTGCGAAGGCCTGCAGCCACAACCTCTCCCATTCCACGATATTCTCGAACCCGGCCGGAATGGCGCCGTGGAACAGGTCGTTGAGGTACTGCAGGTAATAGGCCTGCTCCGCGGGTTCATCGTAGTCGGGGTGGTCCAGCAGGAAGCCGTCCGGCGCGGGGGAGTTCTTGAGCAAGGCACTTATGGCGGCGAGGTACACGGCGTCCGAATCGACGCCGAGCAGGCCCTTGATTTCGTCCCGCTGGTCCCACACCAGGTAGATCGTCTCCACGAAGTGATCGATCGTCGTGCGCTGCCTGTCGAGCGTCGGCGAGTAGGTGTCGAAGCTGAACGTACCGGCGTTGAAGTCGAGCGAATACCGGCGCAGGTAGCCGTCGCCGCCGTTGCGAGTGCTCTGGTAGTCGGTGAGTATCTGGATGAGCGGATTGCCGGCCGAATTCTGGCCGTCGAGGCGCAACCACTCGGAGTGGAAGTGGCCGGCGTGTACCATCAGGATATTGGGGTACTGGGTAAGCAGGTCGTGAAAGAACTCTTCCCCGGTGTGCCCTTCCTCCACACCGGGCACGAAGCCGGTGTCGTAGTTGATCTCGCCCAGCGGGGAATCCACGGTCTCCCCGTAACGCCCGCCGAACAACTTGAAGTCGTAGAGATAGCGGTGCGTGCCGATGATGAAGATGGTATCGGGGTTGCTCGCAAGCACCGTCTCCGCCCAGTCCAGCTCCTCCTGCGGGTGGTCGATACTGAAATTGAGGAAGCCCAGTTTCACGCCCTCATGCTCCAGCATCTGCCAGTTAGCGCCGCCCTCGGGAGAGTGGCCCGCGTACCAGGGGCGCCCCTCGAAGACCTGTGGCCCGAAGTTGTCGAGGTAGTTGGTGCGGTAGTTGACGCCGTGGGCCCCGGTGAAGTCGGGCGGAATGTCGTCGTGGTTGCCCATCACGGTGCCATGCGGCACATCCGCTTTGAGCAGCAGGCTCATGGCGTCCTTGGCGAGCGCCCACTGGGTGAGGTTCTCGCCCCGTTGCACGATGTCGCCGAGGTGGCCGACGTAGTCGATATCCTCGGCGTGCAGGACGATCCAGCGCGTCTGGTCGAAGAAAATCGCCCCCGTGCCGCGGGGGTCGGTTACCGCGGGGGAGCGCCCGTCGGGGAACCGGTGATCGGCGTAGATCTGGGTGTCGGGCAATGAGACGAAGACAAAGGGTTCCGCCTGTGCCGCGCCGGCGCAGGCGGTGGACAAGGCGAAGGCGGTAAAGAGCGATACGGGTACATTTTTCATCATTATCTCCGTCATCGAGTGGTGGCCAGGTTGCGTGGTCAGGAAGGGAGGAATACCACCGGAAGATGACTGCTTGTTGACGCTGTGCCCCTAAGCATAGCAGCGGATTCGGTGCTGTCAGGGGTAAGCGCTGGCGGATATGTGATGAAGACCGGCGAAATTGGCGTTTCGCAAGGACCGCCGGTGGGCGAATACGGTGGGCCTACGTTGCCGCGCAGGGCGCCCCGGGACTACGGATTGGCGGCCCCATACGCGCGCAGCTCGGCGTTGAACGCGGCCACCAGCTCCTCCTCGGCACTGACGGCCGCCTCGTAGTCAGCGTTCCGCGCCAACGCGGCTGCTTTCTGTACCTGTGTCGCGCCCTCGGCCCGGGCGGCCCGGGTAGCCTCGACGAGGCCGGGCCTCAGGCAGTCCATGTAGGCCGCGTTGGCCTTCTGGAACGCCCTGGCGGAGTCCATGGCCTCGAGCATCTGCTCGTAGGTGGCCGTGCCGCCGTCCGGCATCTCCGGCACCCCGGGCGCGGCGCAGTCCCCGGCGAGCGCGGCCGTGCCCGCTAGGGCCATGCCCGCCAGTGCGAGGGACAGCGCACGCATGCAGGCCGGCTTGAATCGGGTGGAGCCAACAGGCACAGCGATATCCTATTGCTTGCCCACCCAGAGCTTCGGCAGGTCATACCGTGTTTCGAGATCGCGTGCCACGCGCTCCGCGCTGTCGCGGTCGTTCAGGCCCACCACGCGCACGCGGTAGAGGGTCCTGCCCTCCACCGTGGCGGTCACCAGCATGGCTTCACCGCTACCGGGGTTCAGGCGCTCCGCCCACTCGCGTGCGATCGCCTCCTGGCCGTAGGAGCCGAAGTTGACGAACCAGTCGCCGGTGGGGCTCGCTGCAGCGGGAGCCGCGGCGGGCGTTTTCGCGACCGGCGCAGGTGCCTGCTTTGCCGCAGGGGCAGGCTTGGGTGCGGCGGCTTCGGGGGCCGGCGTGTCCGGCCGGGCCTTTGCCAGCACGGCCTGCTGGGCGTCCAGTTGCGCCTCCAGCCCGGCGACGGTGTCGGTGAGGCGGCGGTTATAGAGCGTCAGGTTCGCCACCTGGCGGGAGAGCTCTTCGTTCTGCGCCTTCATGTCCTGCAACGCCTCGCGGCTGGCGCTGACATCGGCGGGGCTCGCCGCGGTGGCCAGTTCCGAGCGCAGCTGGCGGATTTCCTCCTCGGTGGCCTGGCGCTGCTGAATAACGCCGTAGCCGCCGGCGATCAGCAATACCAGCGCCAGCACGGCAACGGCGATCAGGCCGAACGGCCAGGGCGGGCCCGCGTTGTCGTCATCCTCCAGAAACTCGTCATCGTCGTCCTGCCAGTCATCGTCGTCGGCCGCCCCGGCGGTGGTGGCATCCTCCCGCCAGCGCGCGGCGGCCAGGCCGGCAGCGGCGCCGGTGGTGGGCCATTCATCGGGTTCGGCCCCTGTCTCCAGTGCGGACTTCGGCTCGCCGTCCTCCTCGTCCGGGAGGTCGGGCTCATCCTCCACCAGCGTCAGGGTCGGCGCCTCGCTCGCGGGCTCGTCCTCGAAGCCGGACTCCTCGTCGAACAGGTCGTCGATGCCTTCCTCTTCCTCGTAGTAGACCTCGGTGGAGCCGCCGGACAGCACGGTGTCGCGCTCCGGCTCGCCGTAGTCGTCATCATCGAAGGCGTCGTCGGCCAGGAAAGGGTCGTCAGCCAGGAAGGAGTCCTCAGCCAGAAAAGAATCGTCGAGGCCGTCGTCGTGGGGGTCCGGGGACGCGCCCTGCCGGCGGGCGCGATCGAAGGGGTTGGAACTCAAGGCCGGTGCGTCCTCGTCGAGGTCGCGCTCGTCGTCGTAATCGTGCTTCATCGGCCGTCCCCTTCGGCGTCGTGATGAGTCATTTTCCGCCTATGCCCTGCACAATACAACCACGCCGCGCGTGGGATGATTAAGCGTTGCGCTGTGGCTAAAATGCGTCGATGGATGTATCGGATATTCTTTCCCCCCTGAACGACGCACAGCGGCAGGCAGTGGCCGCCGAGAGCGGGAACATGCTGGTGCTCGCCGGTGCCGGCAGCGGCAAGACCCGCGTGTTGGTGCATCGCATCGCCTGGCTGATTCGCGCCGAGGACTACTCCCCGTGGGCGATACTCGCCGTGACGTTTACCAACAAGGCGGCACGCGAGATGCGCGGGCGCATTGAGGAGATGCTGCACCTGCCCACCCGCGGCATGTGGGTGGGCACCTTCCACGGCCTCGCCCACCGCCTGCTCAAGGCGCACTGGAAGGAGGCGGGCCTGCCGCAGAACTTCCAGATCCTCGACGCCGACGACCAGTTGCGCCTGGTCAAACGCGTGTGCCGCGACATCGGACTCGACGAATCGCGCTGGCCGCCCAAGCAGGCCATGTGGTTCATCAACGCGCAGAAGGACGAGGGCCTGCGCGCCGCCCATGTCGATGTAGCGCCCGGCGACCTGTTCGCGCAGACCATGCTCAGGGTCTACGAGGCCTATGAGGAAGCCTGCGAGCGCGGCGGCATGGCGGACTTCGCCGAGCTGCTGCTGCGCGCCCACGAGCTGTGGCTGAAAAGCCCGGAGGTGCTGGCGCACTACCAGGGCCGCTTCCGCCAGATCCTGGTGGACGAGTTCCAGGACACCAACACCATCCAGTACGCCTGGCTGCGCGTGCTCGCCGGCGGGCGCATCCCCGTGGTGGCGGTGGGCGACGACGACCAGTCCATCTACGGCTGGCGCGGCGCCAAAATAGAGAACATCCAGCGCTTCACCGAGGACTTCGCGGGCACGCAGACGGTGCGCCTGGAGCAGAACTACCGCTCCACGCAGACCATCCTCACGGCCGCCAACGGCGTGATCGCCAACAACTTCGGCCGCCTCGGCAAGGAACTGTGGACGGCGGGCGAGAGCGGCGAGCCCATCAGCCTCTACGCCGGTTTTAACGAACAGGACGAGGCGCGCTACATCGTCGAGCAGATCCAGCAGTGGCTGGACGAGGGCAACCCGCGCCGCTCGACGGCCATCCTCTACCGCTCCAACGCGCAGTCGCGCGTGCTGGAGGAGGCGCTCATCCGCGCCGGCCTGCCCTACCGCATCTACGGCGGCCAGCGCTTCTACGAGCGCATGGAGATCCGCAACGCGCTGGCCTACATGCGCCTGCTGGTCAACCGCGGCGACGACGCGGCGGTGGAGCGCGTGATCAACACGCCGCCGCGCGGCATCGGCGCGAAGACGCTGGATACCGTGCGCGAGTGCGCGCGCGAGCGTGACCTGTCGCTGTGGGCGGCCATGGGCGCGGTGCTCGACGAGAAGCTGTTGCCGTCCCGCGCGCTCACCGCCCTGGAGGGGTTCCGGGTATTGATCAACGAGCTGGACTCGGGCACCGACGAACTCACGCTCGATGAACTGGCGGAACATGTCATCCAGGGCTCGGGTCTGGTGGAGTTCCACAAGAAGGAGAAGGGCGAGAAGGGTCAGGCGCGCGTCGAAAACCTGGAGGAACTGGTGAGCGCGGCGAAGCAGTTCGCGCCGGAGGATGACGATCTCTCCCCGCTGCAGCAGTTCCTCGACCAGGCCGCGCTCGACGCCGGCGACGCACAGGCCGAGGAGCACGAGGACAGCGTGCAACTCATGACGCTGCACTCGGCCAAGGGCCTGGAGTTTCCGCTCGTGTTTCTCGCGGGGATGGAGGAGAACCTGTTCCCCCACCGCATGTCGATCGAGGAGCCGGGGCGCCTGGAGGAAGAGCGCCGCCTCTGTTACGTGGGCATCACGCGCGCGATGCAGAAGCTCGTGCTCACCTACGCGGAGTGCCGCCGCCTGCACGGCAGCGAGACCTACAACGCGCCGTCGCGCTTCGTGCGCGAGATACCGGCCGACCTCGTGCAGGAGGTGCGCCTGCACGGCACGGTGGCGCAACCTGTGAGCAGCATGGCCCGCGCGCAGGTGCCGGAGACGGAGCTGTCGCTGGGCCAGCGCGTGTACCACCAGGTGTTCGGCGAGGGCGTCGTGCTAAACTTCGAGGGCCGCGGCGCCAGCGCCCGGGTGGAAGTCAACTTCGACACCGAGGGCGGCAAGTGGCTCGTCCTGCAGTACGCCAACCTGCAGTTGATGTAGTCGGGTTGCATGGGTTCGCTCGCATCAGTTGAATTCATCCAGCGCGCCGACCACGCGCCGACCACGCGCCGCGAACGATAACAAAGAGACAACACCATGGCCGAACCGGTAGCCGCAAGTCGCTATAGCCCTCTCATTATCCTCGCCCTCGTGGCCGCGCTGGTAGTCACCATAGGCCTGTGGGCGCGCGACCGCGCGGGAGGGGCCGTGGCGACCGGCGGCGGCACCACGGCGCATGCCGCGGGCGAGGCGATCGAATGGAAGATGATCACGACCTGGCCGAAGAACTTCCCGGGCCTCGGCCTCGCGGCGGAGAACGTGGCCCGCGCTGTGGAAGAGATGAGCGACGGCCGGCTGACGATCAAGGTCTACGGCGCGGGCGAGATCGTGCCGGCGCTGGAAGTGTTTGACGCGGTGTCCCAGGGTGTCGTCGACGCCGGGCACGGCGCGGCGTATTACTGGAAGGGCAAGGTGCCCTCGTCGGTGTTCTTCACCTCCGTGCCCTTCGGCATGAACGCGCAGGAGATGAACGGCTGGCTGCACTACGGCGGCGGGCTGGCGCTGTGGCGGGAGGCCTACGCGCCGTTCAACCTCGTGCCCTTCGCTGGCGGCAGTACGGGTGTGCAGATGGCCGGCTGGTTCGACAAGGAGATCAACTCGGTCGAGGACCTGAAGGGCCTGAAGATGCGCATCCCCGGTCTCGCGGGCGAGGTCTTCACCTACGCGGGCGGCACGGCGGTGCGTATCGCGGGCGGCGAGCTGTATACGTCGATGCAGACCGGCGTCATCGATGCGCTCGAATGGGTCGGCCCATACAACGACCTCGCCTTCGGCTTCCAGGAGGTGGCGGACTACTATTACTACCCGGGCTGGCATGAGCCGGGCGCGATGCTCGAGTTCATCGTCAACGGCGATTCCTACGCCGCGTTACCGGATGACCTCAAGGCGATCGTGGAGTACGCCTCCCGCGCGATCAACCAGGACATGCTCGACGAGTACACCGCGCGCAACAACGCCTCGCTGCGCAGCCTGATCGACGACCACGGCGTGCAGTTGCGGCGCCTGCCCGACGATGTGCTGAAGGCGCTGTGGGAAGGCACGAAGCAGGCACTGCAACAACTGGTGGCCGAGGATGAGATGGCGGCGAAGGTGTACGCGTCCTACCGCGAGTTCTACAGGGGCGCGCGGAGTTACCACCATATTTCCGAACAGGCTTATATTAACGTGCGGGATGAGGTGTTTGGGGAGGAGGAGTATTAGGGACGATCTGACCAACCGACCGCCCAGCGCTTAGCGACCGTCATTCCCGCGCAGGCGGGAATCCAGCATTTTTTTAACGAGGAACTGAAATCGAAAAGGGCTTGAGCATTTCTGGATTCCCGCCTGCGCGGGAATGACGAAACCGGGTTTCCGGGAATGATTACCGCGGTATCGTCCGCGTCCTGCCGTTCGCATCGATCGCCACAAACACGAACTCCCCCTCGGTGACTTTCAACGGCTCCCCGTTCACCGGCGAGTCGATCCACACCTCGCACAGGATACGAATCGAGCTGCGCCCGATTTCCAGCACGTCGCAGTAACACGACACCACCGCTCCGACGTGCACCGGCGTGAGGAAAGCCATGCCGTCGATCGCCACCGTTGCGGTACGCCCCTTCGCCACGTCACTCGCCGTGATCAGGCACGCGATGTCCATCTGCGACAGCAGCCAGCCGCCGAAGATGTCGCCGGTGGCGTTGGTGTCCTTGGGCATGGCCATGGTCTGCAGCGCCAGTACGCCGTTCGGTGTCGGAACGTCGTCGATATCGCTCATGTCAGTCTTCCGCAAGATGCGCAGGTGTGCGCGCGTGTTAGTTGAGCCTCGCCGGTAACCAGGTGGCAAGATCGGGCCAGAACCACAGTACCGTCATCAGCAGCAGCTGCAGCAGTATAAAGGGAACCACGCCGCGGTAGATAGCGCCCGTCGCAACACTCGAGGGCGCGACGCCGCGCAGGTAGAACAACGCAAAACCGAAGGGCGGCGTGAGGAACGAGGTCTGCAGGTTGAGCGCGATCATGATGCCCAGCCAGATCGGGTCGAGGCCCATCGCGAGCAATATGGGGCCGACGATCGGCACCACCACGTAGGTGATCTCGATGAAGTCGAGGATGAAGCCGAGCAGGAAGATCGCGACCATCACCACCAGCGTGGCGCCCATGACGCCGCCGGGCATGCCGCCGAAGAATGCGTGAACCAGCTCCTCGCCGCCGAAGCCGCGGAAGACGAGCGTAAATACCGCGGCGCCGACCAGGATCATGAACACCATGCACGTGACTTCCAGCGTGCTCTGCAGTGCTTCCTTCA
Organism: Gammaproteobacteria bacterium; assembly: GCA_030428835.1. GTDB lineage: Bacteria > Pseudomonadota > Gammaproteobacteria > Pseudomonadales > Halieaceae > Marimicrobium. The sequence continues at coordinate 3,638 of JAUIEP010000126.1, read as the reverse complement.
GGCGCGGCAGGTCCATCTGTTTCTTGGCGGACGCGAGGATGAAAGCCCCGACGGCGCCGATGCCCGCCGCCTCGGTGGGCGTGGCGGCGCCGGCGAGAATGGAGCCCAGCACGACGGCGATGAGCGTCAGCGGCGGCACCAGGCCGCGCAGCAGCTGGCCGATACTGACCGGCTCGCTGTCGGCCGGCGGTGCGGCGTTGGGCTTCAGGCGCGCGTAGACGAGCAGGTAGGCGATGTACAGGCCAACCAGCAGCAGGCCGGGAATCAACGCGCCGACGAACAGGTCGCCGACGGATACGGTCTTGGGCACCAGCACGTTCATCTTGAGCTGCGCGGTCTGGTAGGCGGTCGACAGGACGTCGCCGAGCAGCACCAGCGCGATGGAGGGCGGAATGATCTGCCCCAGCGTGCCGGTGGCGCAGATCGTGCCGGTGGCCAGCGAGGGGCTGTAGCCGTTGCGCAGCATCGTGGGCAACGACAGCAGGCCCATGGTGACCACGGTGGCGCCGACGATGCCGGTGCTGGCCGCGAGAAACATGCCGACCACCACCACGGAAATGCCCAGGCCCCCGCGCAGCCCGCCGAACACCTTCGCCATGCTGTCCAGTAGTTCCTCGGCAACCCTCGAGCGCTCCAGGATCGTGCCCATCAGGATGAACAGCGGCACGGCGATCAGTGTGGTGTTGTTGACGGTGCCGAAGATGCGTCCCGGCAGGGCCGCGAGCAGCTTGGCGTCGAAGCTGCCCATGAGCACGCCGCCCGCGGCGAAGGCCAGCGCCGTGCCGGCCAGTGTGAAAGCGACCGGGTAGCCGAACATGAGCAGCAGGCATACCGCGACGAACAGGAAAATGGCGACGAATTCCACTAGACGTCGCCCCGGGTGAGTGTCAGCGCATTGCGCAGCACCTCGGCGACGCCCTGCAGCGCGAGGCAGATCGCGGCGAGCGGTATCAGGGTCTTGAGCACGAACACGGCGGGAATGCCGCCGGGCTCCGGCGAGGATTCGCGCATCGCCCAGGAGTCCGCCACGTAGTCCCAGCTCGACAACAGGATGAACACGCACAGCGGCAGCAGGAAGACGATGCCGCCCAGGCTGTCCACCCAGGCCTTGCGGCGCTTGCTGAAGTCCCGGTAGAAGATATCCACCCGCACGTGGGCGCCGTGTTTCAGCGCGAACGCCGCGCCGAGCAGGAACAGTCCGCCATGCATGTACACAACCGACTCCTGCAGCATGATTGAACCGATGCCGAAGCCGTAGCGTAAGACCACGATGAGAGCGGTGACCAGCGCCATACCGAAGCCGAGCCACAGCAGCACGCGGCCGCAGCCCTCGGTGAACAGGTCGATGTAGTGGACGCAGCGTTGGAGAAAGGCCATGCCTTCAGAGTCTTTTTGATTATTGCCGCGCAGAGTATCATAGCGCCCCATTCGGAAAAACGCTGGCCCGGCGCCGCACACCTGGAACAACCCGCATGCTGACCCTGATTTCCCCGGCCAAGACGCTGGACTTCGACACCCCGCCCCACACGCGCAAGACCACGCAGCCGCTCTTTCTCGAACAGTCCGCGGCCCTGGTGAACGACGCCCGCGCCATGAGTCCGGAGGATATCCGCGAGCTCATGGGCGTGAGTGAGAATATCGCCGAGCTCAATCACGAGCGCTTCATGAACTGGGGCACACCGTTCACACTGAAGAACGCCAAGCAGTCCATCCTCGCGTTCAAGGGCGATGTGTACACGGGCCTCGAGGCGGACACCCTGACCGCAAAGCAGCTCGGCTTCGCGCAGAAGCACCTCGCGATCCTGTCCGGGCTCTACGGTGTGCTGCGCCCGCTGGACCTCATGCAGCCCTACCGCCTGGAGATGGGCCTCAAGTTCGCCAACTCGGGGGGCAAGAACCTCTACGAGTTCTGGGGCGACGCGATCAACGAGGCGGTCGCCGGGCTCCTCAAGAAATCCGGCAGCGATGTGCTCGTCAACCTCGCCTCGAACGAGTACTTCAAGTCCGTGAAGGCGAAGAACCTGCAGGCGGACGTCATCACGCCGGTGTTCAAGGACAAGAACAACGGCAAGTACCGCGTCATCAGTTTCTTCGCGAAGAAAGCCCGCGGCCAGATGGCGCGCTACATCATCGACAACGAACTCAACGAGCCGGGCGGCCTGACCAAATTCCGCGTGGATGGCTACCGCTACAACAAGGGCGAGTCGACAGCCCGCGAGCTGGTCTTCACGCGGGACAAGCCGCCCGCGGCCTGACGCCGATATGTCCGCGCTGCCCTTTTCCCAGGCCTGCGAGAACAACAAGTCCTTCATCCTCGAAGTGCTGCGCGACGCCTTTGCCGACCGGCTGGGTGTGCTGGAGATCGGTGCGGGTACGGGGCAGCACGCGACCTACCTCGCCGAGCGCATGCCCTGGCTGACGTGGCAGCCCACGGACGTCGCGGAAAACCTGTTGCTGCTCAACCCGCGCTGTGCGGAGTACACCGGCGACAACCTGTTGCCGCCGCTGGCGCTGGACGTCTGCGACGACCCGTGGCCGGTGGCGGTCCCCGACGCCGTGTTCACCGCCAATTCCCTGCACATCATGCCGTTCTCCTCCGTGCAGAAGCTGTTCGCGATGCTGGGGCGCGCCGCGCCGGAGGGCGCGGTATTGGCGGTGTACGGCCCGTTCAACTACAACGGCCGGTACACGAGCGACAGCAATGCGCGCTTCGACCAGTGGTTGGCCCAGCAGAATCCGCAGAGCGCCATCCGCCACTTCGAGTCGGTGGATGAACTGGCCGGCGCGGCGGGCTTCACCCTGCGCGCGGACAACGCGATGCCGGCGAACAACCGCTTGCTGGTGTGGCAGCGGACGGCTGTGGAATAAATCGCGTTTATTACCTCGCCCCTGTGGGGTCGAATTTATTCGACCAGGCCGGACGGCGCACGATTGGACCGGCGCTCGTTATTGGGGAACCTTCCAGGTCGAATGAATTCGACCCCACAGGGAAGCCAGCCCACGGGCCTCAATGAATTCAAACCCACAAAGGCGAGCAGATAGAGCAAACCCCTACCCCACAGGGAGCGGGGAGGGTTGCGCAAAGCTCACTCGGGATCGGTCGTAAAATCCGGCGCGCGCTTTTCCAGGAACGCCATCATGCCCTCGAGCTGGTGCTTGCCGGTGGACACCCTGTGCACCGCGGCGCGCTCGACCGCGATGGCTTCGTCCAGGCTCGCATGCCCGGCGCCGACCACGGCCTGCAGGCAGCCCTCGACGGACCACGGCGGCATCCTCGCCAGTTCATGCGCGAGCTCCAGCGCCTTCTGCTGCAGCACGTCGTTCGGCCACACCTCGTGCACGAGACCGATCTCCAGGGCGCGCGGCCCCGAAATCTTCTTCGCGCGCAGGATCATGTCCAGCGCGTGGTCGCGGCCGACGCAGCGGGTGAGCCGCGCGGTGCCGCCCCAGGCGGGTACGGTGCCGATGTCGAGTTCCGGCAGGCCGATCTGCGCGCCCTCGGCCGCCGCCAGGCGGAAGTGACAGCCCAGCGGGATCTCCAGGCCGCCACCGAGGCAGTAGCCGCACAGCACCGCGATCACCGGCTTGCCCAGGTTCTCGATCTTCGCGATCACGCGCAGGCGCTGGTCCAGCAGCGC
>JAUIEP010000125.1 GCA_030428835.1 Gammaproteobacteria bacterium | reverse complement strand
TGCGTGGAGGAGGGCGAGCCGGTGCCTGCCACCGGCAACACGGTGGACCACGTCGGCTGGCTGAGCGAGCCGGAGTTGCACCTTATTTCCGAATGGCTGGACCTCGGTGCCCAGTACTTCAACAACCCCTTCGACGAGCGACTGGTCGAGTAGCCGGAGCCCGCGATGACCTGCCCTGACTACCACCGGCGCATCGGCAGCGGCTTCATCGAGCGGCGCGTTCTGCCTGTGCTCTTGTTGCTTGTGGTGGCGGGCCTGCCGGGGGCGAACCCGGCCCGGGCCGAAGAAGACGTGGCGGAATCGTTCGTCACCCAGGCCTACATCGAGATGCGCACACAGCCCGGGCGCGGCTACCCGGTGTTCTACGTGGCCGAGCGCGGCGAGCGCATCGAGCTGCTCAAGCGCCGCACCGACTGGATCAAGGTGCGCAACGCGCGCGGTATCGAGGGCTGGGTGCACGTGGACGACATTGGCCGCACCGTCGATGCGCACGGCGACGCGCTGGCGCTCTCGAGCCCGAACTACGAGGGCTACACCGAACGCGACTGGGAGTTCGGCGTGCTGGTGGGCGACTACGGCGACACCGACGCTTTCGGCGGCTACCTGGGCTGGCACTTCACGCGCAACCTGTCGCTGGAACTGGCGGCCACCGAGAACTTCGGCGACGCCTCCGACGGCACCATGGGCACGCTCAGCATCACCCATCAACTGTACCCGACCGCGCGCTACTCGCCCTTCCTCACGCTGGGCGGGGGTGTGCGCGAAACGCGGCCGCGCTCCACGCTGGTGGAGTCGCAGGACCGCACCGACAACGTGGCGAGTGTGGGGCTGGGGGTGCGCGTGCACCTGTTCCAGCGAATGTTCCTGCGCCTGCAGTACAAACACTATTCGGTCATGACCGACCGCGACGACGACGAAGAGGTGGACGAATGGAAAATTGGTATCAGCGCCTGGTACTAGCGGGCCTGCTTGGAATGCCGCTGGTTGCGCAGGCGGGCGAGGGGCCGCCGCGGCAGGTCGTGAACCCGGACATCGAGCGGCGCGAACTGCGCCAGGTCGACATCGACACCGAGGACTTCGAGGTCAGCGTGTACAGCGGCATCCTCAGCATCCAGGACTTCGAGAGCGACGTTGTCTACGGCGTGCGCGCCGCGTGGCATATCACCGAGGACTTCTTCGTGGAGGGCTCTTACGGCCAGTCCGAGGGCGATGAGACGAGTTACGAGAAACTGAGCGGGGGTTCGCCGCTGTTTGCCGGTGGCGAGCGCGACTACACGTTCTACAACCTGTCGCTCGGCTGGAACGCGCTGCCCGGTGAGATCTTCATCACCGACAGGTATGCGTTCAAGTCCGACCTGTACTTCGTGCTGGGTGCGGGCAGCACCGACTTCCTCGACGACAACTGGTTCACCGTGACCGCCGGGGCGGGCTATCGCCTGCTGCTCACCGACTGGCTCGCCTGGCGCCTGGATGTGCGCGACCACATCTTCGACCGCGACACGTTCGGGGAAGACGAGACCACGCACAACCTCGAGCTGTCCACCGCCCTGACGGTCTTCTTCTAGGAGGGAACACGATGCGAACGCTGTTATTGACACTGCTGGTCACGTTGCCCCTCGCCGCGGTTGCGGTGGGGAATCCCGCGCCGGCCGGGGACTTCACCCTCAAGAGCGCCGCGGGCAACAACATCCGCCTCAGCGAGTACCGCGGGCAGGTGGTGATGTTGAACTTCTGGGCCTCCTGGTGCGGGCCGTGCCGGCAGGAGTTCCCGCACCTCGACGCGTTGCAGCAGAAGTACGAGGGACTCGGTTTCACCGTGTTCGGCGTAAACGTTGAGCAGGACCGCGCCTCGGCGGACAGGGTGCTGCGCGATATCCCGGTCAGCTTCCCCATCCTGTTCGACGACGAGAACGCGGTGAGTGAGCAGTACGGCGTGGACGCCATGCCGATGACGCTGCTGCTTGACCGCAACGGCGTCGTCCGGCACCTGCACCGCGGTTACAAGCCGGGGTACGAGGACCGCTACGAGGAGCAGGTGCGCAGCCTGGTCAGGGAGTAGCCATGTACAGCCTGAGAATCTTTTGTGTCCTGTCCTGCCTGTGGCTCGCCGGCTGCGGCGTGGAGCCCTGGGTGAAGCCCTACGAGCGCCAGGCGCTGGCGGACCCGGTGATGAGCTTCGACCGCCACCCGGTCGCGTCCGGGTATACGCACCACGTGTACCAGGCACGCGAGGGCGCGCGCGGCGCCGAGGGTGGCGGGGGAGGTGGTTGTGGGTGTAACTGACTTTTCGGCCGCTTGCCCGGCCATCGCAGTCGCTTCGCAGCGCGGGCCTGATTTTCGTCATTCCCGCAAAGGCGGGAGTTCAGCGACACCATATGGCAAGGGCCGGCGTCTGCGACGCAGATGGAACCCGAGACGCCGGACCGTCGCCTTCGCGGGAATGACGATCTATAGTGCTCGATCGCTTCTGGGATTCCTGCTAATCGCATTGGTTTCGGCCCCTATCGCAACCCCCACCCAGGCCACCATCCTTCCCGAAGAGCGCGCCGACGTCATGTACCACCAGTACGACGGCGGCGGCATTACCGTGGACGGACCCTCCATACTCGTGCGCAAGAACTTCAGGGAGACGGTCTCGGTAAGCGCCAACTACTACGTGGACAACATCTCCAGTGCCTCCATCGACGTGATCGCCTCCGGCGCGTCCCGCTACGGCGAGCGGCGCGAGGAGTACTCGCTGGGCGTGCAGTACCTGCACGACAAGAGCCTGCTCAGCGCGGGCTTCAGCAACAGCGAGGAGAGCGACTACAACGCCGACACCTACTACTTCAACCTGAGCCAGGATTTCTTCGGTGACCTCACCACCGTGACGTTCGGTTACTCGTTGGGACAGGACGAGGTATTCCAGAACGGCAATACCGGGTTCGGCGAGGACGTCGAACGGCACAACTTCCGCGTGGGTGTCAGCCAGATCGCCACGAAGCGCATGATCATCGGCCTCGACTACGAGCTGATCACCGACGAGGGGTTTCTCAACAACCCCTACCGCAGTTACCGCTACCTTATCGATCCCCTCGACCCCACCGCTGGATTCCAACTGGCGCAGGAGGTGTATCCCGACACGCGCACCTCCGATGCGGCGGCCTTGAGGATGCGCTACGCGCTGCCGGGCCGCCGGGCGCTGGGCGCACAGTACCGCTACTTCACTGATGACTGGGGTATCGACGCCCACACGTTCGAGCTGAGCTATACCCGGATCTGGCGCGAACAGTGGACCTTCGACGCGAAGTACCGCTACTACGAGCAGAGCGCGGCGGACTTCTACGCCGACCTGTTCACCTTCGAGTCGCAGGACGACAAGGACTGGCGCGCGCGCGACAAGGAACTCAGCGAGTTCAGCAACCAGACCCTGTCGCTGTACCTCACATGGGAGCGGCCCCTGCGCTATGACTTCTTCGACAAGACCGGCGTGACGCTGCAGTGGGACCACATCTGGTTCGACTACGACAACTTCACCGACCTGCGCGTGGCGAGTGACGTGGCGGGAGAGGAACCGACCTATGACTTCGAGGCGGATGTTTACAAGCTGATTTTTACCTTGTGGTACTAGTGTGTTGTCCGGACCCCCGTGGCGCGGGTCCCTGTGAGGTCGAATTCATTCGACCGGCAATGCCGTTGCGGTATCCGAGGTCGAATGAATTCGACCCCACAGGGTACCGGTTAGACCCTGCAGGGCGTCAATGCGACTCTACGGGAATTTGATCGACGTTCCTGCCGGGGTAGTGGCTCCGAGCCCGGACCCGGACCCGGACCCGGACCCGGACCCGGACCCGAACCCGAACCCGAACCCGAACCGGAACCCGAACCCGAACCCGGACCCGTACCGGAACCGGAACCGGAACCGGAACCGGAACCGAACCGAAACCGGAACCCAAGCCCCCGTAGGGTCGAATTTATTCGACGCAGAGCTGGGTTCTCAATTCCGCACGGTGGTCAGTATCGAGAGCCAGGTTACATGCCGAATGAAGTCGGCCCTACGGGGATTCAAGCGCGAGTGGGTTACTCTGCGCTGCGCAAAAGCTCTTGCGAGTAGTGCAACTTGCCCGCGCCGTCGATGATGATCGCGTCGATGCCCGGTAGTCTGTTGACCAGCGCCAGCCCGTCCCGCACACCCAGCACGAACACCGCGGTGGACAGCGCGTCGCTGTCGATCGCGTGCGGCGCCAGGATGCTCACGCTCTGCACAGCGCGCGCCGAGTCACCCGTCTTCGGGTCGAGGATGTGGTGGTAGCGCACGCCGTCCTCGATGAAGAAACGCTCGTAGTCGCCCGATGTCGAAATCGCCGTATCGGATAGCGGTATCAGCACCGCAAACTCGCCGTCCTTGCGCGGGTGGCGTATGCCGACGGTGCGCGGGCGATCACCCCGGTCGCCGAGGATGCGGCTGTCACCGCCGGCGCTGACAACGGCCGCCTCGATACCGGCAGCCATGAGGATATCGATACCGCGGTCCACGGCGTAGCCCTTGGCGATTCCGCCGAGATCAACCTGCAGGCCGGGCAGCTCAAACGCGATGGTGCCGGCTTTCTCATCCAGCGCGATCGCGCGATAGTTGATGCTGGCCTGTCCCGCGGCGCGCTGCTCCGCGCCGGGCCTGTCACCCGCGCGGTAGTCGTAGTGTCGCCCGACCGACGCGAAGCTGATGTCGAAGGCCCCGCCTGACAGTTGCGAATAGTGCGCCGCCCTCGCGACGACCTCGACAATCTCGGCAGTGGTGGCCACCGGACCCCGCGCGGCCTCGCGGTTGATGCGCGACAGCTCGCTCGCCGGGTTCCACGGGTTCATCATCGCGTCCAGGCGGTCGAATTCGGCGAATACGTTTTGAATGGCCGCCTTGCCAGCCGCCGCGTCCTCTGTCCAGAGTTCCACCGCGATCAGCGTGCCCATGGCCTCGCGCTCCTCGCGCAGCCACTGGGCGTGGGCGGCGTGGGCGCAGAGCAGTGCCAGCAGTACAAGGGGAGCGAGTCGCAGTCGGCCGGTCGAAGACATCGTACTGCCGCCCCGGCGCTACTGCTTCACGTTGTCGCGCATGATGCGCTGCTTCTGGCGATTCCAGTCGCGCTCTTTCTGAGTGTCCCGCTTGTCGTGGGACTTCTTGCCCACGGCGAGTGCGAGGCGCGCCTTGACCAGGTGGCCCTTCCAGTACAGCTGGGTGCACAGGCAGGTCTGGCCCTTCTGCGCCGTGGCCGCGAGAATCTTCGCCAGTTCCTTCTTGTGCAGCAACAGCTTGCGTGTGCGGGTGGGATCGGCGACGACGTGGGTGGAGGCGGTGTCCAGCGGGGGAATGGTGGCGCCCAGCAACCACGCCTCGCCGTCCTTCATGAGTACGTACGAGTCGCCGAGGTCCGCCTTGCCCACGCGCAGGCTCTTCACCTCCCAACCGGCCAGCGCCACGCCCGCCTCGAACGTCTCCAGCAACTGGTAGTCGAAGCCGGCGCGCTTGTTGCGGGCGATCACGTTGTCGGGTTTCTTGCCTTTCTGCTTCGCCATGGCGCGCATTATAGGGGCGCGCGGGGGCGCAGGCGAAACGTGAAGATTTCCCTTTTCTCCCCCGGGGCGCTCGGGCATTCTGGCGGTCGTGTGCAGCCCCCCGCAGATGTACTGACCATGGCTGTTTTGGGCGAAGTGGGTCGCTGGCAGACCCGCACCACCTTCTTTCTCGCTCTCTCCGCGTCCGCCGTGGGGCTGGGCAACCTGTGGCGTTTCTCCTATCTCTCGGGCGAGCACGGCGGGGCGCCCTTTGTCATCGCCTACATCGCCAGCCTGTTCCTGATCGCCGTGCCGCTGCTGATCGCGGAGGTCGTACTGGGCAAGCAGGGTAGGGCGGGACCGATTCACTGCATCCGCCGCGCGGCCGACGGTTCCCTGTGCTCCAGGGGCTGGATGCTGCTGGGGCTGCTCGCCTGCTTTACCGGCCTGCTGATCCTCACCCTGTACGCCGTGGTGGCGGGCTGGGGCCTGGCCTACGCCGACTTCATGTACAAGGGCGAGTTCAATGCGGCCGCCGCCACCGTGACCGGCGAGTACTTCAGCGACTTCCTTACCCGCCCGCTGCAGCAGATGTACTGGATCAGCATCTTCCTGGGCGGGGTGTCCCTGTTCGTCGTGCTCGGGGTGCGCCGCGGTCTCGGGCTGCTGGTCTGGCTGGCCGTCCCGGTGCTGCTCGCCATGCTCGGCTTCCTGGTGAAGTTCGGCCTGGACCAGGGCGACCTGCGCGCCACGCGGGACTTCCTCTTCGCGGTGCGCCCGGAGGACTTCAGCAGGGAGTCCCTGCTGGCGGCGCTGGGCCATGCGCTGTTCACCCTCGGTATCGGGGTGGGCACGGGCATCAGCTACGGCGCCTATTCCCCCGACCGCATCCCGATAGCGCGCTCCATCATCGCGGTAGCGGTGTTCGATACGATGATCGCGCTGCTCGCGGGGCTGGCGATTTTCCCGATCGTGTTTGCCAACAACATGGAGCCGGCCTCCGGCCCCGCGTTGCTGTTTATCAGCCTGCCCTATGCCTTCGGCAACATGCTGCAGGGCGAGGTCTTCGGCGCCGTGTTCTTCCTGATGCTGGTGGTGGCAGTGCTCGGTTCGGCGGTGGCGATCATGGAACCGCTGGTGGCGGCACTCAAGCAACAGGTGCGCATCACGCGCTTCACCGCCGCCCTCGTCGTCGGCAGTGTGACGTGGCTGCTTGCCGGCGCGGTGGTCGCCTCGCTGGAGCCCACGGTGGATGCGAAATGGTTCGGCAACTGGAACCTGTTTGCCGCACTGGACCACGCCACCGCGGACACGCTGCTCCCCCTGGTGGCGTTATTCACCGCGGCTTTCGTCGGCTGGCAGCTGCGCGAGGAAGTGTTGAAGCCGCAACTCGATCGCGAGTCGCAGGCGTTCTTCGGGTTGTGGCGTTTCCTTTTACGATATGTCACACCACCGGCCATTATTTTCCTGATGCTGTCACGGGCCGTCGCTACCTAGGGCGGCGCTCCGCTACAATGTCGCGATGACCGTGATCAACCGCAGCGCGCTGTTGCCGTATTCCGCACAGCAGCTTTTTCAACTGGTGAACGACGTGGAGGCCTACCCTGACTTCATGGACGGGTGCGTCGGCGCGACCGTGTTGTCGTGCGACGACGACGTGATGGAAGCCCGGCTGGAGCTGGCACGCGGCGGCATCCGCCAGAGTTTCGCCACACGCAACGTACTCAACCCACCGAGCGAGATCGTCCTGCAACTGATCGACGGCCCGTTCGAACGGTTTGCGGGTCGCTGGGACTTTTTAGCCCTGGACGATGCTGCGTGTAAACTGAGCCTCAACCTGGAGTTCTCGGTCAACAGCAAGGTGCTCGGCGCGGCCGCCGCCAGGCTGTTTGAGGGCGTGACCAACAACCTTGTCGATGCCGTCTGCAGGCGGGCGCGACAGCTTTACGGATAGTTACATGAGCACCCCCATACAGGTAGAAGTTGCCTACGCACTGCCCGACAAACAGGCCATTATCGAGCTGGAGGTGGCCGAGGGCACGACGGCGCTGCAAGCCGCGCGACAATCGGGTATTACCGAACGCTTCGACGGCATCGACCTCGACAACGCCAAGCTCGGTATTTTCGGGAAAGTGGTGTCACCCGGGCAGGTGTTGCAGTCGGGGGACCGCGTGGAGATCTACCGGCCGCTGCTGGCGGACCCGAAAGAAGTGCGCAAGGAACGCGCCGCGCGCGCCAAGGAGCGCCGGGCCAGGGACAAGGGCTAGTTCGAGGTGTCCGCGGGCGGCGCTTCCGCCGTCTCCGACTGCCAGGCGGGCGGCAGGTAATCGCCTTTCACCTCGACCAGCGCGTCACCTTCGAAGATCACCGTGAGTCCCGCTTGCTCTTTCACCTTGAGGCCCTTGCGCTTGCTGTAGGGGTAGTCCCAGCGGTCCTGGTTGAAGGTATCCTCCACCAGTGGCGTGCCGAGGATGAAGCGCACCTGCCGGCGGCTCATGCCGGGCTGCAACTGGTCGGCCATTTCCTGGGTGACGATGTTGCCCTGCTCAATGTCGATGCGGTACACGCCGGGGAAGCCGATGAAGCCGCAGCCGCCCAGCAGGGCGACAAAAACGGCTGCAATCAGTGTGTTACGGGCGATTCGCATGGTCTGTGCTTTCACTTCGGTGGACGGGGTGGCATCATACAGTCACCGGCGAGCACAGAGAACCCCTTTCCATGGCGGAGCAGAACCAGGAGTTGCGCAAAGCGGGCCTCAAGGTCACTTTGCCGCGCCTCAAGATACTGGAAATACTGGAATCAACCGAAGCCGGTGGCCTGCACATGAGCGCGGAAGACGTGTACAAGGCGCTCCTCGCCGCGGGCGAGGATGTCGGCCTGGCAACCGTCTATCGCGTGCTCACCCAGTTCGAATCCGCCGGCCTCGTAACCCGGCACAACTTCGAGTCGGGGCACTCCGTGTTTGAACTCGCCAAGGGGGAACACCATGACCACATGGTCTGCGTCGCGACGGGCGACGTGGTGGAGTTTACCGACCCGGTGATCGAGCAGCGCCAGCGCCAGATCGCCGAGGAACACGGCTACGAGTTGATGGACCACTCGCTGGTCCTGTACGTGAAGAAGAAGTCCTAGGCGGACGCTATTTTCACCCTGTGGGGCTGAATTTCTTCAGCCTCTAACCTCCCCCGGAATAGGCCTGACCCCTGTAGGGTCGAATTCATTCGACCTGGAACCTGGTCCTCAGTAGGCGCGGTGGTTCGTATTGAGGCATCGTGCTTCGTCGAATGAATTCGACCCTACAAGGGCCGCGGCATCTTGGATTGAAAATACACGGTCCGTCGAATCAATACGCCCCTGCTGAGCATGGAGTAACCTGCCTACTCCGACTCCAGCATCTCCCTCGCGTGCGCCAGCGTCTGCTGCGTGATTTTCACGCCACCGAGCATGCGGGCGATCTCCTCGACCTTGTCGTCGGCCTCGATGCGCGCCAGCCTGGTCTCAACGGCTTCACGGGAACTCGTCTTGCTCACCTTGAGGTGCTGGTGCCCCTGCGCGGCGACCTGGGGCAGGTGCGTCACGCACAGCACCTGTGCCTTGCCGGACAGCTCCCGCAGCAACCTGCCCACGACTTCCGCCACGGCGCCGCCGATGCCCACGTCCACCTCGTCGAACACCATGCTCGGCACGGTGCCGGCGCTGGCCGCCGCGACCTGGATGGCCAGGCTGATGCGCGACAGCTCGCCGCCGGAGGCGATCTTGCCCAGGCCCTGGGGCGCGGCGCCCGGGTTGGTGCTGATGAGGATTTCGACGTCCTCGTTGCCGTGGGGGTGCGGAGCGTCGCCGCGCACGGGGTTAAGGGCAATCTCCAGGCGGCAGTTTTCCATGGCGAGTGTGTTGAGAATGGCGGTGGTGGCCTTTGTGAGTTTCTTCGCCGCGGCGCCGCGCTGCCGGGTGAGTCGTGTCGCGAGGGTATCGTAGGCGGCGGCCAGCTCCCTCATCTCGGCCTGTAACGACTCGATACGCGCACCGCCCGCTTCGAGGTTCTGCAGCTCCTCGCCGAGTCCGGCGTGCAGCTCCGGCAGCCGCTCCGGCATGACCTTGTGCTTGCGCGCGACATCGTAAATGGACTCCAGGCGCCCCTGCACCTCGGCCAGTCGCGCCGGGTCGACCTCCACGCTATCGAGATGCCGCGCGATGCTGGACCGCGCCTCCTCGAGTTGTATCGCGGCGCTCTCCAGCAGCTCGCGGGCGTCGCCGGCGGCCGTGGTCGCGTGTGTCTCGTCGCGCAGCAGCCGCAGCGCCTGCCGCGCGCTGGTTTCGCCCGCCTCGGACAGCTCGAGCGCCTGGTGGGCGCCGGTGAGGATGCTCTCGGCATTCGCCAGCAGCTTCACCTCGCCCTCCAGCGTGGCCAGTTCATCGGGGCCCAGGGCCAGGGTGTCGAGTTCCTCCACCTGGTAGCGCAGCAACTGCACTCTGGCGCTGCGCTCGTCGTTGGCGCCGGTCAGCAGTTCCAGCTCGCGCCCCTTGCGCAGCCAGTCCGAGGCGGTTTGCTCGACCTGGGCGGTGAGCTCCGCGTGGCCCGCGTAGGCGTCCAGCAGGGCGCGCTGCGTCGACCGCCGCAAGAGAGACTGGTGGGCGTGCTGGCTGTGAATGTCGACCAGCAGGGCGCCGAGTTCCGCGCAGTCCTGCAGGGTGGAGGCACTGCCGTTGATGTAGGCGCGGCTGCGGCCCTCCGCGGTGATCACGCGGCGCAGCAGGCACTCCTCGCCGGTGAAGAGGTCGCGTTCGCGCAGCCAGTGCTGCGCCGCCGGGATGTTGCTGATGTCGAAGCCCGCGGTGATGTCGGCGCGCTCCGCGCCCGGGCGCAGGGCTTTCGTGTCGGCCCGGTCGCCGAGGCACAGGCCCAGGGCGTCGAGCATGATGGATTTGCCGGCACCGGTCTCGCCGGTGATCACGGTCATGCCGCCGGCGAACTCCATGTCCAGGCTGGAGACGATGGTGTAGTTGCTGATGCTGATCTGGCTGAGCATTGCAGGCGCCCCGTTGTTTGCACATTTATACCCCAGTTGACCGTTTCCCGAAACCGGGCTTTGCGGGCGTTTTGTAAAACCCGGGGGCTGTGATAAAAAACGAAGGTAGATGGTGCAGACCTGGTAGACATGGTGTCGGGCGAGATTTCAGAACGCGCGAGTATCCTTTTGAAGACCCTCGTGGAGCAGCACATCCGCGACGGCCAGCCCGTGGGTTCAACCACGCTGAAGCAGGCCGCCGGGTTGCCTGTGAGTGCCGCGACCATCCGCAACGTCATGTCCGACCTCGAGGACCGTGGCTACCTGCATTCGCCGCACACTTCGGCGGGCCGCGTTCCCACGGCGCTCGGGTACCGCTTCTTCGTCGACAGCCTGCTGCACGTGCAGCCGCTGGGCGAGAACGATATTTCGGCGCTGCGCAGCCAGCTCAACCCGGACAAGTCCGCCGGCGAACTGGTGCAATCGGCCTCCAGCCTCTTGGCCAATATCACGTCCCAGGCGGGTCTCGTGACCGTGCCGCGGCAGGACGCCTCCCAACTGCGCCAGGTCGAGTTCCTCCCGCTGTCCGGTGACCGTGTACTGGTGATCCTCGTGGTCAACGAGCGCGAGGTGCAGAACCGCATCATCCACACGCGGCGCGTGTTTACCGAGGCGCAGCTGCGCGAGGCCGCCGCCTTGGTCAACCAGCGCTTCGCCGGCCAGCCCCTGCGCCGGGTGCAGGAGCAGATCCTGCGCGAGATGCAGGAGGCGCGCAGCAAGATCGACAGCTACCTGGAGTCCGCCCTGGACCTCGCCAACCAGGCGCT
The DNA here is from genome assembly GCA_030428835.1 of Gammaproteobacteria bacterium. Classification (GTDB taxonomy): domain Bacteria; phylum Pseudomonadota; class Gammaproteobacteria; order Pseudomonadales; family Halieaceae; genus Marimicrobium. The sequence continues at coordinate 2,309 of JAUIEP010000125.1, read as the reverse complement.
GGACACCGAGCCCGGGGAGGACGAGTACGTGGTGGCGGGTGAGTCCCGCCTGCTGGGCAATGCCACCGCCGAGGAGATGCTCAAGCTGCGCGACCTCTTCGACACCTTCGAGCAGAAAAAGGACTTGCTGCACCTGCTGGAGCGCTGCACCCACGCCGAGGGCGTGCAGATCTTCATCGGCGAGGAAGCCGGCTACGAGGTCTTTGACGACTACAGCGTCATCACGTCGCCTTACAGCGACGGCAACCGGGTCCTCGGTGTGCTGGGAGTCATCGGCCCCACCCGGATGGCCTACGAGCGGGTTATCCCGATCGTTGACGTGACCGCCCGCATGCTGAGCGCTGCCCTGGCGAAGTAGCCCCGCCGCCGGGCACGAGGCATCCGGCGAGTCCCTGTGCCCGCCCCGCGCCAACCCGCCAAAAATTCCCTCCGGGGCCTTGAATTGCCCTGATCAGCCCCAATAACCGCTGGCAAGCTTTGCCCGGGACGGTATGATTCCCGCCCCGGCAGGCAAAACCCGTAGACGGAGCTGGACAGAGTGGCGGAGCAAGAGACGGAAACGACGGAATTGGACGGCGAGGCGGGGGTGGAGGCGCCCGCGACCGAGGGGCAGGCCACCTCCGCGGAGGGCACCCCCGGTGAGGCGCCCGAGTCCTCGCTCGAAGAGGTGGTGGCGCAGTTACAGGAAGATTTGGCCGGCGCCCGCGACGCGGCCCTGAGGGCCCAGGCGGACGCCCAGAACGTCCAGCGCCGGGCGGAGCAGGACGTCGAGAAAGCCCGCAAGTTTGCGCTGGAGCGCTTCGTGGGCGAACTGTTGCCGGTTGTCGACAACCTGGAACGCGCCCTGGAGGCCGCCACCGGCGGTGACGACGGCGTGAAGCCTATCGCCGAAGGGGTGGAACTCACCCTGAAGAGCCTCATCGACGTCATGGGCAAATTCAATGTGGCGGTCGTGGACCCCGAGGGGGAACCTTTCGACCCCAACCTGCACCAGGCCATGAGCATGGTGGAGAACCCGGAAGTGGAACCCAATACGGTGATCGCCGTGATGCAGAAGGGTTACACGCTGAACGAGCGCCTGGTGCGGCCGGCGATGGTGATGGTGAGCAAGGCGGCTGAGGGCTGAACGCCCGCCGGATTGATGAAACGTCACCCGTCGCTCCCGCGCAGGGGGCAGTGTCCCCAGAGTCTCTGGGCCCCCGCCCGCGCGGGGGCGACAAGAGGTCACGGGGGGTGAAGAGGACACCGAGAGTGCCTTGTGACGTGGAGCGGCCAGAAATGGGCCCCTGAAAAAGAACAAAAGCAGTTGAATCCGGCCACCCAGGGCCCATATAGGGAACAACATCAAGCAAGCGGCGGCACAGGCCGCCAACATACTGGAGAAACACAATGGGTAAGATTATTGGCATCGACCTCGGTACGACCAATTCCTGCGTATCCGTCATGGATGGCGCCAAACCGAGGGTCATCGAAAACGCCGAGGGTGACCGCACCACGCCGTCTATCGTCGGCTACACCGAGGACGGCGAGATTCTCGTCGGCCAGAGCGCCAAGCGCCAGGCCGTGACCAACCCGCAAAACACCCTGTTTGCGGTGAAGCGCCTGATCGGCCGCAAGTTCAAGGACGATGTCGTACAGAAAGACATCAAGATGGTGCCGTACAAGATCGTCGAGGCCGACAACGGCGACGCGTGGGTGGAGGCCAAGGGCGAGAAGATGGCGCCCCCGCAGGTCTCCGCCGAGGTGCTGCGCAAGATGAAGAAGACCGCCGAGGAGTACCTCGGTGAGCCGGTGACCGAAGCCGTGATCACCGTGCCGGCCTACTTCAATGACTCGCAGCGCCAGGCCACCAAGGACGCGGGCAAGATCGCCGGCCTCGACGTCAAGCGCATCATCAACGAGCCGACCGCCGCGGCACTGGCCTACGGCATGGACAAGGCGAAGGGCGACCACACCGTTGCAGTCTACGACCTCGGTGGCGGTACGTTCGATATTTCCATCATCGAGATCGCCGAGGTCGACGGCGAGCACCAGTTCGAGGTGCTGTCGACCAATGGCGACACCTTCCTGGGCGGTGAGGATTTCGACCTGCGCCTGATCGAGTACCTGGCGGAGCAGTTCAAGAAAGAGAGCGGCATCGACCTGCACAACGACCCGCTGGCACTGCAGCGCCTGAAGGAGGCCGCGGAGAAGGCGAAGATCGAGCTGTCCTCTTCGCAGCAGACGGAAGTGAACCTGCCGTACATCACGGCGGACGCCTCCGGTCCCAAGCACCTCGTGGTGAAGCTGTCCCGCGCCAAGCTGGAATC
>JAUIEP010000124.1 GCA_030428835.1 Gammaproteobacteria bacterium | reverse complement strand
GGCAGCGCGGCGCCGTTTTCCGGCACGTTGCTGAAATACCACAGCTGTTCGCCGTCACCCACGAGCAGGTTGAAACCCGCGTATTGCGGCCCATCGGCGGCGATGGCCTCCAGGTACTCCGCGCAGCCCGCCGTGCCGACCAGGAAGTCCAGCGGCAACGCGCCGCGCGAGCGCGGGGCGGGCGCGGTGCGGTCCGGGTCGCGGAAATTGGTGATCGCCGCGAAGCGGCCCTGCGCGGTGACGCCCATCCAGGTGCCGCCCGCCTCGAGGTCGCGCCCGGCCAGCAGCGCCGGCCGCTCGGGCCAGAAGCGGGAGGGCGCCGTGGGGCGCGCGTGGAACTCGTCGCGGTTGGCCGCGACTACCAGCGGACAGGTCGCGCCCGGCTGGTGGGCGAAGATCAGCAGGCACATGAAGTGATCGGTCCCGGGGAAAAAATTGTGCATCGTTGCGCGGTGCATAATAATACGGCTTTTGCCGCGCCGCAGCCTTCGCGCGGCGACCGACGGGCGTTGCCAGAACATGATTCCCTATCCAGAAATTGACCCGGTGGCGGTGTCCCTCGGGCCGATCCAGATTCACTGGTACGGGCTGTGCTACCTCGCCGGTATTGCCGCGGGCTGGTGGCTTGCCGCGCGCCGCAGCGCGCTGCCGTGGAGCCCGGTGCGGCGCGAGCAGGTCGACGACCTCGTGTTTTACGTCGCGCTCGGCGTCGTGCTGGGCGGGCGCTTCGGTTACATCCTTTTCTACGGCTGGGAGAAGCTCCTCGCCGATCCCGCGTGGGCGCTGCGCGTGTGGGAGGGCGGCATGTCCTTCCACGGCGGGTTCCTCGGCGTCATGTTCGCCATGTGGCTCTACGGGCGGAGCCAGCGCATCCCTTTCTGGCGCATCATGGATTACATCGCGCCCTTCGTGCCCATCGGCCTGGGCCTCGGGCGCCTGGGCAACTTCATCGGGCAGGAACTGTGGGGCCGCGCCACGGAAGTGCCCTGGGCCATGGTCTTTCCCGCGGACCCGCTGGGCCTCGCCCGGCACCCCTCGCAGCTCTACCAGTTCGCGCTGGAAGGTGTCTTCATGTTCACCGTGCTGATGATTTTTTCGGCGCGACCGCGGCCGCTCTACGCGGTGTCGGGACTGTTTTCCCTACTCTACGGCTGCGTGCGCTTCGCCGTGGAGTTCGTGCGCGAGCCGGATGCCCACATCACCGAGCTCGCCTTTGGCTGGATGACGCGCGGGCAGGTGCTCAGCGCGCCGATGATCGCTTTGGGCGTGGCGCTGCTGGTGATAGCCTACCGCGGCGCACAGGAACAGCCGCGGGCGGCGGCCGGACGAGCTGAATGAAGCAATACCTTGACCTTCTGCAGGACATCCTCGACCACGGTGTCGAGAAAGGGGATCGCACCGGCACCGGTACAATCTCCGTCTTCGCCCGGCAGTTCCGCCACGACCTCGCCGACGGCTTTCCCCTGCTGACGACCAAGAAGCTGCACTTCAAGAGCATCGCCAACGAACTCATCTGGTTCCTGTCGGGCGATACCAACACGCGCTGGCTGAAGGAAAACGGCGTCAGCATCTGGGACGAGTGGGCCACGCCGGAGGGCGAGCTGGGCCCGATCTACGGCGCCCAGTGGACGAACTGGCCGACCCGGGACGGCGACAGCATCAACCAGATCGATTACGTGGTCGACAAGTTGCGCCGCAATCCCGACAGCCGCCGTATCCTGTTCCACGGCTGGAACGTGGAGTACCTGCCGGATGAGAGTGTGAGCCCCCAGGAGAACGTGCGCGCGGGGCGCATGGCGCTGCCGCCCTGTCACCTGCTCTACCAGTTCTACGTGGCCGGCGGCCGGTTGTCCGCGCAGCTCTTTATCCGCTCCAGCGATTCCTTCCTCGGCCTGCCGTACAACACGGCGAGCCTCGCGCTGCTGACGCACATGCTGGCCCAGCAGTGTGACCTGGAGCCCGGCGAGATCATCATTACCACCGGCGACTCCCACATTTACAGCAACCATCTCGAACAGGTGCGCGAGCAGGTCGGGCGGGAGCCGCGGCCCCTGCCGCGGCTCAACATCCTGCGTCGGCCCGGCAGCATCTACGACTACCGCTTCGAGGACTTCGAGGTGCTGGACTACCACCCCCACGCGCATATCGCCGCGCCGGTCGCGGTCTGAATCCGCCGCCGGCCGTGTTGCCCATCGCGCTTATCGTCGCCGCGGCCGAAAACGGTGTCATCGGGCGCAACAACGCGTTGCCGTGGCACCTGCCGGGTGAGCTGCAGTACTTCCGCCGCGTGACCATGGGCAAGCCGATCATCATGGGTCGGCGCACGTTCGAGTCCATCGGCCGGCCGCTGCCGGGCCGTGCGAATATTGTGATCACGCGCAGCGCCGGGTTTTCCGCGGAGGGTGTGCAGGTTGTGCACAGCCTGGACAGCGCTTGCGAGCTGGCCGCGGACATCGCCCTGATTGACGGCGCGCAGGAGGCGGTGGTCATCGGCGGCGCCGACATCTACCGCCTGGCGCTGCCCCGGGCGTCGCGCCTGTACCTGACGAGGGTGCACGCCGAGGTCGACGGCGACGTGTTCCTGCCCGCCATCGATTTCAGCGAGTGGCGCGAGGTCTCACGGGAGCATCACCCCGCGGTGGACCCCAATCCATTCGACTACAGCTGCATAGTTTACGAGCGTTGATGTCATATCCCTGACACAACCGCTGTTACTTTCGCAAGAGGGGTTCGCCAAAAGTGTAACCAAAGTACACAGCGCTCACGCAGTGCCCTGATGCTGTTGGGGTTTCGTTGAAAACGTAACCCTAATTGGTTTAAATTCGCTCACTCGGTTTACCGGCGCCGGATTTTCCACTATATAAAGAAGACCGGGCCCCGTGGTAGCTCAGTAACACTCTGTTGGAATAATAGGAAAGACAATTCCCATGACTATGCATCGACTGAAAATGGCATCGGTCGCTGTACTCTTCGCCCTCTCAACCGTGTTTGGAGCGATTGGTGCAGCACAGGCCGATACCCTGGATTCCATCCTGGAGGTGGGAAAATCCAAGAATGAAGCTGCACGCAAGTCGCAGCAGAAAATCGACCGTCTGGCGGACGAAACACGCGATCTGCTGACCGACTACAAGACGGTGATGAAACAGGTCGATGGCCTCATCGTCTACAACGAGCGTCTCGAGCGGCAGATCAAGGCCCAGCTCGACAGCATCAATAACATCGACGAATCGATCGAGCAGGTCACGATCGTGCAGCGCCAGATGATGCCGCTGGTGATTCGCATGATCGACGGGCTGGAACAGTTCATCGAGCTCGATGTGCCCTTCAACAAGGACATGCGCATGAAGCGCGTGGCGTTCCTGCGCGGCAACCTCGACCGCGCGGACGTGAGCGTGGCGGAGAAGTTCCGCCAGGTGCTCGAGGCCTACAACATCGAACTGCAGTACGGGCGTGGTATCGACACCTATCGCGACACGATCGAGATCGGCGGCGCGGAACGCGACGTCGACTTCCTGCGGGTCGGTCGCATCGCGCTGGTCTACCAGTCCACCGACGGCGCGGTATCCGGCGCATGGGACAAGACATCCGGCTCCTGGGTGGACCTGCCCTCCGGTGAATACGACGCAGCGATTCGCAAGGGTATTCGTATCGCGAAGAAGCAGGCCACTGTTGAACTGTTGAATATGCCGGTTGCGGCGCCGGAGGCGAACTGATGTTTATGCTAATGCCTATTAAACGTATGAAATTTTCACTGGCCGCCGCCGTCGGTGTCGCAGCACTCTGCGCCAATCTGGCATTCGCCCAGGGCGATGCGGCCGCGGCCGCAGCGGAAGAAGAGCCGCCCGCCAATTCACTGGACCAACTGCTCGACTTCGTAAAGAAGGGGCAGGTCACGGAAGGCAAGGAGAACCAGGCGCGCGAGCAGCGTTTCGCCCGGGACAAGGCCAACCAGGCCAAGGCCCTGAAGGACGCCGAGGCCGAGCGCGCCCGCCAGGAGAAGCGCAGTGACGAACTGGAGAAAACCTTCGCCGACAACGAACTGCTGATCTCCGCCAAGAAGCAACAGCTGCGCGAGAAGCTGGGTACCCTGACCGAACTGTTCGGCCACCTGACTTCCGCCAGCGGCGACCTCGCGTCCAACATCGAGGTGTCACTGGCGTCGGCGCAATACCCCGACCGCGGTGTCTTCCTGCAGGAGCTGATCGACAAGATGAGCGGCGCCGACCAGCTGCCCAAGATCGAGGAGATCGAGAAGGTCTGGTTCGAGTTGCTGCGCGAGGTGCGTGAAACCGGCGTGGTCACGAAGTTCAACGCCGAGGTTTCCACCCCCGCGGGCGAGCGCGAGCAGCGCGAGGTGCTGCGCGTGGGCGCGTTCAACATCGTCGACACCAACGGCAACTACCTGAGCTACGAGAACGGCAAGCTCGCCGAGCTCCCGCGCCAGCCGAGCGGCAATTACACCGGCTGGGCGGCGGACCTCGCAAACGCGAGCTCCGGCCTGAACCCGTTCGGCATCGACCCGACGGGCCCGACCGGCGGCTCCTTCCTCGCGGCGATCATCGATACGCCGACGCTGGAAGAACGCTGGCACCAGGGCGGCTACATCGGCTACGCCATCACCGCGGTGGGTGCTTTCGCGTTCATTCTCGCGATCTACCGCCTGCTGGTACTGACGTTTGTCGGCGGCAAGGTGAATTCGCAGCTCAAGAACATCGACAAGGCCAACGACAACAACCCGCTGGGCCGCGTGCTGAAGATCCACGAGGACAACCCGAACATGGATCCGGAGACCCTGGAGCTCAAGCTGTCCGAGGGTGTGTTGCGTGAAACGCCGAAACTCGAAAGCGGCCTGACGCTGCTGAAGATCATCGCGGCGGTCGCCCCGCTGATGGGTCTGCTGGGTACCGTGACCGGTATGATCATCACCTTCCAGGCCATCACCATCTTCGGTGCGGGCGATCCGAAGGCGATGGCCGGCGGTATTTCCGGCGCACTGGTCACCACGGTACTCGGCCTCCTCGTGGCCATCCCGACGGTGCTGTTGCACACGGTGGTCAACGGCCGCGCCCAGAAGGTCATCCACGTCCTCGACGAGCAGACCATGGGCATCATTGCCGAGCACACCGAAGGTAGCCAGGGGTCGTAACATGGATCTGGGTAACACGGTTGACGTTCTGCTGTCCTTCATGGACAAGGGCGGGGATGTACTGTGGCTTATCGCCGCACTGCTCCTCGTCATGTGGACGCTGATCTTCGAGCGCGCCTGGTACTTCAAGACCGGCTGGAAAAAAGATGTCGCGCAGGTCATCCACAAGTGGGAGACACGCCCCGAGCGGCAGTCCTGGGAGGCGAAGCAGATTCGCAACATGCTGGTCTCCCAGGCGCGCATGAAGATCAACCAGTACCTGCCGATCATCAAGACGCTGGTCGCCCTGTGCCCCCTGCTGGGGTTGCTGGGTACGGTGACCGGGATGATCGAGGTGTTCAATATTATGGCCGTGACGGGCGGCGGCGACGCCAAGTCCATGGCGGGCGGTGTGCAGCAGGCCACCATTCCCACCATGGCGGGCATGGTCGCCGCACTGTCGGGTGTTTTCGCGAATACGTACATCACGCGTGTTGCCCAACACGAGAGTGAGTACCTGCGCGACAACCTGACAACGGACCACTGATCGAGCGAGTCAGATGCGCAGAAAGAAAAAAGTAGAGGGCGACGAGGCCGAGATCGACCTGACACCGATGCTGGACGTGGTGTTCATCATGCTGATCTTCTTCATCGTCGTTGCCTCCTTCCTCAAGGAGGCGGGCATCGAGGTGAATCGTCCCGACGATTCCAAGTCCGATCCGACGGATGCGACGAGTATCGTGGTGCGGATTACCGGTGACGACCAGATCTGGATGGAGAATCGCCGCGTCGACATACGCGCGGTGCGCGCCAACGTGGCGCGCATGCTCGCGTCCGACCCGGAACAGGGCTTTACGGTCAAGACGGAACCGGGTGCCAGCGCAGGTGTGCTTATCGACGTGGCGGACGCCGCCCGTGAAGCCGGCGTGAAACAGGTGAATTGGCCCGCGGAGGAGAAAAAGTGAGTCTTTCAGAGGGCCGTGGGGCCTCCCAGGAAGGTGGCGGCGAGGGCGAGATTGACCTGACGCCCATGCTGGACGTCGTGTTTATCATGCTCATCTTCTTCATCGTGACGTCATCCTTTGTCAAGGAGCCCGGCATTGAGATCATGAAGGCCGAGGCGGTCACCACCAACCCGTGTGAGCGCGGGACCATCATCTTCGCCGTCGACGCGGTCGGCGACATTTATTACGACAAGAAGCAGATTCAGGTGGACCGCGCCTACCGCCTGGCGGAGGCCGCGAAGAAGGAATCGCCCAAGGCGAACTTCGTCGTCCAGATGGACGTGGACTCACCGACCGCCGTGCTCGACAAGTTGCTCACAGCAATCAAGCCGTTGATGGATGCGCCGCTGTGTGCGTCCACGGACGAGAGGGGCTAGTTGCGATGGGCAGTTCAGTGAGAACAATAGTCGCAGCGATCCTGGCGATTCCGGTCGCGTTCGGCCTGTTCATGGTGATGAACGCGCTGATCGACCGCGACTTCGAGCAACCCGACGTCAAGTCGCGCAAGGTGGCGGAGATCGTTCGCCCCGACGAGACCATCGAGACCCAGGTCACGGTAGAGAAGCCCGACAAGGTCGAGGATCCCGAGGAACCGCCGCCGGAAATGCAGCAGCTCGACTTCGACATGGACCAGGATATCGAGGTCGTTAACACCGCGCCCACGGCGTCGGTCGACATCTCCATCAGCACATCCGGCATGTCCACCGGCGACGGCGAGTACCTGCCCATCGTCAAGGTGGCGCCGATCTACCCGCGCCGCGCGCAGACCCGCGGTATCACGGGCTACTGCATCGTGGAGTACACGGTGACGACATCCGGCGCTATCCGCGACCCCGTCGCGGTCGATTGCCAGCCCTCGGGCGTCTTTGAAAAGGCGTCTGTGAAGGCCGCGGAGAAGTTCAAGTACAAGCCACGGGTGGTAGACGGTGAGGCCATCGAGGTGGCGGGTGTGCAGAACAAGTTCACCTACGAGTTAGAGCAATGACACGTTTGAAGCCTCTTCGCTGGACGCGGGCGGCGCTGTTGGCCGTACCGGTTCTCGCAGCCCCGGTTGCCGTTACCCAGTTGCAGTCGGACCTCGGCTACGCCCCCACGGGTAGCGCCTTCGCGCAGGACGAAAAAAAGCCGGATACGCGCGAGACGCGACGCACGCCGGCGCTGCGCAACAAGGTCTATGAGAAGCTGGCCGAGGCGCAGGCCGCGGCGGAAGCGAAAGATCTCAAGACCGCCGCGAAGGTTCTCGACGAGATGATCGAGGCCGGCGGCAAGCGGGCACTCAACAGCTACGAACTCGCCAACGTCTACAACCTGTACGCGTTCATCCACTACAGCCGCGAGGATTACGTCAAGGCGTTGCAGGCCTACGAGGAAGTCGTGGCCCAGCCGGATATCCCGCTGGCGATGGAGATCAACACGCGCTACACCATCGCGCAGCTCTACTTCGTGCAGGAGAAATGGCAGCAGGGTATCAACGCGTTGCTGAAGTGGTTCGACATGACGGACGCCCCCAACGCCAACGCGTACGTGCTGCTGGCGCAGGGCTACTTCCAGCTCAAGGACTACGACAAGTCGCTCCTCAACGTGCAGAAGGCCATCGCGGATTACGAGGGCAAGGGCAAGGTGCCCAAGGAGCAGTGGTACAACCTGGCGCGCTTTTTGTATTTCGAGAAAAACGACGTACCGAAGACCGTCGAGGTGCTGGAGATACTGCTCAAGTACTATCCCAAGAAGCAGTACTGGGTGCAGCTCTCGCACCTGTACGGCGAGCAACAGAAAGAGAAGGACCAGCTCGCGGCGATGGAAACCGCCTACGTTCAGGACATGCTGGACAAGGGTACGGAACAGGTCACCATGGCCTACCTGTACCTCAATGCCGAGGTCCCCTACAAGGCCGCCAAGGTCATGGACAAGGGGTTGAAGGACGAGTCCATTGACGCCAAGTCCAAGAACTGGGAAATCGCGGGCAACGCCTGGCGCCAGGCGCAGGAAATCGACAAGGCCATCCCGGCCATGGAACAGGCCGCCGCGAAGTCGGACAAGGGCGAGTTGTACGCGCGCCTCGGCAACATCTACCTCGACGGTGACCAGTTCGACAAGGCGATCTCCGCGATCAACAAGGGCCTCAAGAAAGGCGGCGTCAACCGCCCCGATACTGCCCGGCTCGTCCTCGGTATGGCCTACTTCAACACCAAGCAGTACGACAAGGCGCGCAAGGCCTTCGAAGCCGCCGGCAAGGACAAGCGCTCCGAGGAGTACGCGGCGCAGTGGATGAAGTACATGGAGTCCGAACTGGAACGCCAGCGGCAGCTTGAAGAGGGCTGAGCCGCGCCCGGTGCGCGGTCGAATGTAGTCGCCCGGCAATAGCGCCGGACAGGCAAGCCAGTCCGTTTCAGCACCGCTACCGACGGTCGAATAGATTCGACCCCTCAGGGCGGGTGCAACGCAGGGCAGCAGTGCAGGAGATCATGCAATAAAAAAGGGAGCTCAAAAGAGCTCCCTTTTTCGTTGAAGCGGTCGGTCCGTTACAGGGGCACGACGTTCTCGGCCTGAGGGCCTTTCTGGCCGTCAGTCACAGTAAATTCGACCTTCTGGCCGTCTGCGAGGGTCTTGAAGCCATCTGCCTTGATTGCACTGAAATGCACGAACACATCAGGGCCGTCTTCGCGTTCGATAAATCCGAATCCCTTGGTTTCGTTAAACCACTTAACGGTACCGGTTGTTGTTGACATAAGTTTTACCTGTATTACTGGCGGCACCATGTCCAGGTGCCTGATCATCTTAATAATTATTTATGGTGTACGAACCGAGGACCTGATGGGAACTTCGACCGCGAGCATAAATATCGCTGAAACCTTCAGCAATGGCAGTGTAGCACCATATTTGGGGTTTGGTGGGGAAAGTTAGCGGTTTTTTTCAGCCTGTCAAGTCAGCGCAGTGGCGCGTGGGCCGCGCCCGTCAGGCCGGTCGTCGTGCCGGTGATGATGTAGCGGGGCACTTTCTCCAGCAGGGCCGTCATCAGGCCCTTCTCCTCGAAGCGGCGGTTGAACGCGCCCCGTTCCAGCACGGGCCGGATGGCGGGCGCGATGCCGCCCGCCAGGTAGAGTCCCCCGTAGGCGCCGTTGCAGAGCACGAAATCGGCGCAGAAGGAGCCCAGCAGGGCGCAGAAGGTGTCGAGGGCGGCCTCGCAGGTCGCGCACTGCCCCGCCAGCGCCCGGCGGGATACCTCGGACGGTTCCAGATCCTGCGCCGTTGTGCCGCGCAGGGTTGCCATTGCCCGGTAGAGCCGGGCGAGGCCTGGCCCGGATAACAGGAGTTCGGCGTACAGGTCGCGGTGCCGGGCCAGCAGCAGTGAGAACAACTCCAGTTCCAGCGCATCGGCCGGCGACAGTCCCACGTGGCCCGGCTCGCAGGCCCGGGCGATGTCGCCCGCCGCGCCCCGGATCAGTGCGGAGCCGCCGAGACCTGTACCCGGACCCACGACCGCGAAGACCTGCGCGCCGCGCTCGCCCGTTTTCAGCGGCGCCAGCTCCTCCTCGGCCAGGTGCGGCAGGGCGTAGGCGTTGGCCTCGAAATCATTGAGAAACCCGAGCCGGGTAAAGCCGAAACGCTCCGCCAGGCCGGACAGCGAAAACGACCAGTCCATGTTGATCATGTCCACCCGGTCCCCGGTCGGGGGCGCGGCGATGGCGAGGCAGGCTTCCGCGGGGTGCGCAGCCTGGCCCTGCAGCCAGAGGGCGATCACGTCCTCGAACGCGTTGAAGTCGCGGTTGGTGTAGTAGGCCACGGACTCCAGGCCGCCCGTATCGGGGTTAAAGGCGGCAAGGCGTGTATTGGTGCCGCCCACATCGGCGACCAGCCGCCTCGCTGCCTGCCCCGTCGCCATCAGGTGACCGACAGGATCTTCATGATATTGGTCGAGCCGGCGGTGCCCATGATGGCACCCCTGGTCAGGAGTATGGAGTCCTCCTTGCCGAGATAGCCGCCGTCGAGCAGGAACTCAATGGCGCTGGCCTCCACGTCGTTCTCATCGAAGGCGGTCGAGTCGAAGTACAGCGGCACCACGCCGCGGCACAGGCACAGCCGCTGCAGTGTCTCGCCGAGTCGGCTGAGCGCGAAGATCGGACGCCCGGAGCTGAGGCGCGACATCATCAGCGGCGTGCGGCCGGATTCCGTGAGACAGGCGATGCCGCGCACCTTCGGATAGTGGTTGGCGGCATAGATCGCCGACAGTGCGATCGTTTCCTGCGCGCTGGCGAACTCGGTATTCAGGCGGTAGCGCGAGGTGCGCGCCACCGGCTGGGCCTCCGCGCCCATCGCCGCGTCGGACATGGCGCGCACCACGTGCACCGGGTAGCGCCCCACGGCGGTCTCCGCGGACAACATGACGGCGTCGGTGCCGTCCAGCACGGCGTTCGCCACGTCGAACACCTCCGCCCGGGTGGGGAGGCTGCTGTTGATCATGGACTCCATCATCTGGGTCGCCGTGATCACCACGCGGTCCATGCGTCGCGCGCGCGAAATGAGTTCCTTCTGGATACCGATGAGCTGCGCGTCGCCGACCTCGACCCCCAGGTCGCCGCGCGCCACCATGATGCCGTCGCTGGCGATGAGGATGTCGTCGAGAATCGATTCGTCGGCGATGACCTCCGCCCGCTCGATCTTGGCGATGATGGCGGGCGCCAGGTCGTGTTGCTCGAGGAGCTCGCGGGTCTGGCGGATGTCGTGGGCACTCGAGACGAAGGACACCGCCACGAAATCGGGCATGACCTCGCTGAGGCTGTCGATATCGGTCAGGTCTTTCGCGGTCAGCGCCGGTGCCGCCAGGCCGCCGCCCAGGCGGTTGATGCCCTTGCGCGACCCGAGCGTGCCGCCCACCAGGACGGAGCAGTCCACCGCGGCCGCCTCCACGTCGTCGACCCGCAGGCGAATGCGGCCGTCGTCGAGCAGCAGGGTGTCGCCGCGCTCGACGCTGGTGCACAGCTCCGCGTAATTCAGGCCCACGCCGCGAATGTCGCCCTCGTCCTCCCCCAGGTTGAGGTCCAGACGGAACCGGTCACCCGCGGTCAGTTCAATGGAGCCCGCCTTGAAGCCGCTGATGCGAATCTTGGGACCCTGCAGGTCGGCGAGGATCCCCACGTACATGCCCGCGATGGTCGCCTGCTTGCGCACGCGGGCGGCCACTCGCGCGTGTTGCTGCGGGGTGCCATGGCTGAAATTGAGGCGGAACACGTTCACGCCGGCCGCGATCAGCTTCGCGATCATGTCGTCCGATTCGCTGGCGGGGCCGATAGTGGCCACAATCTTGGTGCGTCTGATGACCTTTGGCGTCACGGTGAGGTCCGGTTCAGGGGGTTGTCGTGTTGCGGTGCGTGCGGGCGAGCGGCCCGCAGCCGCCGTCGGATTGGGATTTTGCCCTGTCGGCAGGCCATACGCCAGCGGGAACAGTGTGCATTGTAGGCAGGGCGCTAGCCCCGGCGCTGGAGATAGCGCAGGGCAAGGTCGGGAAAGTCCGTGAACACGCCGTCGACGCCCGCGCCGGCCACCAGGATATCCATCAGCTCATCGAAACTGGCAACGCCCCTGGGCAGCTCGTCCGCCCGCAGGGTGTAGGGGTGGACGACCAGGCCGCGCTCGTGCGCCAGCGGCACGAGGTCGGTGAAGCGCGGCGCGCCCGCCTCGTCGCGACCGCGGTAGATCTGGTGCAGCCAGGGGCCTATCCCGTCGGCGAAAGACGCGATGTCGTCCAGGCCTTGTGCCGTGCGCAGGTAGGTGTAGTCGACCTCGGAGTCCTCGCCCCAGGCGTTTTCCCCGATGAGCTGTACGAGGGGCAGCGGCGTCTTCAGCTCGTGGCGCAGGTGGCGCAGGGTCTTGTCGTCGAAACACTGCAGGAACACCTGGTCGGTGCGCTCGGCGTAGCCCGTGCGGTGCAGGACATCGAGCACGGCGCCGGACAGGTCCTCGCAGGTCGCCAGGTGCCAGTTGGGCGACTTCATCTCTATGTACAGGCCGGTGCGGCGACCGGTGCTGCGATCCAGCCCCGCGAGCAGGGTGATCTCTTCTTCCAGCGTCGGCACCTCGAACAGGCCCGGCTCGGTTGGGAAGCGCCCGGGGTAGGCCGGGCGGCGACCGCCGCCCTTCTGCGGGACGGTGCGCTCGTGCGCGCGCAGTTGCTTGATCTCGGCGAGCGTGAAGTCGATGGCGTAGAAGCGCCCGTCCGGCCGCACGCGGTCCGGGAACTTCGCGGCGACATCGGTGGTGGCCTCGAGGTGGATGTCATGCAGCACGACCGGAACACAGTCGCGGGTCAGCACCACGTCCTGCTCGATGTAGTGCGCCCCCATGCCGTGCGCCAGCGCCTTGGCGGCCAGCGTATGTTCCGGCAGGTAGCCACAGGCGCCGCGATGGGCGATGACGATAGTTTCCATAGTGGGCATAAAGGTAGCGCGCCCGCGGGAAAAAGTCCCCCGCGCGGTGAAAAAACTGTCGTGCCGCGTGCGATCGCCACTATCATGGGATTTGCCTTCCCGGACCGTTCCGCATGCCCCAGGTTTTCGACCGCATCCTGATAACCGTTCCCGACCTCGGGGCGGCGGTGGCGTCCTGCGAGCTGCTCCTCGGGGCGCCCGATGACGCCGGTGGCGGCTGCGCCCGCTGGGTGCTCGCGAATACGGCCATCGAGGCCAGGGAGCGCGCGGGCGTGGCTCCCGCCGTCAGCGGCCTGGTGCTCGCCGACCCGGCGGCGGCCGCCCACCCCGTGCCACTCGACAACGCGCTGGGCCTGAATCTTGCGACCTGCGACGGCAGCGCCATGGACGCCCTGCGTACCACTGCCCCGGAGCGGCCGCTGCGTATCGACCACCTCGTGCTGCGGACCGTCGACGCCGATGCCTGCATCGCCCTGTTCCGCGACCGCCTGGGCATCCGCCTCGCGCTCGACCAGACGGTGCAGAAGTGGGGCGGTCGCATGCTGTTCTTCCGCGGTGGCAAGATGACGCTGGAGGTGGTCCAGTCTGGCGCCAACGGTGATGCGGGCAACGACTTCTGGGGTGTCGCTTACCAGTGTGATGACATCGACGGTGTTGTGGCCGGGCTTGTCGGGCGGGGGGTTGCTGTGTCCGAGGTCCGTGACGGGCGCAAGCCCGGTACCCGGGTGGCCACCATCAAGAGCCACTGTCTCGGTATTCCTTCCCTTTTGATTCAGCAGTAGCTGGTCGGGCTTTTGGCCTGATGGCCCTTGCTCCCGGCGTTTGTCGTTACCGGGTTTATTATCTTGGGTGAATGTTGTCGCCGTTGTGGAGCCGTGTTTTGGTCGCAATCTTTATCGTGAGATCTGCCGGGCTTTAGTTCGGAGCCTTGAGGGATACCCGGGCACCGCGGCGTCGGGGAAGTTCCGGCGAGGCGGGAAAAGCAGCCTCGCCAGAACTTCCCCACCACCGCGTCACCCTACCTGGGCGCTTTACGTCACTATCCAACGGGTGGTGGGTTCTTGCGCTCCGTTGGCCGGCCCGCGAGCGGTCGACTTCCCTGCTTTAAAACGCGGCCCTGAAGGGCTGCCCTCGGTCGGTCG
>JAUIEP010000123.1 GCA_030428835.1 Gammaproteobacteria bacterium | reverse complement strand
CAGCCGTTGAGCTTGCCCGTGGGCTTCATCGCCCGGGCAACGATCGCCTCTACATCCTCTTCGCTGGTGACGTCACCCGTGACAACGTGCACCTCGCCGCCGAAGTCGGCGCGCTTGGCGATTTCCTTCGCGGCGGACTCGAGCACGTCCTGGCGGCGCCCGCAGATGGTGACCTGGGCGCCGTCGGCGACCAGCTCCGCGGCGCAGCCCGCGCCGATTCCGGTGCCGCCACCCGTTACCAGTACGGCATAGCCTTTGAGATTACCGGCGTGCTTGATCGTGCTCATGGCGGGGCCACTCCTGTGCGCAAAACTGGATAGGAGCGACAGCCTACTGCCGTGGCGCGGCCATGAACAGCCCGGCGCGGCAGGAATTGCAGTCGTGGTTAAGCTATTCGTCCAACTGTCGGGCGGCCTTTTCGCCCGGAGCCGCTACAATCCCTGGCATGGATGACGGATTGGAAATTCTGCAGCACCGCGCAGCGGTGCAGGACGTACTGCACCGCTACGCCCGCGCCTGCGATGCGCGCGACTGGGCGCTGTTCGACGATGTCTTCACCGGCGACGTAACCGTCGATTACGGCGGGGAGTACAGGCTCGCCGGCCGCGACAAGGTCGTCGGGATGATCCGCTCCATGCTCGGCGGCTGCGGCCCCACGCAGCACCTGCTCGGCAATTTCGATATCGCGGTGCACGGCGACCAGGCCTGCTCGGCCTGCTATGTGCGGGCGGTGCACGCGGGGCGCGGTGACGAGTCGGAGGTGTACTACGAGGTGTGGGCCGAGTACCGCGACGCGCTGCGCCTGACCGACGCGGGCTGGCGCATCTTCGAGCGCAACATGGTGGTACACAAGGAAGTGGGCAGCCGCGCTATCCTGCGCCCGGCCTGATCGGGCAACGCCGGCGCGGGGCACTCGCGCCCCGCGCGGTGGTCGGGTTCAGGCCGTCTCCGCCAGCGTAATCCTCGCGGGTACAAACTTGTGGAACGGCGTGCCCGCGAAGCGGTCGCGGTTGCGCGGGTTGGTGAGCTCGTTGGCGTACACCCCCGAGGGCAGCGCGTTGCCGTCTTCACCTGTGAACGACATGCCCTGCCCGTTCGGCACGGAGGCGGTGCCGGGCTGCATGCGGTCGTCCCAGGCGAGGTCGATCAGCGTGGAGCCCATATCGGTTTCCAGCTTCACCATGGCGCCGTCAGGGAGGTTGTACTTTTCCCCGTCGTCAGGATGAATGGTGAGCGCGGTGACCTGCCTGCCCTTGGCCCAGCGCGGGTCGCGGATGATGCAGTTGGCCGTGTAGGCGCGGCGCGCGCCCGCCACGAGCGAGAACGGGTAGTCCTGTGAGGTCGCCATCAGCGGTTGCAGCTCGCGCAGCACCTCGGCCTCCTCCAGCAACTCGGGCAGGTGTAGCTGCAGCTTGTTGCCCGCGTTGGGAATGCGGCTGAAGCTCTCCTCGTACGTCGACTCGCCGATGACGACGGCGGTGGGCGAGTCCTTCAGCGCGCGGAACAGGTCGTTGCCGGCGTTGGGCCCGGTCCAGCCCGCCCGCGCGGCCTCGGCGCTGTACTTCATCGTATACACCTGGCACAGCCCCCAGATAATCGCGGTGGGCGCCTCGCCCTCGCCCAGCGTCGGGCCAAGCGTGCGGTACAGCACGTAGGGCAGTAACTGGCCGGTCTTGGGGTTGCTGCCCATGGCGGCGAAGAAGGCGTCGCGGTAGGCCTCCAGCCCCTGCTCCGCGGCGGCGCGCAAGTCGTCGAACTCGCCGGGCTCCACGAGGCCCATGGCCTCGATGATGCGCGCGTGTATCTCCGGCTCGGGCAGCGTACCCGGCGTGGGCGTGAACAGCGGCTCGCGCAGGTGGAAGATGTTGGCGGGGAAGTTGCGGGGGAAGAACGTGGACTCCCACTTCTCGTAAGTGGAAGCGGCGGGCAGCACGTAGTCGGCCTCGCGCGCGGTCTCGGTCATCGCCACGTCGACCACCAGGCTGAAGTCCAGCGTGCGCATGGCCTTGCGCAGGTTGTTCGCGCCCGGCAGCGAGTGCACCGGGTTGCCGCTTTCCACCACCAGTGCGCGCGGTCGTTCGGGGTGGTCGTTAAGAATCTCCTCGGCGAGGAAGGCGCCGGGGTACAGGCCGCTGATGATCGGCGCGCCGGTGACCGGCAGCGTCTGCAACTGGTCGCGGCCGTCGCTGTCGAGGCGCGAGTCGTGCATGGCGATCACCTCCGCGAGTTGCGTCACCATGCCCATGGTGCCGTCCTTGCCGTAATTGCCGGTGAGCAGGGGCAGCAGGTGATTGAGGTAGGACGTGAGCGTGGAGTGCGGCGCCATCTGGATGCCGATGTCCTCCTCGATCGCGAAGCTCTGTGCACGGCCGATGATCCCGGCGGTCTCTTTCACCTGCGCGGGGTCGAGTCCCGCGAACGCGGCGTACTCATCCACCGGCACCGTGCGGAAGTAGTCGATGACCGCCTCGTACCCCATCGCGTGTTGCTCCAGCCACGCCATCGGCAACAGGTCCGACTGCACGATATGGCCGATCAACGCGGCCATCAGCCAGGCGTCGCGGCCCGCCTTCACGGCGAGGTGGATGTCGGCGAAATCGGTGGTCTCGGTGCGGCGCGGGTCCACCACGATCAGGGTGCGGTCGGGGTCGTTCTTGATCTCGCGCAGGAACGGGCGCGCGCGATCCATGCCGTTGCTCATGAACGGGTTCTTGCCGATGAACATCACGACCTGCGCGTGGTGCAGCTCGGGGTGCGTCATGCCGCCGATCATGCGACTGATCACCCACGCCAGGCCGGTCTTCTCCTGTGAGATCGCGTTGCCCTTGTACTTCACGCCCAGCGCGCCGCGCAGGCCCATGGCGGAGGCGCCCACGAGGTGATTGCCCTGGCCGCCGCCGCCGTAATAGAAGATCTTGTCGCCGCCGTGTTCGGCCTTGACCCTGCCCAGTCGCTCGGCGACCTCGGTGATGGCCGTGTCCCAGTCCACCGCCTCGTACGTGCCGTCCGCCGCGCGGCGCATCGGGCTGGTCAGGCGCGCCGCGTTGTTCTGGTAGTAGTTGATGCGCGTGGCCTTGTTGCAGATGTAGCCCTGCGAGGTGGGGTGCGACTCGTCGCCGCGCACCTTCACGATCTCGCGGCCGTCCTCGCCGCCCAGCTCCACGGTGAGCCCGCAGTTCACGAAACACAGGTTGCAGGCGGTCTGGCGTATGTTCTTCTGCTCAGCTGACATGTGCTTTCTCCTCGTCGGCGACCTCCTGGCCGCCCCAGCGTGACTGGGCTTCCGCGCCGGGCTCAGGCAGCACGTCGCCGCCCTCCATGATCCAGCGCGCGGGAATCTCCAGTAATGTGATCGATGTCTGTTCGGCGGCAACGCCAAGATGGGTGGAAAGCGCCCCGGTCATCTGCCGCTTGAGGGTTGCGTTGACCTCATCTGTTCGCCCGGCCCGCGTGTTCGCAAGCAGGTGCGCCTCGACACCGGGGCGCAACGGCAGCTCGTGGCCGTACAGCACCTGCACGAAGATAGCAGGCGCGCCGGTCAGGTCGCAGTGCACGCCGGTGATAGCGCGCGCCAGCGCATCGCGCTGCTCCTGCGGCACCGGCGTGCGAGTCGTAACCGTGTAAACAGGCATGGCGTTCCTACCGGGCCGACGTAAAATTGAAACTCATCGTGGTGTAACCGCGGGTCGAACCGGTCCATGTTCGCCTGAAGGAACCTGAGCGCGTAGGACTCGTCCGGCACGCTCAGCACAAGTTCGTCTCTGGTGCAGCCCGTGTAGCCGAGCCAGAAACGGCTGACGTCCCGCATGAACGCGTGACGCTTATCGTCATCGGTACCGTCTGGCACAGCAATCTGGATCGTCGAGGATCGCGACGGCCGGCCCTCCACAAAGGCCTGCCCCGGGGGCAGGCTGAGCCACACCACGCGGACCTGCCACTCGCTGCCGAAATGGTGGCGGTAGGTCATCACCAGCTGCGACTCGAGATGGCGCACCTGGACATCGGTCAGCTGGCCCTGCTGGATCATGCAATTGGCACGAACCGGATTCTTCATGGGCGGGCACCTGGCGAGGTTTTGGCCATACGTACGGCCTCTTTTGAATCCATTTTATGGATAAACTAGTCCATAAAATGGACTTTGTCCACGGGCGGGGCTATTCTTTTACGCATAGGCAAGTATATATAAATGCAGTGACGGAACGAGACCGCCCATGAAATGGCACGAACTCTCTGAACAACCCTGCTCGGTGGCGCGCTCGCTCGCCGTGGTCGGCGACCGTTGGACGCTCATGATCGTGCGCGACCTGTTCCTCGGGGCCACGCGGTTCGAGCAACTGCGCCGCAGCCTGAAGATCTCGCGCACCGTGCTCACCGACCGCCTCAACCTGCTCGAAGCCGAGGGTGTGGTGAAGAAGCGCCCCTACCAGGAGAAGCCCACGCGCTACCGCTACCTGCTCACCCCCAAGGGCATGGACCTCTACCCTGTCATCATGACGCTGGTGCACTGGGGCGATAAGCACTACGCCGGCGAGAACGGCCCCCCGGTGTTGTACCAGCACCGCACCTGCGGGCACGACTTCACGCCGGTGCTCACCTGCTCGGAATGCAACGGTGAACTCACCACGCTGGACACCCGGGTGCACTTCGCCGACTTCGCCAGGCACGGCAAGGCCGAAACCGCCTGAGCCGCGCCCGCCGCGCTGGACACTGCCCGCACCGCGCGCTACAACCCTCCAGAGTAGAGGGGGCCCCGCATGTCACGTGAACTGTGGTACACCGTCGGCGTCGTCGTTGCGCTGTTGCTGCTCGTGGCGATGTTTGCGGTGAAGAAGCTGCGCCCGGTGGAACCGCAACCGGACCAGCGCATCACCTACAAGACGGTCGCGGGCGACGATTTCCGGCTGTACGCGTTCTTCGCGGAGTACATGGACGGACCGGCGCCCGCGCTGCTGTTGCTGCACGGCGGCGCGTGGCAGTTCGGCACGCCGGCGCAGATGTTCCCGCAGTGCGAGTTCTTCGCGCAGCGCGGCTTTCACTGTTTCGCCGCACAGTACCGCATCTCCGGCGGCAAGCCGCCGGATGTGCGCGGCGCCATCGGCGATACCCGGGACGCGTTCGACTACCTGCGCACCCATGCGCGCGAGCTGCGGCTCGACCCCGCACGCATCTTCGTGGGCGGCGGCTCGGCCGGCGGCCATCTCGCCGCGGCCCTGGGCGCCGGCATACTCGACGAGCGCGCGGCCAGGCCGGCGGGGCTTGTCCTGTACAACCCCATGATCGACCTCGCGCCGGGCATGCCCGATCACCACCTGGTGAGCGACTATTGGGAAGCGGTTTCGCCCCTGCACCACCTGGACGCGGATACGCCGCCGGCACTGCTGTTGCTGGGGGACAGGGACCCGGAGGTTTCAGTGGCGACCGCGCAGCGGTTTTGTGGTGCGCTTCGCGAGGTGGGCGGGCAGTGCGAGGTGGAGGTGTACGCGGGGCAGTCGCATGGATTTTTTAACTATAACGCGAAGAATACGACGTATTTTGATTTGACGAATGAGAGGGTTTTGGCGTTTTTGACGGGTCGGTGACGTCCATGGTGCAGGCGCGTAACAAGCGCCAGACGTCGTCCCCGCGCAAGCGGGGACCCAGTGTCCCAATCAATCCTCTCGTATTTCCAGGTCGCTGGGTCCCCGCTTTCGCGGGGACGACGGTTGTCTCCGGATACTTGCAGCGCTGCATTACTTCACGTTCCTCTGCGAGCGCTGCATTACTTCACGCTCCCGCGCCAGCGCCGCGTTACTTCACGTTCCCCGGCCAGCGCCGCGTTACTTCACATTCCCCTGCGAGCGCTGCATTACTTCACGCTCCTCTGCGAGCACCGCGTTGCTTCATGTTCCACTGTAAGCACCGCGTGAACGCAAGCTACGCCCTGACCTCCCTCGGTACCGCCGACACTCCCAGATCCTCACACACCATCGCCGCAACATTGAAACCCGAATCCACCGCCTGGTGCGTTCCCGCGCCGCGGCCGCCCGCGTCGCAGCCGACGATGTAGAGGCCCGCCAACGGGGTGCGGGCGTCGGGTTTGGACTTGCCGCACTGGCCCACCACCTGCGCGATTCCCACCGCCTCGCCGCCGGCGCCCGGCACGGCCACGTCGCGGCTCATGCTGGAAATCTGTTTCGCGCCGTAGGGCTCCTTGCGGATGATGTGGTCCTTGAGTTCCGGCCAGAGTTCATCGATCACCGCCTCGCAGCGCGCCAGCGCCTCGTCGACCAGTTCCGACCCGGTATCGGCCGGCATGAACACCTGGCAGTTGGCGAGCTGGTGCCCCTCGATATCGGACAGGCCGGGGTCGAACTCCGAGGGCACGTCGATCGCAATCAGCGGCACGTTGGGCCACTCGCCCCGCAGCATGCCCTGGTAGCGCGCCTCGTCCAGCCAGCTCTCGTCCGAGAACACGGGGATCAACGCCGCGTCGAACACGCGCTTGTCGAGCACGTAGCGGAAACCGCAGATCGCCCAGCTCGGCTCCAGCGCCGTCACGCGCGCCACGTAGTCTTCCGGGAAGTGCGCGGCGCCGGCGAGCTGCAATACCGTGGGCTGGATACCCGCGTTCGAGATAACCGCCCGCGTGCGGATAGTGCGATCGCCCAGGCGCACGCCGGCGACGCGGCCGTCCTCCACCAGGATTTCCTGCACACGCGTCTTGGTGAGATACAGCCCGCCCTGCTCGACCACGTACTCCGCGCACACCTCGGCCACGTGCCCGTAACCGCCGATGTGGTAGCGACCGGCGCCGCCCAGCACCTGGTCGCGCAGCGCGTAGATCATCTCCGACGCGGGCAGCCGGTCCACGGCCACGACGAACAACGTGTTGAGGTTCATGCAGACCTGGCTTTCGAGCGGCGCGGGCAGGTTGAACTGCGACATCCACGCGTACGCGCCGGTGTCGTCCAGGGCGTCGATCTCCTCGTCCTGCAACGACAGGATCGCCCCGTAGAACGCCGCCAGCGCACCCAGGTCGTCGTCGCTGACGCCGAAGGTCGCCTTCATGTCCGCCATTTCCTTTTCCGACCCGGTGGCGATGAGCGGGTTGTAGCAGACCCGCCACTGTCCGTCGCCGTTCAGGTAGCGGATGGAGGCCGCATCGCCCTCTGGCACGACAAACGGGCAGCGCTCGGCGATGCCGAGCGTGTCGACCAGTTCGTGAAAACGCGAGTTGTAGGCGGGAATACCCACGGCGCCGAACATTTCAAAGCGATAGCCCTTGCGCTCGGTGGTCTGCGTCTTGCCGCCGGCGCGCGCGGTCTTTTCCAGCAACGCCACCTTGAGACCGGCATGGGCCAGCAGCGCCGCCACCGAGGCGCCGCCGAACCCGGCGCCGATCACACATACGTCGTAGTCGTCCACACAGTCTCCCGTCGGGTGTTCAGTACTGGATGCCCGTGTCGATCCACTGGGCGATCGTGCGGCACTCCTCGGCGGTCGCGCCCGAGTCGTGGCGCGGGCCGAAGTCGATGTCGTTCGGGTACTGCCGGTCGGTGCGGCCGTCCCGTCGCGAGCCCACGCACTTCCAGTACAGCAGCGAGTCGCGGGCGAACCTCGCAACCCATTTGCTGGTGTACGGCCGCTGCAGCTCGAACAGGCTGGTCATGGCGCGCAACTTCGCGCCGCTGCCGCCCCCACTCTGCACGCCGACGTCGGTGATGGGCTGGTAGCCATCGCCGCCGCGCTGCAGTTTGATTTCACGGATCTCGCCCTGCGGCCCTACCGCGGCCACCTGGCCGGCCGCGCCGCCCGGGCCGAAGACCAGTTTGTCGCCCTTGCGGTAACCGCGGCCGCCGGCCTTGATCATCACGTGCCGCACCGACTTGCGCTGGCCCACCGCGGGCTGTTTGCGCGCCCAGTCCCAGTCGAACTGTTCGTAGTCCCAGGCGATGCGCGAGTAGAGCAGTCCGTCGCGGTCGTTCATGTCCTCGTGGCAGCCGGTGCAGCGGCGCTCAAGTATGGGGCGCACATCCTTGAACGTGATGGGCTTGCGCGCTTTGGGGAGAGGGGGAGAAGTCCCGGCCGCCTGGGTGCCCGCGAAGCGCTCGGCCGCGCTGCGCTTGAGGCGCTGCGCGCGTTCCTCCGAGTGGCCGTCGTGGCAGCCGTGGCAGGTGCGCGTCTCACCCTTGCGCAGTGAGTGCAGCATGGCGTCGTGCGCAATCGACGCGCCGTTCTTGTCGGTACCGGCCATCAGCAGCGGCGTCTCGCAGGGAACCTGCATCTTCACCGAGCCGTCGGGCTGCAGCGGCTGGGAACCCAGCAGCGCGATCGACTTGTGTCCCATGTTGTTCATCACGGAGGCGTAGGCCTTCTCGCGCCCGGGTCCGTAGGTGTAGTCCCACATCTCGGGCAGGTAGATCGTCAACGCCGCCATGTTCTCGGCGTGAAAGCCGCGGTCCTCGGTGTTCACGGCGCAGCCCTGGTGCGCGCACTGGGAGAACAGGTTGGTCAGCCAGTTGTAGTTCTCATAGGACGAGGCCAGTTCCGCCTCCCGGGCATCCACCACCTGCAGGTAACAGTTGGCGTTCTCGTCGTAGGGCGGCAACTGGTCCGGCAGCGGCTTGCCGTGCAGGCTCTGGTACGTCGCGATGGCGCGCCCGTCAAAGGCCTGCCAGGCATCGCCGCCCGCCATGAGTTCCATCTGCCGCGTGTCGAAGGGGTCGGTCACGATCGGCACCTTCACCCGGTAGATGGCCTTCTGGCAGGTGGGTTCACCGCCCATGGCGGCGCGGTTGGCCTCGTGCGGCTGCGCGACCTCGTAGCAGTAACCCCGCGCGTGGGTGATCAGGAACTCCTTCTCGGTGTTCGGCAGCGGCGCGGCGTAGCCGGCCTTGCCGAGCACGCGGCCCTTCTCGTCGCGCCGCACCGCCATGTCCTGGTCGGTGCCGTACGGCGTGACCGCTACCAGCGAGCTGGGAACGTAGCGCCCGGTGCCCGGTGTGCGGCTGCGGCTCATGCCGTGCGGGTAGCAGGCGGCGGTGGAGCAGCCCTCCACGTGCGGATCCTTGTAGTCCATCGCGAACACGATGCCCATGCTGCCGACGTGGTTGGAGCGGTAGTAGTTAGAGACCGCCAGCTTGCCGTCGAAAATCTCCGCCACCGAGCGAATGGCGCGCAGTTCCGAGCGCCCTTCCCCGCCGCGCATGCGCGACGGCAACCACTCCCTGGTCTTCAACGTGGTGGTCTTGTGGCCGTTGAGTATCACCGTACCGTCGCCGCCGTTCGCGTTCATGCGGCACAGCCACCACTTGTTCTTGCCGGTGCCGGGGTTGTTGGCGTTGCGACCCTCGGCGTCGAAGTTCTTGTTCTCGTGCGCGTTCCAGCAGGAATACAGGATGTCGCCGTTGCTCATGACCGCGGGGGCGAGCGCGTTGCCCTCGTGGGGCGTGAGATTGCGCGCGCCCGTGCCGTCGATCTTCATGGTCCAGATCTGCATGGACTTGCCCGCGTGACCGTAGCCGTATTCCTGGGACACACAGTGCGGCGCGTTGAAGCAACGGCCCTGGCCGAACTGGTCGGTGCCGCGGTGCATGCTGAACTGGTTCTTGGGCGGGAAGACGTTGGCGCGGTTGCTGGCGAACACGATGCGCTCGTTGTCGAGCCACTCCGGCTGCCGGTCGATGGCGCGCTCCGGGTGATGCGGTATCGGCGTGCTCTTGCCCGTTGTGAGATCGTGCAGCCACAACTGCGCGTGCGTCAGTGCGGGGATTTCCTTGATCGCCAGGCGTATGCCGCCCGCCACCACCGGGCGCAGTTCGTGGCCGTACCCCACCGAGTAGACAATTTTGGTGCCGTCGGGGCTGACGCGCGCCTCGTGGGCGACGCAGACCTGTTCCGACTCGGTACAGTTGTGGATGACCTTCACGCGGCCGTGCAGGTCGTCGATCACCACGTCGGCCTCCGCGAGCCCGCCGTTGATGCGCCCCACATCCGTCGCGTGCTGCCAGTTGGCCGCTTCTTTTATCGGCGTGCCCGGCAGCGGCTCGCGCGCGCGGGGCTGGCGCGTGTAGACGAGCTGCCAGGCGGGCGGCGGCGTCTTGACGAACAGCGCGGTGTACTTGTCGTCACTGGGCAGCGTGAGGCCGCGGATCGTCAGGCTGCCGTCCTGTGCGATGACCGCCCGGCCCTTCTTCCCCTTCACGCCGAGGGACCACTCCACGCTCTCGCCCACCCGCTTGCCGAGATCGCCCAGTCGGCGCAGCGTGACGTCGAAGCGCGCCCTGGCCGGCAACCCGGTGTTGGTGCCGCGCTGGTAGCGCAGCGGCACCGCCACGCCCGCGTCGTTGCGCACGGTGCCGTCGCCGCGCCACTCGAGGCCGGCGTTGTAGTAGCCGTCGCCGCCCCAGCGCGTGGTATTTGAGCCGCTGAAAACCGGCAGTACCTGGTCCAGGCGCGGGCTGTTGGCCACGGCGCCCGTGCCCGCGCCCCAGCTACCGCTGCAGGCCAGGCCGTGGCGTTCACAGGCGCGGAACAGGGGTTCGAGGTCGGTGCCGGTGGCGTGCAGGCTCACGCCGTCGAGCGCACCGCTCTGTGCTGTGCGCTCCAGGCTCTCGAGGTCGAGCGCGTCGGTGCCGGCCAGGTCGCGGGCGTCGACAGACACGACGAGGGCGCGCCAGAAGTCGCTGGGCACGTTAACGCCGCCGAGCAGCGCGGCCACACCGCCGGCGCCCGCGCCGTGCAGCCCGATGCCGCCCTTCCAGTCCATGTCGCCCATGCTGTTGCGTTGCAACGCGTTGACGGCGCTGAGCAGGGATTCCCCGGCGTCACCGCCGGCACCCTCCGCCGCGAACTCGCAGGCGACGGCCTGCGCCGCGGACTCCGCGGGCCAGCAGGTCACGGCGTCCTGTGCCGCGATGTGAGCGACAGGCAGCAGGAACAACAGGCAAGGCAGTAGACGACGTAATTTCACAGGAACTACTTTACAGCAACAGGTTTACAACAACAGTTTTACAACAACAATGGCACGGCAACAGCGGTACAACAGCAGCGACGGTCACAGCGCAGTGTAGCCTCCGCGGGGCGCCGTGTATAACTGCCCGGGGCGCTGTGGCACACTAGCGTACTGACCGCAACCAGGGCAGGAGGCGCAGATCACCGCCCGCTGGAAAGGATCCGCCCCATGTCCATTAGAACACTCGTCCTGCTGACCGGTTCCCTGCTGCTGGGCACTTCCGCCCTCGCGCAACCGGGCACCCCGGCGAACGCCGAACGCATCAGGCCCTACGAGATCACGGAGGAGCGCCAGCCCTGCGCCGACTTCGACCCGCTGCGCCGCCCACACTTCGGCGACATGCACGTACACACGCGCTGGTCCTTCGACGCCAACAGCCAGGACACGCGCAACCGCACCGAGGACGCCTACCGCTTCGCAAAGGGCGAGCCGCTCGGTATCCAGCCCTACGACGAAGACGACAAGCCCACGCGCACCATTCGCATCGACCGTCCGCTCGACTTCACCGCGGTGACGGACCACGCCGAGTTCCTGGGCGAGATGTCCATGTGCACAACGCCGGGCAAGGCCGGTTACTGGCACCCGGTGTGCATCGGCCACCGCGTGGTGCCGAAGTACTCCTTCCTGACGTTCGCGGCCTACGGCATGAGCATGAAGCAGCGCTGGGGCATGTGCGACGACAACGCCTGCCTGGACGAGGCCGCCAATACCTGGAAGCTCATCCAGGCGGCGAACGAGGAGGCCTATGACCGCAGCGCGGACTGCAGCTTCACCAGCTTCAACGGCTACGAGTGGACCGCGAGCGCGGAAGGCGGGCAGAACCTCCACCACAACGTGGTGTTCCGCAACCACAAGGTACCGGACTACGCACTGAGCTGGATCGAGTCCGAGTCACAGGTGACGCTGTGGGACTACCTCGACAAGGAATGCGTGGAGGGCAAGCCGGGGTGTGACGCGGTGATCATCCCGCACAACTCCAACATCTCCGGTGGCCTGATGTTCGAGAGCGCCCGCATTACCAGCCTGCAGATTCCCGAGGGGCCGGTGACGAAAGCCGAGGCCGAGCGCCGCGCCCGCTGGAACGTGCTGTTCGAAGTCATGCAACACAAGGGTTCATCGGAGTGCGACAGCCGCCTGCCGATCTGGAAAGGCGACGAGTACTGCGGTTTCGAGAAGATGGGCTACGACAGTTTCGGCGGCAAGAACACCGGTCACCTGCGCTTCGCCGACTACGAGTGGCTCGGCAACTTCGTGGATATTCCCGTGCCTGAAACGAAACCGCCAACGGAAAAGAACTTCCTGCGCTACGGCCTGAAGAAGGGGCTGGAGCAGCAGGCCACCATCGGCGCCAACAGCTTCAAGTTCGGCCTGATCTCCAGCACCGACACCCACATCGCGGCGCCGGGCCTGACCATGGAAAAGAACCACCCGGGCCACGGCGGCGCCGGCATGGGCGCGCGCGAGGGCGTACCGGTCGGCCTGCCCGACGAACTGGAATACGGCCCGGGCGGTCTCGCCGTCCTCTACGCCGAGGAAAACACCCGCGACTCGCTCTTTGCCGCGATGCAGCGGCGCGAGGCCTACGCCACCAGCGGCACGCGGCCCACACTGCGCTTCTTCGGCGGCTGGGACTACGGCGAGGACACCTGCGACGCCCCCGACATGGTCGCTCAGGGTTACGCCGGCGGCGTGCCGATGGGCAGCGACCTCGCGGGCGCGCCCGCCGCGGGGCAGGTGCCGACGTTCATCGCCTCCGCCAGCATGGACCACGGCACGCCGGAATACCCCGGCAGCCCGCTGCAGCGCCTGCAGGTGATCAAGGGCTGGTACGTCGACGGCGAGGTGCACGAACAGGTGCTGGACGTGGCCGGTGGCGACAACAACGCCAGCGTGGACACCTCGACCTGTGAGACTTCGGGTGCCGGTCACTCGCAGTTGTGTGCGGTGTGGCGCGATGAGCAGTTCGACCCGGACGCGCAGGCGTTCTACTACACCCGCGTGCTGGAGAACCCCACCTGCCGCTGGAGCCAGCGCATCTGCGCCGAGGCGCAGGTGAGTTGTGATGATCCTGCCACGATTCCTGCCGGCATGGAGGGGTGTTGTTCTGTGGAGCACAAGCAGGTGATCCAGGAGCGGGCCTGGAGTTCGCCTATCTGGTATACGCCTGGGTCTTGAGGGTTGCCGTGAGAGCTGCCGGGCTTTAGTTCAGTGGCTTGAGCGGTACCCGGGCACCGCGGCGTCGTGAAAGTTCCGGCGAGGCGGGAAAAGCAGCCTCGCCAGAACTTCCCCGACACCGCGGCACCCTACCTGCCTGCTCTACGTCACTATCCAACGTTTGGTGCGTTCTTGCGCTCCGTTGGCCGGCCCGCGAGCGGCCGACTTCCCTGCTTTAAAACGCGGCCCTCCGGGCTGCCCTCGGTCAGTCGCGAGCCCTGCGGTCTCGCTCCACTCCCTCGGCACGTTTTGAACAGCAGGGAAGTCGACCGCTCGCGCGCCTGGTGGTAGTGCATAGAGCCACATCGTCGTCCCCTGCCTTGTGGAATGGAGCGGAACTCAAACCCCGTCGTCCCCGCGTAGGCGGCGGTCCGACGTCTCGGGACCCAGTGACTTTGCCCGCAGAACCGAAGCTACTTCTTAAAAACGATGGAAGGCCCCGACCCGGGATATCTCTTCGCGTAGCCGTCAGGGAGGCACCGAGGGAGTGGAGGGAGACTCCGCAGGAGGCTCCCGACCGA
>JAUIEP010000122.1 GCA_030428835.1 Gammaproteobacteria bacterium | reverse complement strand
CATCATCGACGAGTCCGACCAGGTGTTCGTCTCCAACGTGTTACTCGAGCGGGTACTGCGCAGCGGCAAGGAGATTTACCAGAACGGTCACACCCCGTACTTCGTGTTCGCGGTGTACAAGCCCGGACTCTTCAAGCGGGAGGACCACGCGGCGTCGGTGGACGGTATCTGGGAGCGTTACGTGCAGCGTATCCACGGCATGATCCGCAATCGCGAGTTCGATGCGCTGCTCATCGACGTGTGGACGCCGCTGCCCATGATGCCGCCGGGCTCCGACTACACGGTTACAGGCAGGGAGTTGCTGGATCGCTACTACGAGAAGGAGGGCATGCTGCCGGTCTCGGCGGCCAACCGGCTCGGCGGCGGCACGTTTGCGATCGAGGTCTGGCGACCGAAACAGGGCGATATCGTGGCGGGCGCCGCCGCCGCGGGAGAATAGGTCGCTCAGGCGAGTTTGTTCACCTGCCGGAAGAATGTCGTGACGAAACCGGGCCTGTCCTCGCAGGGGTAGGCGATGCCTTTCTCGGCCAATTCCCCTTTCATGCGCCGCAATCTGTAGTGCGGCACCGCCGGGTAGGCGTGGTGAATCGCGTGCAGGTGGAAGTTGCAGGGCGAAAAGAAGAACGCCTCGACGAAATTGGGGTTGTAGTCGAACAGGCGCTCTTCAACGCCGGAGGTCTCGTCGGGGTGGTTGTGCTCCAGGAAAGCGCGGAAGCCGACAAGGAAACTGGTCAGCGTGACCAGCGGCAGTAGCCACAGCGCGAAATACATCCACCAGCTGAATGCGAACGCGATCAGGCCGAACAGCGCCGCCTGGGTGAGGGCGAGGTAGACGAGGTCCCTCGTCGGGTTGTCGCGTTTGTGATCCTGCAGTACGGGCGGGCGCCTGCCGCTCAGCACGGTGAGCACGTTTACCACGAGATACGCGCCCAGGATGCGCATGACGTAGAACGTGTAGACGCGACCCTTGCTCGCGAACTGCGGCCCCTGGTAGTTGTCCCAGTCGGGGTCGCCTGGGTCGCCCACCATGCGATGGTGTTCCAGGTGGCGCTTGCGATAGCTGATGTAGGGCAGGCCGAGCGGGTAGCTGTAGAGGAAGCCGCCGACGATGCTGTTGAGCCCGCGCGGCGTGAATATCTTGTAGTGGCAGGCCTCGTGGGCGAGACTCGCCAGCGAGTTCTGCAATCCGGCAATGAACAGCGCGGCGACAATGCCCACCACGACGCTCTGCGTGCTGTGCACCGCCCAGAACAGGAACACGATGGCGCCCCAGTGCAGCGCGAGATCGGTCGCGCCGCGCAGGTTGGAGATCGCGTTGTAGCGCCTGACCAGTGCTTTTTCTTCGGTGTGGCTCACGGCGGGTACTCAGGCGGGCTTGCGCAGGACGAAGTCCATGTGGCTCGTTTTGGACAGCATGGACTGCAGTATAGACAGCGGTGCGAACAGCAGCGTGAGTGGCGCGTGCAGCGGTTCCAGGGTGGCGCGGTACTTGCGGCCGCGCCGGTTGCTCCAGGACCACAGTATGGACGCCGCCCACTGGGTGGCCGCCGACGGCGAGCTGGACAACTCCACCACCTCGAAGCCCGCCTTTTCGGCGTGGGCGCGCATGGTGTCGAAGTCGAAGATCACGAGGTGTTGCGGCAGGTGCCACTGGGTCCAGTAGTCGCCGAACAGGCGCGCCTCCAGGCAATCGCTGTTGGGCGTCTGTCCGTAGATGATGCCGCCGGGTTCGAGGATGTCATAGATCTTGCCGAACAGTGCCAGCGGGTTGCGCACGTGCTCAATGACGTGGTTCATGAAGAAGATGCCCACCGAGCCCGGCGCCAGCTTGTCCTGGATATCGGCGTCGGTTGCCACGAAGCCCTCGAAGCCGTCTGCCTTCAGTTGCTCGATGAGCGCGGGGTCGATCTCCGAGCCCGCCAGTTGCCACGGAGCGCCGACGCTGCGCAACAGCTTGAGCCACGGGCCGTTGCCGCAGCCGTAGTCGAACAATTTACAGTCGTCCCGGGGGGCGTACCTGCGCAGCTTCTTGAGCAGCCCCTTCGCGGTGAGCCTGGTCAGGAAGCGGATGATCGCGCCGCGCTCCTCGATCGGCACGTAACAGAAGTACTCGCTGTCGTAGAACTGGCCGATATCGGCGGGGGCGGGTTGCACGCGCTGGTAGTTCACGCCGCAGTCGTCGCAGCGCACCATCTGGAACAGCATGGTGTCGAACGGCGCCTCGACCTTGGCGTCGATGATGTCGGGCACCTGCCCGGTCACGGGCGTGAAATGGTCGCTCGCGCAGAACGGGCAGGACACTTCGTCCCGTATGCCGTCAGCCTGTAGTACCGTCTGTAGTACCGCCTGTGTCATTGCCTGCCCCGGGCGAGAAAACACCGGGCATGTTAGCACGCGGGTGTGGCGGTAACTACGCGGCGGGCCGCACGGCGTGGGCGCCGGCGCCGCGTGCTGTGACTGGGTTCACACTGCGGGCGCAGACTCGGGAGGGTGTGTAATCGGGCGCCTAGCGACTGCCGCGGACGCCGTTGCGGTGGTAGGTCGGTATGTCGGACTGCATGTCCACCACCGGCGCGCAGTGCTCCGATATCGCGCCGAGCAGCCTGAAGAACGGCACCAGGTGGGGCCCCAGCACGGCCTTGCCCGTATTCATGATGCTCACGGCGATGTCGCGCTGCGGGTCGGCCCAGCCGAAGATGTTGGCGTAACCGATGTGGCCGTAGGCGTACTCGGAGTCCTTGCCGTAGATGCCCACGGGACTGGCGCCGAGCATCATGCCCGCGCTGTAGCGCATGGGCAGCATGAGGGAGCGGTCGATCTCCATCTTGCCCAGGGGGCGCACCGCCCGGTGCACCGTGAGCGGGTCGAGGATCCTTGCGCCCTGCCACTCGCCGTGATTCAGCAGCATCTGGTAGAACCGGCTCACTTCCTCCGCGGTGGCGAAGAGGTTGGCCGAGGGCACGATGGCGCGGTAGAAGCGTGGGTCGTTGGTCAGGTCGATCGCTTTTTCCGGGTGGGTGCCCAGCACCGACGCCAGTTGGTTGTCGATGAGGTTGACCTTCAGGCCGGTGACCTCGTTCAGGGCGACGCGCGCCTGGTCGCGCTGCGTGAGTCCGTAGCGGAAGTAACGCATGCCCATCGGGTCCGCGATGTATTTCTTCAGGTACTGCTGCGCGCTGAGGCCGGTCGTGACCTTGATCAGCTCGGCGAAGATAAAGCCGCTGGTGATGGCGTGGTAGGCCTGCTCGGCGCCGCGATGGTTCGTGGGCTCGGCCGCGCAGATCATGTCCAGCGCCGCGTCGTGGTCGAACAGCAGGTCCAGCTCCACGTTGTCGGGGACCTTCGGTACGCCGCCGCGGTGGCTCAGTAACTGCAGCAGCGTGATGGAGCCCTTGCCCCTGGCGGCGAACGCGGGGATGTAGTAGCTCACCGGGTTGAGCAGGTTCACGTGACCCTGTTCATCCAGCAGGTGGATCAGCACCGCGCTCACCGCCTTGGAGGCGGAGAACAGGCACACCGGCGTGTCGACGCCGGCGACCTTGCCGGGACGAAATTCACCCATCGAGCGGTTCAGCACGATCTCGCCGTGGCGACGCAGGCAGATGCTGAGCATGCGGTACACGCCGCTCCTGTACAGCGCCTCGCAGGCGTCCCAGATTTCGCCCACGGCGTCCGGCGAGAGGTCGGCCTCGTGCGGCGCAACCTCCGCTTGCGCATCGATGTCGGTGACCTCGGCCGGGTCAGCCGCGATATCGACGGTGCGGAACAGGCGCTTTCTCAGGGTGTTGCGGTGCTTCACGGGTGCGTTCATGTCCGGCCTCGATGGGTAAGACAGCATTGTATACCCCAACGCCGGTGCGGGCGGTAGGTGCGATGTTTGATCCGGCGGAAGCGCTGCCTAATCGAACAGCACGACCTGGTCGTAGCGCGGCAGGACCCGGAACGCGGGGGCGCCGGGCGCCGCGGCCCTGTCCTGCAGGAAGGACAGCGTTTTCTCGCTGCCGGAAGACAGCATCGCCATCAGCAGGCTCGGCCCGCGCCACGGCCCCGTGATGGGCGCGGTGAGACCGTCGAAGTGAATGGGTACCACCGTGTGTGGGGCGAGCGTGTCGACCGTCTCGGACCAGTAGGCCTCGCGGTAGGCGTCGGTCTGCGAGCCCAGTCCCCCGACACCCAGGAAGACGATGTCGGCCTGAGTGCCCTGCAGTTGTCCCTCGATGAAGCCGGCGCTGCCGACAATCGCGACGCTGCCCCGCGGATGCTCGATGTGCAGCACGTAGGCCTTGCCCACACGGTAATCGAACGCGCCGGCGGGCGGCACCAGCGGTTCGGTGATGTCGGGATTGCCGAGCGCCTGTTCGCGCATGGTCGGGTCGGGGAACTCGAAGTGCCGCGACTCGAAGGGGGTAATGGTGAAGTCGCCCACCTGCACCGGTACGCGGTCTGCGAACACCTGTATCTGCGATTCCGGCAGGCCCCAGCCGCGGCCGATGTTGGCGGTGGACTCCGAGCCCAGCAGCCGCGCGCCGGTGCGCCTTGCCACCTCGGGGGAGTCCATGGCGTGGTCGTAGTGCGAGTGCACGGGGATGACGACTTCGAGCGTATCCACCTCGTTGGCCGCGAGGCCGCGGGTGATCGCGTCGAGGTCCGGCTCGATCTCGCCGACGGCCAGCGCGAAGGCGGACGGGCGGGAGAACCAGCCGTCGATCATGATGTTGGAGGTGCCGTCGCTGAACAGCAGGGTGGCGGTGCTGGTGAAGCGCACCGTGACGGCGCCCTCGGGTATGTCCTGCGAGCCTTCGATTGTCCAGGCGGGATCGACGGGGGGTTCCTTGTAGAACGGCACGGTGAACACGCCCACCACCAGCAGCGCCAGTCCCAACAGAATCGCGAGAACCCATTTCATAGCCGTGCCTCCGGAATCGTCATGTGGAGGCTAGCACAGGGCGGGCGATCAGGCCGCTTCGAGATAGTGCACGCTGAACAGCCTGTTGTCGTCGAGCCAGCTCTGTCGCAGCGCAAGGCCCGCGGAGGCCGCGAGTTCCGCGAAACCTTCCACGGTGTACTTGTAGGAGTTTTCAGTGTGGATCGTCTCGCCGCGCTCGAACTCGATCGCGCTGCCGTTGCAGCGCACCGACTGTTCCTCGTCGCTCACCAGGTGCATCTCGATGCGCCGTTTGTCCGTGTTATAGAAGGCCCTGTGGGTGAACGCCTGGGGGTCGAACTCGGCGTCGAGCACATCGTTGAGGCGCTGCAGCACATTCAGGTTGAAATCCGCCGTCACACCCTGCGCGTCGTTGTACGCGGCCGACAGTCGCTCGCTGGACTTGTGCAGGTCCACGCCGATGAGCAACCCGCCGTCGTCGCCGATCAGTCGCCGCACGCGGGTGAGGAACGCCTCCGCGGCGGCCGGCTCCAGGTTGCCGATGGTGGAGCCCGGGTAGAACACCACGCGGCGACCTTCCGGCAGGTCGTCGGGGAACGGCCAGTCCTGGTTGAAGTCGGCGCACACCGCGCGCACCTGCAGCCAGGGGTATTCGCGGCCGAGTTGCAGGGCGGACTCGCGCAGGAAATCAGCCGAAATATCCAGCGGCACATAGGCGGCCGGTTGCACGGCGTCCAGCAGCAGGCGCACCTTTTCGCTGGAACCCGAGCCAGGCTCGACCAGCAGGCAGTCGCTGCCGCAGCACGCTGCGATCGCCGCGCGATTGGCCTCGAGGATGCCGATCTCCGTGCGCGTGGGGTAGTACTCGGGCAAGCGCGTGATCTGTTCGAACAGGTCGGAGCCGGCGGCGTCGTAGAACCACTTGGGGTTGACCGTTTTTTGTGCCCGCTGCAGGCCGGCGAGCAATTCGCCGCGCACGTCGCCCTGCCCGGGCTGCGCGTCGTGGAAGTGAACGTTGCTTGCGGCCTGTTCCTTCCGTTTTGGTTGTGCGCTCATTGTTGACCGTCCTTTGCCAGTCGTATGCCGCTGAACTGCCAGCGGTCGGGGGGATAGAAAAAATTGCGGTACGAGGGCCGCAGGTGCTGGGCCTGCGACACGCAGGAGCCGCCGCGCAGCACCCACTGGCTGCTCATGAACTTGCCGTTGTACTCGCCGATGGCGCCCTTTGAGGCGCGGTAGCCGGGGTAGGGCGCGTAGGCGCTCTGCGTCCACTGCCAGCAGTCGCCGTACAGTTGTTGCAAGCCTTCACCCTGTGCCGGCCGCGGGTGGTAGTGGCCCGAGTCCACGCCGCCCGCAGGAGAGACAGCCGCGCTCGCCGCGAGTTCCCACTCGTGCTCTGTGGGCAGGCGCGCGCCCGCCCAACGGGCGTAGGCGTCGGCCTCGTACCCGCTCACGTGGCAGACGGGATTGCCGGCCGCGCGTGGTTGCACGCCGTGCAGGGTGTACTCCAGCGCCGCGCCGTCGCGCTGCAGCCAGTAGTGCGGCGCGCTCCACCCGTGGGTCTGCACGGCGGCCCAGCCGTCGGCCAGCCACAGTTCCGGGCGTTCGTAGCCGCCGTCATCGATGAAAATCTCGAACTCGCCGTTGGTGACGAGCCTGCCCGCGAGTTCGAAGGGCTCCACGAAGACCCGGTGGCGCGGCAGTTCGTTGTCGAAGCAGAAGCCGTCCCCCTCGAAGCCGGTCTGTACGAGGCCGCCGTCGAAGTGGTGCCAGGACTGCGCCACGGGTTCGGGCGACTGGCCTGCTGCCTGCTCGACATAGGCAGGCAACAGCGGGTTCACCGCCAGCGACCACTTGAGGTCCGTGAAGAACAGCTCCTGGTGCTGGCACTCGTGCTCGATGCCCAGTGCCATCCGCGCGAGGATGTCCGCGCGGCTGGCGTGTCCCTCGTTGGCGAGTAACCGTTCGATGCCGTCATCCACATGCGCGCGATACGCGCGCACCTCGGCTACCGTCGGTCGCGACAACAGGCCGCGCTGCGGGCGCGGGTGCTGCTCGCCGATACCGTTGTAGTAGGAGTTGAACAGCACGGCGTAGTGCGGCTCGGGCGTGGTGTAGCCCTCGAGGTACTCCTGCAACAGGAACGTCTCGAAGAACCAGGTGGTGTGGGCCAGGTGCCACTTGGGCGGGCTGGTGAACGGCTCCGCCTGCAGGCCGTAGTCCTCGATCGCGAGCGGCGCGCAGAATTCGAGCGACTGCGCGCGCGTGGCGCGGTAACGGGCCAGCAGCGCGCCTGTCATGCGGCGCCCTCCGTAACATCGGCGATCACGCGACCGCCGACCCAGGTGTATTGGCCCTCGATGCGGCTCTGTAGCCAACCACCGCCCGGGGAGCGTTGCAGGGCTTTCTGTATGTTGCCCTCGCCCCGGCCCTGCCAGTAGGTGGCGAGCACGCGCATGGCGGACCCGGTGGCGGTGTCCTCGGGCACGCCGTGCTGGGGGGCGAAATAGCGGAACTGGATGGTCTCGCCATACAGTGCAGCCGCGGCGGAGACCCTGCTCGTGACGATCACCGAGCGCTCGGAGAGATTGACCAGCGCCTGCCCCGGCGCGCCCAGCGCCGCCAGGTCGCAGTCCTCGGGCAACTCCAGCAACAGGTAGCCGTTTCCGGGCCCGGCCACTGCGGCCTGCGCCGGTGCCGCGCCGAGTAGGCCGTTTGCCCAGTCCGGGATTGCGCAGTCCTCCACCGGGATGCGGGGAAAGGCGAGCCAACCAAGGCCGTCGCGAGTCTCGAACCGCACCTCCACGCCGTTCATCGTCAGTGCAACCTGCTCACGCCCGACCGACTGCCACACGCTGGCGCAGCACAGCAGCCCGTGGCCGCAGAGCTGGATCTCCGCACCTGTAGCCGTCCAGCAGCGCACATGGGCGCATCCCGAATCCTGCCAGGACACGCATTGTGTGACGCTCGCCGTGGCGGGCGCTGTCGCGGGTGCGGTCGCGGCCAGGTGGACCAGGCACGGATTGCCGCGCAGCAACGCGCCGCCGCCGTGATCGGTGCGGCCGGTAAACGCGCGGAGCGCGTGGCTGGCGGTGAGGGAAGGGATGGTCGCGGGTATCCGGTCGGTATCGCCTGTTGCGGACAAGCCTAGCAGTTTTTCGCGGCGGTAGTGTGACGGCGGGCTTACCCACGCAGGTGAGCGTGTGCAATACCGGAACATCCGCCGCTTTTGCGATAAACTGGCGAATTCGCCCGCCCGAGCACGATGTATGGACACCGCTGTAGCCGCACCCCCCGAACTCGCTGTCGAGATTCCCAGTGATTCCGCCCCCACCTCCGCGTGGTTCGAACAGGCCCTCGCCGTGCCGCGCCGGGAGGGCTACGTGGACGCCGACGGCTGCCGCGTGCACTACTTCAGCTGGGGCGACCCCGCCAACCCCGGTGTGCTGATGCTGCACGGCTTCCTCGCGCACGCGCGCTGTTTTGCCTTCATCGCGCCGTTTCTTGCACAGGATCACTTCGTGGTGGCGTACGACCTGTCGGGCATGGGCGATTCGGGCGTGCGCAATAATTACCCGGACGAGGTGCGGCTGAAGGAACTGCTGGCCGTGGCCGAGAACACCGGGATGTTCGCGAAGGAACAGAAGCCGACCATCATCGCCCATTCCTACGGCGGGAGCATCGGCCTGGTGGCGATGGAGCAGCACCACGAGCGCTTCTCGCGCCTCGTGATCTGCGACCTGATGACGCTGCGCCCGGAGCGGCTGCTGGCGCACCGTGAAGAGCGGGGCGCACCGCCCTCGAGTGAGGACAGGCGGCCCAATCGCGTTTACCCCGATTACGAATCCGCCAAGGCGCGCTTCGTGCTCTCGCCGCCGCAGCCGGTGAACGAGCCGTACCTGTTCGACTACATGGCGTTCCACTCCCTCAAGGAGGTGGAGGGCGGCTGGACCTGGAAGTTCGACACCAGTGTGTTTGAGCGCAGTAACGACCTGCACGAGAAGTTGCTGGCCCAGGGCAGGCGCATGGCCGAGGCCCCCGGCGATATCGTGATCGTGTACGGCGAGCAGAGCGAACTGTTCGACGCCGACTCGGCCGCCTACATCGTGGAATGCGGCGGCGCGCACATCCCCATGATCGGGATTCCCGACGCGCGGCACCACCTGATGCTGGACCAGCCGCTGGCATTTGCGAGCGTTTTGCGGACACTGCTCGCGGTCTGAGCGACGGGCCGCAACGGCCGCGCTGTCACAAAGACGCCATAAAACCGTCAAACGGGCGTTATAAAAACGTCACATTGTCACAAATCTGTAACAATCCATTGCTAATGTCCGCACCAATGCTGGGCAGGCCGGCAGGGTTTACACATAACACGCAGTACCCGCAACGCCCGACCATCGTCAACACGGTCAACCATTGTCAACCACTGGCAATCACTACAGGACAGGCGCATGACTCGTAACCTACACGGAACTTGCATACTCGCCGCCGGCATCCTGCTGGGCGCCCCCGCCACTGCCGCAGATGACTGGCAAGACACCCTGAAAAACATCGGCAAGGTGTACTCCAACGAGGACGGCGGCCCGGTGCAGGAAGTGAAGCTGTTTGGCCGCGTGCACTACCAGTACAACTACTCCGACGGCGAGAGCGCCGGCCAGAGCTTCGACGGCGACCGCGATGAGCTGCGCCGCCTGCGCGCCGGCATGTCGGTTTCCTTCCTCGACGGCTTCAAGGCGCTGGCGCGGTTGAACCTCGACGAGCAGGGCTTCAAGGGCACCGACCTGGTGTACGACAGCTGGGACGAACTCTATATCGCCTACGGCAAGAAAGACCTGCTGGGTTTCGACAAGGCCTCGATCGGCTACGGCCGCTACAAGCTGCTGTTCGGCGGCGAGGAGCACCAGTCCTCCAAGAAGATCAAGACCATCGAACGCAGCGCCATCAACAACCGCTTCGGCAGCCGCCGCCCCACAGGTGTGCAGATCAACGCGGAGAA
Organism: Gammaproteobacteria bacterium; assembly: GCA_030428835.1. Lineage (GTDB taxonomy): Bacteria > Pseudomonadota > Gammaproteobacteria > Pseudomonadales > Halieaceae > Marimicrobium. The sequence goes on along the minus strand of JAUIEP010000122.1, from coordinate 3,883 downwards.
GGGTGGCGTGGAATATATCCTCGGTGTGTGGTCCACCGAACTCGAGCTGGAAAAGTGGGCGGGCTGGGATGAAGACGTGGCCCTGCAGGCCAGCGCGACCTTCCCGGCGGCGGACGGCGAGGTGATTCTGGACTTCATTTACGCCGACAACGAAGACAAGCTCCTGACGTGGTTCAACTACGACTGGGCCGGCTCGGTCACCTACACCCGCAAGTTCGGCGACGTGAACCTGATGACCAACGCCACGGTGAGCGACGCCAATGACGTGGACCCCTTCGGCTTCGTGATTCTGCCGAGCTTCTACATCGTGGACAACAAGCTCGAGGCGGCCTTCCGCTACCAGTACGCGCATTCCAGCGACGACACGGGCGTGCCGCGCTCCAGCGGCAGCCGCGGCCTGCGTCGTATCGCGCTGCAACAGCGTGTGCAGCCCGGCAACGGTGACGAGTACCAGGCGCTCTACGCCGGCCTGAACTATTACGTGGCGGGCGACAACCTGAAGTTCATGACGGGCCTCGAGTACGAGGACATCAGCGGCAGTGACTCGACGCGCGAGCTCGACGGCTTCACCTTCTGGCTGGCGGGGCGCGCTTACTTCTGACGCTCACGCCCGCACCGCCCCGCGACACATCCGGCGGGGTGACGCGTGGGAGACGGTCTTTACCTGGGAAACAGCAGGGTCAGCACGAGTCTCGCCCCCAGTCCCTCGGGGCCGTTATCCGCGGATTCCGCGTAGTAGCGCAGGCCGCCACCCGCGGATATGAGCTGGTCGCCCACCTTGATGACCTTGTTGGCCATCAGGTTGACGGGCACGTTCCAGTCCGAACCCTTCCAGTTGTACGTGGACTCGGTATTCAGCGCGAAGGTCCAGGCGGTGGGTGTGGTGTAGCTGACGAACGGCTGCAGGAAGGTACCGCTCACATCGTTGCGCTTGCCGTCTCCGGCGAACGACCAGAGGTGGTTGAACAGCGCGCCGTAGGTCCAGGGTCCCGCCTGCCGCAGCGCGACACCGGTAGGTCCCGCACCCCACTTCTCGGCGCCCAGCAGCTTGTCGGTCGCGGTGGGCAGCAGGAGCGCCGGCCCGACACCCCAGATCCAGCCGCGGTCAGTGGGCGCCTTGGGTGAGAAAAACAGGCTCTGCACCGTGTCGCCCAGGCCAAACTGGCTGCCTTCCCCCGCAAAAATATCGTCCTGGCTGATCACGGGCAGAATCGTGCGGCTGATCAGGTTCCAGTCCTCGTTGAGCGAGACCGGCACGACCGGCTGTACATTCAGGGTGAAACGGGTGCCGTCTTCCTCGGGGCCGATGTCCTGGTCCCAGTTGAGCTGGAACGGTACCGATATCAGGGCCGCTACCGGGTTGGCGAGTTGCTTGGCCAGGTCGGAGTTGTCCTGGGCATGGGTCGTTGTCGCGAGGCCGAGCGCCAGGAGCGGCGCGCCCAGGCGTCGTGCCGCACTGGCCATCGAAGTCAGGGGATTCATGTCTTGCGGTCTCCGGGGTTCTTTCGGGTCAGGATAACCCACTGTCGGGCGGCGCACACGGGGCGGGTGTTACGCGCCGTGCCCCCTGTCGGCACCCGGAGGCCGCGCATTACCGGTTTCGACAGCGCATATCGCGGCGCCCGCACGGTGGTCGTGGACAAATTTTGCTTGCGGCTAGGCCCGCAGGTGCGCCGGAATCAGCGCCCGCTCCACCCACTCGAACAGCAGTTCCACCACGATCGCCAGCGCCGCGGCGGGCAGGGCGCCTTCCAGTATCAGGCGGTGGTCGTTGAGGTTGAGCCCCGTGATGATCGGCTCGCCCAGGCCGCCGGCGCCCACGAAGGCGGCCAGCGTCGCGGTGCCGATGCTGACGATGGCCGCCGTCTTCACGCCGGCGAGTAGCGTTGGCACCGCCAATGGCAGCTCCACGTGCCAGAGCTGTTGTCGCTGCGTGAGCCCCATGCCGGTCGCGACCTCCTTTAATAGCGGGTCCACGCTGAACAGGCCCGTGAGCGTGTTGCGCACGATAGGCAGCAGCGAGTAGAGGAACAGTGCGAACACGGCGGGCGCCTGCCCCAGCCCCATGACGGGGATGAGCAGCGCGAGCAACGCCAGGGCCGGGATGGTCTGGATAAGCCCGGTGACATACAGCAGCGTGCGCGCGGCGCGCTCGAAGCGCGACAGCACCAGCGCCAGCGGAATGGCCACGAGGCAGGCGAGCAGCAAGGCGATGCCGGTGAGCTTCAGGTGCGTGACGGTGTTGGCGAGAATGCGCTGCGCGCGTGTGGCCTCCACCGGCGCGGGACCTGCCACCAGTCCCTTCTCGCGCAGGAAGGCCGCGGCGACAGACGTGGGCGACTCGGTGCCTTCGGCCACCGCGAAATTCAGGCGCTGCATGGTGGGCTCGTCCAGTACGCCGTCCAGTTTGGCGAGCACCCTCGCAACGTCCTCCGGCAGGTCGGTGCGCGTGAGCAGCACCGTGTCGTACTGCGGGAAGAAGTCGAGGTCGTCCAGCAGCAGCACGATGTCGCGGGAGGAGAGCTCGCCGTCGGTCGTGTAGGCGTCGGTAAAGTCGAGTTGTCCCGACTCGATGGCGACGTAGGCCAAGGCGTGCTCGATACCCGCGGGTTGCTGCGGCAGACCGTAGGCGGCGCGCAGCGCCGGCCAGCCGTCCTCGCGGTTCAGGAACTCGTGGGTGAAGGCGGCACGCAGGTCGGGATGGCCGGCAAGGTCGCTGATTGTCTTGAGCTCAAGCTCACGCGCGACCGGCCCGCTAACGCCCATGGCGTAGCTGTTGTTGAAGCCCAGGCGCGCGCGCATCACGAGGCCCCGCTCCGCGAGCGCGGCGGCGAGTTCCACCCCGCTCAGGCCCGGCTGCCCGATAATCACCTGCGCCAGCGTGCCCGTGTAATCGGGGTAAAGGTCGATTGCGCCGGCCTGCAGCGCTTCGAACGCCACCAGCGTGCCGCCCAGGCCCTGCTCGTGCGCCACGGTGAAACCCTCGCTCGTCAGGAGCTGCGCGGCGATCTCGCCGAGCACGTAGCTCTCGATGAACGTCTTGGAGGCGATGCGCACGTCCACGTCCTGTGCGTGGCCCACGGGCGCGACCAGCCACAGGCAGGCGACCAGTGCGAACCTGAGCGCCCTCACGCCTCGACCCCCGCCAGTAATTCGTGCAGCAACTCCTGCGGATCGGCCTGCGGGTTGCGGGCGCGCAACTCGTGTTTGCGCGTGCTGTGCAGGATTTTGCCCTCGCCCATCACCACGATGTGCTCGGCCAGCAACAGCGCCTCGCGCATGTCGTGGGTCACCAGCACGCAGGTGCGCGGCTCCGCTTTTTGCAGGGCGAGTAGCTGCCGCTGGATGTCCTCGCGCGTAAGCGGGTCGATGGCGGCGAAAGGCTCGTCCAGCAGCAGGATCTCGGGGCGCAGCATCAGGGCCCGGCACAGCCCCACGCGCTGCTGTTGGCCGCCGCTCAACTGGTGGGGGTAGCGGTCGAGTTGCTCCGGCAGCAGTTGGCAGAGTTCCATCAGTTCCGCCACGCGCTCGTCGACCTGCCACACCCCGATCGCCGACCACGGCAGGTCGGTCGCAGCGAGCGCGGCGATCATCGGAGGTGCGGTGCTCCCGCCGCTCAGCGCCAGCGACGCTCGGCCTCGCCGTCGAACCCCGTCGCGGAGCCGGAACCCGATCCTGTCCGCCGCCGCAGCCGCGGGGACGTCGGTGACCACGATCTCCATCGCCCCAGTGTGGCCGCTCGACGTCGGTCCCGAGGAGACGCGACGTCGCTGGCCTGGTGACGCGGACCCGGGGCAAAATGCCCGTCCGTCGCACCTGGCCTGTGCGAGAGTGTCCGGGCCAGGGCGCGTACAGCGGGTGCGCGACGGTCGAAAGGATCGAG
>JAUIEP010000121.1 GCA_030428835.1 Gammaproteobacteria bacterium | reverse complement strand
TCCGCGATAACGGGACTGCCGGCGACCTGTTCCGCGACGCGGGTGCACAGGGCGTCGGCGATATGCTCGATGTCCCTGTTGCTGATGCGGGCGAGGTAGCCTCCCACCTCGATGTTGGTTTCGCTCGTGCCTGCCAGCGCCGCCAGCACGCCGGGCAGCGCGTCGTACAGCACCTGTTCCGTGGCGGCCTGGCGCCGGGGGTCGAAGCGCGTCTGGCGCACGAAGGCATCCGCGGCAACCGCCACGAGCGCCTCCTGCAGGGCGAGCAGCCCAACGCCGGGCAGCGGTATCGAGCGCCCGGTGTGTACCGCGTCCGCGTCCGCCACCACCTCGCTTAGCAGGGCCTGGTGCAATTGCAGTTCCAGGTGGTAGAGCCGTCCATCGGGGCGAAACTGGCTGGCCAGCAGCGCGCTGCGGTGAACCAGTCCGACCGCGTCGAAGGGGCACGCGTTGATGATGCCGAGCAGCAGGGACAGCTGGTCGCGCTGCATGGAACCCGGTACGGCCAGCAGGAGTTCCCCCGGTTGTCCCGCCTCGTCGAACAGCGCCTTGAGATGGGCGTGCACCAGGTCGCCCGTGTGGCGCGCGGGTCCTAGCTTTGGTTGCAGCGCCTCGGTACTGAGCTGCCACCAGTACCGCGTATTGACGTCGCGCGGGCGCAGGCGCGCCGCGCTGACGGCCGGGTTGCCGAACTGGTAGCTGTTGCCGGTGAGCAGGGCGTAGCCGGGGCTCTCAACGTGGGTCGCGCCGTGCCAGAGCTGTAACTGGCAGTCGTTGATGTCGAGCAGGGCGGGATTCATCTGGCGACCAGGAAGCGCAGCAGACGCCGGTCGGCGTAGCGCTGGCAGTTGAGCACCAGTCGTTCCTGGGACTGCTGCAGCTGGTGCAGGCAGAACATGATGATGATGCTGAGCACCAGGGCGACGAACGTGGAGTTGAAGGCGACGCCGAGGCTCGCGGTGACGCCCGAGATATCACCCTCGACGGCCTTGTAGGCCTGCCCCAGTGCATCGCCTATACCGCGGACCGTGCCGATGAACCCGATAGAGGGAATGGCCCAGGCGATATAGCGCACCATGGACATCTCGGAATCGAGTCGATCCGCTTCCACGTCGCACTGCTCCCGGACCGTGTCCGACACGGCCTGGATATTGCCGGTGGTCGCGAAGCGCTGCAGCGCCGACAGCAGGGTGCGCGGCAACAGCAGGTCCTGCTGCGCCTGCGGCAGCGCCTCCAGTGAGCGGCTGTATTCCCGTGCGTCCTGCGGTAACAGGCTGGTGCCCTCGGGTATGTCCAGCAGCGGTTCCTCGAGGATGGCGCCCTCGCGCGCGTTGTGCCGCGCCTTGTAGGCCATGATGGCAAGGGCCCAGATCAGCAGTATGAAACACGCCTCCTGCTCAAAGTCGCGCACCACCACAACGAGGCTGCGCTCGGCGATCACGTCCTCGCCCGCCGCGAGCAGGGCGGCCTCCCGTTCGAGCTGTGCGTTTGCCGCAGGCCGAATCGCGCCGACGTAGATCGCGTGCACGACGATCACGGCGATGAGCAGCGCGAAGATCTGGTAAATGAACTCGGAGGACAGCCTCTGTTTCATGCCTTGTTCCTATATGTCCACGGGGAACGATACGGAGAGGTCCTCGGAGATGTCCTCCGAGGGTTGGTAGACGTGCGGGGTACGCCCGGTTGCGGCGCCTTCCCCGGGTCCGGGCGCTGCCTGCTCCCCGTTGTCGACTTCGGCCTGCGCATCGACTTCGGGTTGCGTGTCGTCTGCCACTGCGTCGTTGGGCGCCTGCCCCGCCGTGTCGGCCTCCCCGGGTTGTGCCAGCGCGGCGCCGGGGGCTGACAGGCACAGGATCAGGAGCAGGGTTGTCGTGCGGTTACTCGGCATAGCGTGCTACCCGAAATCCTACGTCATCGCGGCCGGCTTGCCCATAATCGCGATAGGCCAGGCGCAGCTCCGGCAGTCGCGCGTGGGACCAGCTTGCGCCGCGGACCACGTAGTTGTCGCCCGCCTGCTCGCCGAGGGGGTCGGTTTCTTCTTCCGCCCCGGCGGCGGCGACGGTGTAGACGTCGTGCACCCATTCGGCAACGTTGCCGCCCATGTCGAAGAGGCCGTGTTGGTTGGCCGGGTAGGAGGCGACCGGCGCGCTGACCACGTGGCCGTCAGTATAGCCGTTGACGACCCGCCCGGTGATGTAGGCCGAGCTCACGTCGGCGTAGTTCTCCACGGCCTGCGTCGGGGGAAAGTCCTCACCCCAGGGGAAGCGCAACCAGGTTTCGCCCTTGCTGCGCGCCGCCCAGGCCCACTCCGCCTCGGTCGGCAGCCGGTAGCCGAGCGCTGCAGGGTTGTAGCCGGTGACGATACCGCGTTCCTCGCGGTAGAACGGTTCGAGACCCTCGCCGGCGCTGAGCCAGTTGCAGAACGACGCGGCCTGCTGCCAGGTCACCTGGACCACCGGCTGTTGTTCGCGGTTCAGGCTCACGCCCTGCACCTGGCCGGAGTTGTGGTCCGCGAGGTAGCGACGAAAATCGGCGTTGGTCACCTCTGTCGCCTGCAGGTAGAACATGCGCGTGAGGGTGACCGGGCGCTGCGTCTCGTTGGAGCGGCGCCCGGGTTCGCGGCGCGAGGAGCCGAGCGTGAAACTGGCGAACGCGGACTGCTCGGGGTGGAACAGCTTCAGCGTCTGGCCCAGCGGTGTCATTATCTCGGGTTGGAGGCGGGCGACGCGCGCCTCCTCCACCGTGAGCAGGCTGAACGACAGTCGTTGCGGCAGGCCGGGTCGCGGCGTGACCTTGCGGCGAACGGTGGCGAAGCCGTCGAGGCGAACCTCCACGGTCTGCTGCACGGACGGCAGCGAGAGCACCTGGCTGCCGCGGCCCTGCAGGCGTCCCCCGACCCATATCTCTGCGTCCGGGTTGTCGGTCTCCACGCGCACCTCGCCGAGCTGCGCGCGCAATGCGATGCTGCGCTGTGCCTCTTCCGACGGGCCGAGCGTCAATTCCTCGGTATGGCGCTGGTAACCCGGGCGCGATAACGCGAGGCGGTGCACGCGCGCGGGCGCCAACTCCAGTGTCAGGGGCGTCCGCCCGCGGAACTCGTCGTTCACGGTGACGTTGGCCCCGGTCGGTGTGCTGTCTATTGTCAGTGCTGCCGGCGCGCTCGCCAGTGTCACGCGGCCGAGGTCTACCGGCTGCCCCGCGACGATGTCCAGGCTGCGCTGCCATTGCGCGTGCCTGGCGAGCTGCAGGACCAGTTGTCGCTCGCCCGCCGGCACCTCGATGGTCGCGGGTGTCTCGCCCGCGGGCTCCCCGTCGAGCAGCACGGTGGCACCCGGTGGCTCGCTGTCGATGGTGACCGCGGCCCAGGCCGGCTCCAGTTGCAGGTCGAGTTGCTGCTGCACCTCGCGACCGGTGACCCTGATGACCTGCTCCAGCGGCAGGTGTCGCGGCTCGCGCAGCAGCAACACGTGTTCACCCGCGACCACGGATACGTCCTGCAGCGGCGTGCGACCGATTATCTCCCCGTCGAGAACGACTTCAGCGCCCGCGGGCTGTGTGTTGATGCTCAGGCGGCCGGGCAGCGGCTGAGGCAGCAGCTGCACGGTCTGGCTCGCACGCTGGTCGACCTCGATCTGCGTGTCGAGGGGATGGTAGCCAGGCGCCGTGACCCGGATTTCGTAGGTGCCGGGCAGGAGCAGGTAGCGCCCGCCGATGGGGACGGCGAAACCCTGCAGGTCCACCGCCGCCGGCTCGGCGCTGTCGACGACCACCAGCAGGGACCGCGCTGTGAAGAGGAAGACCAGTATCGCGGCGAACAGGACCAGGCCGCCGAGGAGGATATAGCGCGCGGTACTGCGCGCGGGCCCCGGCCCGCCGGCATCCTCCTCGAGGGGCGTAAAGGACGTGGGCGCGATCGTCTCCGCGGGCCTGTTGCCGTTTCCAGGCACCTCAGATGGGCTCCGTGCAGCGAATGGTTATTGCCGTGCCGCCGGCGCCGGGCGCCACGGTAAAACTCTCCCGCACGTCGCGGTAGCCGCGCCGGCTCCCGACCGCGGTGTAGGTACCGGGCCGCAGGGACAGCGAGTGGCGCTCGAAGCGACCGAGACGCGCCACCTTGTGCACCACGACCTCGGTCTGCGCATCGGAATGCAGCGTGACGGTAACCGGTGTATTGGCCTTGCGCACCAGCTCGGACAGTTCGTCGACCTGCGCACGCAATACCTCGTCGGGTGCGCCGAAGGCGCGGGCGTCCTCCAGTAACCGCGCGGCGGCGTTGGCGACTTTTTTGTCCTGCAGGCGCTCGGGCTCGCGCAACAGCAGTGAAAGTTGTTCATCCAGCTTCGCGCGCGGCCGGGCCCGCGCGAGGCCCTCCACGGCGAACAGCACACTGTTGTCCAGCTCGAGCGCCTTTTCATACTGTTCGACAGCCTCCTGCCAGCGCTCACGGCGTTCCGCGCCGCTTCCCGCAGCGGCCAGTTCGCGCAGCGTGTATGCGGTTTCCTCCGTCGCGACTTCCGCCAGCGCGGTCCCTGTCTCCGCCGCGTCGGGCTTGAGTGCGGCGGCGCGGGCAAATGCGGCGCGCGCCGCGCCGAAGCGGTCCCGGGCGAGGGCGGCGTAGCCCTCGCTCATCGCGGCGCTGAAGTCCTGGTCCAGCAGGGCAGCCTCCAGGCGTTCCCTGTCCCGTGCCACGGCGAGGTGTTCACCGTCCAATGCCAGCGCCTGTTTGAGGGCGTCGATCGCCGCCGGCAGGTCACCGGATGCCGCCGCGGTGGCGGAGTCCTCACGCAGCCGCGCGACCTCGGCTGCGTTGTCTACCCGGGCCTGCAGCGCGGCGACGTCCGGGGACTGCGGCGCGAGCAGCGCGGCTGTTGCAACCTGTTCCCGGGCGAGCGCAACCGCGCTGTCCTCCAGCGCCTGGCGCGTCGCTGCCAGCGCCTCGGCCAGCACCTGGGGTACACGTTCTGCCAGCGACTCCAGCGCTGCCAGCGCGGCCTGGTAGCTCGCGGTCGCCTGGGTGAACTCCCGCCGGCGGTACTGTTCGTCGCCCTCGGCGGCGAGCCGGCCGGCCCGGGTGAATTCCTCGTTCGCCCAGCGCTCGACACCCTGCTCCTCCAGCGCAAACCGGGTGTCCAGTACCTGTTCCAGGACCGCCTGGGCCGCATCGCGCTCGCGCGCCGCCAGGCCGTCGGCGTAGGGCGTGGCTGCCTCCGCGGGAGGCGCGGGCCTGGCGCCGGTGGCGGCGGGCACCCCGGAGACCTCTGGCGAGCCTGTCTTCGCGGCCGGGACGGCGGCGGCCGTGCGCGTTTCGGGGACTTTGCCCGGCAACCAGAAGATCACGGCGGCGGCAGCAACCAGCAGCATGATGAACAGTGGGGCGACCCAGCGACCGGGTGCCCCGGGCGTTGCCGTCGTCGGTGTGCGCGTCGGGTCCGGTTCGGGCGCCGCGTTGAATGGGGTGGGTTTTACCGGGTCGTGTTGATTCGACATAACTGAGAAACCGGGAGCTGGATTGCGCAGCCGCAATCAGAGTGTACCAGCGCTGTCCCGGTTGTCCGCAGATTTGGGGAGACTCCCCACTTCCGCCTCGTAGATGTCGCTGAGAATGTCGCGCCACTGGTTGTACTGCTGCTCGACGCTGCCGCTCAGGGTGATCGTGCGGTCCTCGAGTTCGATGACCTGTGGGGTGATTTCCTCTTCCAGTGAGAGACTCAGTTCTTCCAGCGCTTCCACGTGTATCTCGGCCTCCTGCCGACTCTGCAATCCCGCCTTCAACAGCTGGCCACCGCCGGCGATGGCAACCCAGCCCGCACTGCGTGTGAGCGCGCCGTCGTAGCCGCTCTCACCGCTGCTCGCGGCGAGTATGCCGGCCAGCACCGCGAGCCCGCCCGTCACCAGTTGCGTGCGCGCGCGCGTCTGCACCTCGCGCATCGCCACCGTTTCCTCGTAACTCAGTTTGCGCCATTCCTGGTACGGCGCCGACATGCGTTCGTCGAAGCCGAGATAGTAGTCCTGCAGGGTGTCGATGAAGATGCGATCGCGTTCGCGAATGCGCCGCACCCGGTCCAGCATGGGGTCGCCCTCCGCCGGCAGGCGCACCACCTGCCAACTGCCGTCCGTATCTTCTTCCAGGTAACCGGCGAAGGCATCCTCGGAGAAGCGCCCCGCGAAGCGCAGTTCGTTGACCAGGCGGATGTCGCGCAGGTCGGCATGGGCGGTCTCCTCGAGCACCTCGAGCAGGTCGTTGGCGATGGTGTTGTACACGGACTGGAAGGGATCGAAGCTGGACCGCGTTGTCACGCGGTAGGCGTAGGAGCTTGAAGTGCCGTTGTACTCACTGTCGAGCCAGGTCTCACCGCGGGCGTCCGTCGCCTTGATCTGCAGCGCGAGACTCTCGCCGTTGGAGTTCACGATGCGCCCCTGGACCAGGATATCGACGGCCTGTTCCGCGTTGGGTATTACCCTTACCGCACCCCAGGAGCCGGCGTTCTGCAGCGCCTCGGACAGGCGTGCCGCCACGAAGTGCGCCTCCGCCTTGCGGATCTCCGGATAGACCAGCCTGGCATCTTCCTCGGATAGCTCCTCCAGGCCGGGGTCGAAGACCACGATGCCGACATCCAGCAGCAGCTCCTCCGGGATGGCGCTATCCGCGGAACGCACCGCCGGCACCGAGTTGCTGTTGATCGTCTGGCTGACACAGCCGGCCAGCAGCAGGCTGAGCAGCGCGGCCGTGCACAGGCGGGCGATGCTCATTTCTCGATGCCCTTGTAGCGGCGGTATTCATCCCACAGGCGCTCCCGCACCTCGGGGTCCTCCTCGCGCATCGCGGCCTCGCGCAGCTGCCGTGCGAACACGTCATCGTCATCACCGCTCGGAATGTCCGCGGGCGGCGGGTACTTGGCCGTGTCCTGCGGCATGCCGCCGCCGGCACCGCCGATGCCGCCCCCGGTGCTGCCACCGCGCGCCATGCCCCCGCCGTAGGGGGTCTCCTCGGGTTCCTCCTCCGGCGGCAGGTCGGGGACGTTCTCGCGGGTGTCGCGCCGCTGCTCTTCCTGTGACTCGAGGATGATATCGTCGAATTCCGCCTCGCCGCGGCGCAGCTCTTCGTCCAGCACGGCCACCCGGTCCTCGGGGCTCAGTCCCCCGTCCGCGTTGCCTTGACCCGTACCGGGCGAGTTGCCTGCGCCGCCGGGCGCGTCGCCGCCCCCGCTGACGGGGGGCGCGGGAGCGGTCGGCGCGCCGCTACCGCTACCGCCTTCGCCATCGCCGCCCGGGCCGGACGCTTCGCCGCCGGGGAACTCGCCGGCCACGGGTGCGTCGTCACTCATATCGGGCAGGTCACCGCCGCCTACGCCGTCATTGAAGCCCGGCTCGGGTCCGTCTGCGCCGCCGTTGGCGCCGCCACCGCCCTCCGCCCCGGGCAGGTCACCGCCCCCGGAGCCCGACCCACCGGGGATGCCGCCTCCGGCACTCACGCCACCAGGCTCGCTGCCGGCGCCACCGGAACTGGAACCGCTGTCAGCGCCTGGGTCGCTTCCGGGTGCGCCGCCGCCATCGCGGGTGCTGGTGCCGGGCGAGGTACTGCCCCCGCTGGTGCCGCCGGGCATCCCTCCCGGCGAGCCGCCCGGTGAACCGCCTGGCATGCCGCCCGGCACTGGCAGTCCCGCGGTGGGCGGTCCCGGTTGCTGGCTCGAGCCCGCACACGCCCACAGCGCCCCACACAGCACGAGGACCGTGCCGAGCGAGGTGAGTTGTCGCGTGGTGCTAGGCTTCAATGCGGAAATTCCTTACCAGGTTGTGGGTTGCGACGGGCTCCGATGCCTCGAAGCGCGGCCTGAACGGTGTCCGGCGCAGCAGCCGCATCAGGCGATTGGCCTTGCCGTCCAGGTCGTCATTGTCATCCAGGCGATCCAGGTTGACGACCCGTCCCTCCGGGGTGACATCGAATGACAGCCGGACGACGTCGTCACCGGCTTCATCCACGGCTTCCGGCAGGCCGTGCAGGTCTCCCAGGTCCGGTAGCGGAGTGGGCTCCTGTGCCATCGCCTCCAACAGGGGTTGGGCAGCGGGAAGCTTGGCGAGTTCCTCGACACTGGCGCTGTAGCTGGCCATGGCCTCCTGTCGCTGCCCCGTCCAGAGCAACCAGTCGCCCAGCATGATGCGGGCCGCGAGGGCGCGAAACTGCGGGTCCAGTGTGCCGCGCTTCAACTGACCGAGTCGCGCGATCGTATCACGCGCGACATCGTCGGCATTGAGACGGTAGCGCGCGAAACGGTAGCGCTCCTGGTTGAGGTTGGGCGAACTGGGACCGCTGAGCGCCGAGCTGTCGATCACGTGGCCCTGGATGAGGTATTGCGTGCGCAGCAGGCCGATGAGGGGTTCGTACAGGTTGGCGGAGGTCGCTCCCTCGCGTTGCGACACCTCGTCGCGCGCCCGGGAGTAGTATTCCGCCGTGTTCATCAGCCGCACGTGGCCGCGTTTGTCCACCTGCAGCACGAACGCGTCGAGTTGCCACTGCGCGTGCTGCAGGTAGGCCGCCGTCAGCTCGGCGCCGGATTTGAAATTGTAGGTTTGTACCCGGTACAGGTATTCCTGTCGTTCGTCGGCCAGTTCGTATTCGCCGAGGGCGATGTGGCTCTGGACCTGCCCGCGCAACAGCGGGATCTGCGCGGCGCTCTGCAGGCCCTGGTTGATGCGCACGAGGTGTACGCCGCGCTTGAACAGGGACAGGGCGTCCTTGTGTCGCCCGCGGCTCTGCAGGAGCAGGCCAAGGCTCAGCAGGGACTCCGGCAGGGCGGCGCCGTAGGCGCCCTCGCGCGACTCGAGTTCGCGGATCGCGGCGGCGTGGCGCAGCTCCTCGCCCTGTAGCGTGGCTTCCAGCGCCTGCGCCGTGGTGGTGGTCAGGAGCCCGGCGCATAGCAGCGCCAGGCCGGTCGAGCGTAGGGTGCGATACATTGACATCTCTTTCGCCGTGGGCGGACCGTGTACCGGTCGGCACAGCGCGCCGCCTGTCCCAAGTATATACATTCCGCCCATGGGCGGACAAAATAGCCGCCCGACGCACTGGATACGGACTTATTGATGGATCAGTTTGCCCTGGACACCGCGGTCACCCGCGTTTCCGACGAACTCTACCGCGGCGAGGTAATGGAAGGCTGGCGCGTGGGCGACGCGCCCAACGGCGGTTACCTGATGGCGATCGCGGGCCGCGCCCTGCGCGACGCGCTGCCGCACAATGACCCCATGAGCGTCAACGCGTTCTTCCTGACGCCCGCCCGCCTGGGGCCGGTGGAGTGTCGCATCCAGATGCTGCGCACGGGCCGCAGCACCACGTTTGCCGAGGCCGGCCTGTACCAGGACGACGAACTGAAGGTGAAGCTGACGGCGGCGTACACCGACCTTGAGCGCCTCTCGGGCGACACCTGGTCCGCCGTGGCGCGCCCTGAGTACACCCCCTGGGACGCGTGTGAACCCGCTGGCGACAAGGGTGTGGAGTTTCGCCAGCGGGCCGAGATTCGCCTGGTGAGCGGTCGCGAGGTGTTCCGGGACCGGAGCACGAACGGCAGCGGCGTCTTCGAGGGGTGGGTCGCGCACCGCGACGGCACGCCGCCGGACGTGATTTCCATGCTGATGTTCGCCGATTCCTTCCCGCCCCCGATCTTTACTGTCTTCGGCCCGGTCGGCTGGGTCCCCACCGTCGAACTCACGGTGCAGATCCGGGCGCACCCCGCACCCGGCCCGCTGCAGGCGCGCGTCGCCTCGCAGCACATCACCAACGGCATCGTGGAGGAGGACGGTCTGTTCTGGGACTCCGCGGGCGAACTCGTGATGATCAGCCGGCAGACGGCGAAGTTCCGCCGGCCGAAGCAGTAGACGGTCTCAGAAGCCCGCTACCGCGCCCCCCAGGCGGCGCGTGTCGCTGGCGCCGTAGAACCAGCCGTCCTCGAGCATAATGGAGTTGGTGCGCCCGGTAGTGCGGTCACCGATTTTGACGGGGTGACCCATGCTTTCCAGCAGCCGCACGGTGTCGGCACTGAAGCCCTGTTCCAGTTGCAGGGTGTCAGGCAACCACTGGTGGTGCATGCGCGGCTCCGCGGCGGCGGCCGCGATGTTCATGTCGAACTCCATGGCATTGAGTACAGTCTGCAGCACCGTGGTGATGATGACGCTGCCGCCCGGGCTGCCCGTGGCCAGCCAGGGCTCGCCGTCGCGCAGGACGATCGTGGGACTCATCGAGGAGAGCGGGCGCTTGCCCGGTTCGATGCGGTTGGCTTCCCCCTGTACCAGTCCGTAGGCGTTCGCGGTGCCGGGCTTGGCGGCGAAATCCGCCATCTCGTTGTTCAGTAACATCCCGGTGCCGGGCACGGCGATGTGCGAGCCGAAGCTGAAATTGAGGGTGTAGGTGTTGCTGACCACGTTGCCGTGGCGGTCGGCCACGCTGAAGTGCGTGGTGTCCGGGCTCTCCGCGGCGAGTTCACGCCCCGGTGCGATGTCCCTCGAAGCGGTGGCCGTGTCGCTCGCGATGCCCGCCCGCAGCCGCGCCGCGTAGGCCTTGTCCGTGAGGGCGGCCACGGGCACGTCGAAGTAGTCGGGGTCGCCGAGATACTCGCTGCGGTCCGCGTACGCCCGCTTCATTGCCTCCGCCACGTGGTGCACGTAGGCCGCGGAGTTGTGGCCCATGCCCTTCAGGTTGTAGCCCTCCAGGATGTTGAGCATCTGCACGATGTGCACGCCGCCGGAAGAGGGGGGCGGCGCGGACACCACCTCGTAGTCGCGGAACGTACCGCGCACCGGCTCGCGCTCGATCACGCGGTAGTCGGCCAGGTCCTTGAGGGTGACCAGGCCGCCGTTGGCCGCCATGTCGTCCGCGATGAGGCGGGCGACCTTGCCGGCGTAGAACCCGGAGCGCCCCGACTGCGCGATGGCGTCCAGGGTCGCGGCGAGCTCCGGCTGCCTCCATGTGCTGCCGATGGCGGGCGCGGTGCCGTCGGGGGTGAGCAACAGGCGCGCGGCCTCCGCATTGCGCTGCAGCCGGTCGGCGCGGGAGGCGATGGTCACGTGGTGGGCGAAACTGACCGGGATGCCGTCGCGCGCCAGCTTTATTGCGGGCGCGAGGACCGTCGCCCTGTCCAGCGTGCCGTACTTGTCGAGCGCGTAGAGCAGCCCGGCGACCGTACCCGGCACGCCCGCGGCCTGGTGGCTGAAGTACTCGCGCATCGTGTCCACCGCACCGCTGTCGTCGAGGTACAGGTCGCGCGTGGCGGCGGCGGGCGCGCTCTCGCGGTAGTCCACGAAGGTCTGGCGCTGCCCGTCGGCCAGGTGAATCAGCATGAATCCTCCGCCCGCGAGATTGCCGGCCTGCGGGAATGTGACCGCGAGGGCGAAACCGGTGGCCACGGCCGCGTCGACCGCGTTGCCGCCGGCCTGCAGGATGCGGCTGCCGATCTCTGCCGCGAGTCGTTCGGGGGCGACCACCATGCCGCCGGATGCCGCCACGGGCAGGAAACGCTCGCCGTAGTCCACGATAGGCGCCGCCTCGGACGCGGCGGCCAGCGCCGGCGCCGCCGGGGAGGGCTCGTCGCGTTGCGCGGCGCACGCGGCGAGCAGGGCGAGTGAGGCGGTGAGCAAGAGGCGGTTCAGGCGGTGCACAGGCAGGCTCCCAGGCGGTAATCGCAGCAGACTTTAACGTGTTTGCGATGCCGCGCATACTGCAGTGCTCGCATGTCCGCCGCCCGGGGAGAGCACAAGTGGAACAGCTTCTGGAAGAAATCGAACGGCGCTGGCGCTCGATGTTCGCCGCCCTCGAAGCGGGCGCCGACCTGCCGCCCGGCGAACGGCTGCGCACGGAAGGCCTGATGGAGGCCGCCGTGCTGGTGGGTGCCGCGGGTGCCGATGCGCTGCTGGCGAGAATGAACGAGTGCTACGCGGACGCGGCGGGCCGGACCCTGAACGAGGCGCTGGGCGACGACTGGCGCGAGCTGTTCCCGTTTCCCCAGGTGCCGGCGATGGCGCGGCGCGCGCCGGTGTACCCCAGCACCCGCGATTAGTCGCGCATCGACCTACTGCGGCGGCTCGCGCCACATGAACCAGATCGTCGGGCCGGTCTTGCTGACCTTCGCGGTATCTTTCACCACGAAGCCGTGGCGCTGGTACAGCGGCAGGTTGCGCCTGTTGGAGCTCTCCAGGTAGGCGGGCATGTCGCGCGCATCACACACCCGCAGGCCTTCCCGCAGGAGCGCCGTGCCGATCCCGCGGCCCTGGCAGTCGTGCCGGCAGCCCAGGAACTGGAGGTAATAGTGCGGTTCCCGGGGCATGTGTCGGGCATACAACGCGCCCTGCCCGCGCAGTCGGCGCAGTCCCGCCAGTCCCGCCTGGCGGGCGATGCGGAAACCGAAATCGATCAGGCTGAGCCGGGGCGGTAACTCGTAGCGCTCTTCCGGCGGCAGCCAGAGCGCCGCGGCGCGGCCCTGTGTATCCACGTGAACCATGCCGCGCGGCAGGTACAGGTCGCGTACCAGGAGGCGAAAGAAATAGGGATACAGCGCGACCTGCGGAATCACCCAGTTGAAGACGGGGTCGTCACGGAAGCTGTCGCTGAGGGTGTCGACGAGGACTTCGAGGTCATCGGGAACGCCGTCGCGGATGGCAGGCGGGGAATCCATGCCGGGGTTTTTGCCTGAATATTGAGTGACCGCTAGTATACTGGCTTGTCGTTGCGGAAACAGGTTTTCCACTTGTCTTACGAGGATTTCAGGCGCGAATACACGGCGGGCGGACTGCAGCGTTCCATGCTCGACCGAGACCCGTTGCGCCAGTTCGAGGTGTGGCTCGAGCAGGCGGTAACCGCCGGCATCGAGGACCCGACCGCCATGGTGCTCGCCACGGTGGATGCCGACGGCCTGCCCTGGCAGCGCATCGTGCTCCTCAAGGGCATGTCGGACGGCGGTCTCGTGTTCTACACCAACCAGGCCAGCAACAAGGCGCGCGACATCGCGCGCCAGCCGGTGGTGTCGCTGTTGTTCCCATGGAACGAGTTGGACCGCCAGGTCATCCTGCGCGGGCACGCGTCGAAGTTGAGTGCCGCGGAGTCCGCCGCTTACTTTGTATCGCGGCCGCGCAAGAGCCAGATCGCGGCGTGGGCGTCGCAGCAGTCGCGCCCGCTGTCGGCCCGGGCGGTGCTGGAGCAGCAGTTCAACGCCATGCGCGACAAGTTCGCAAACGGCGCCATTCCGATGCCGGACTTCTGGGGCGGGTATCGCGTGGTGCCCGACCAGATGGAGTTCTGGCAGGGCCGCCGCAGCCGCATGCATGACCGGTTTCGCTACTATCGCTTAGATGGCGATGATTGGCGGATCGAGCGGTTGCAGCCTTGAATCTTTGAGCTGCGTTGTGGTCCCGGGAGTTATCGTGAGAGCTGCCGGGCTTTTAGGTTGGTGCCTTGAGCGTTGCCCGGGCACCGCGGCGTCGTGAAAGTTTAGGCGAGGCGAGAAAAGCAGCCTCGCCTAAACTTCCCCGCCACCGCGTCGCCCTACCTGCTCGCTTTACTTCACTATCCAACTGGTGGTGGGTTCTTGCGCTCCGTTGGCCGGCCCGCGAGCGGTCGACTTCCCTGCCTGAAAACGCGGCCCTCCGGGCTGCCCTCAGTCGGTCGCGAGCCCTGCGGTCTCGCTCCACTCCCTCGGCACGTTTTGAACAGCAGGGAAGTCGACCGCTCGCGTGCCTGGTGCCAGTGAATAGAGCCACATCGTCGTCCCCGCGAAAGCGGCGGTCCGACGTCTCGGGACCCAGTGACTTTGCCCGCAGTGCGGAGTATCTCTATATGGCGATAGAAGGCCCCGAGCCGG
>JAUIEP010000120.1 GCA_030428835.1 Gammaproteobacteria bacterium | reverse complement strand
ACCCTTCGATCTCCCTGGCCGGCAGCATCGGCTGGTCCGCTAACAGCCTGAACGGTACCAGCGACGTGACCACCGTCGCCGGCGGGCCGGCGCTGACCTGGAACCTGTTCAATTACGGGCGCATCGAGAACAACGTCAGGGTGCAGGACGTGCGCCTGCAGCAACTGGTGGCCGGTTTCGAGTCGGCCGTACTCGACGCGGCCCGCGATATCGACAACGCCGCCAGCCGTGTCGCCCAGACCGGGGCCAGCCAGGCGATCCTCGACGAATCGCTGGCGGCGGCCGAGCGTTCGCTGGCCATCGCCACGCGGCGCTACCGCGAGGGCTATTCCGATTTCCAGCGCGTGCTGGACGCCCAGGCGGCAACGTTTTCCCAGGCGGACCGCGCGGTCGTCAATCGCGGCGACCACGTGGCCGCCGTCATCGACCTGTACCGCGCGCTCGGCGGCGGCTGGCAGGCCGCCACCATTGACACCGTCATCCCCGGGGAGGTGCGCGCCACCATGCAGGAGCGCACCGACTGGGGCGACCTGCTCGACGCGCCGCTGGCGCCCCTGCCTTCAAAGGACAACGAACCATGAGCCAGAATGAAAACACGCAGGCGGCGGAAACCGGTAGCGAGGGCGCGCCGGATGCGGCGCAGCAGTCGCTGGGCCGCGGCACGAAGAGCCTGCTGGTGTTGATTGTCGTCACGCTGTGCTGGTACCTGCTGGCGGATCGCTTCACACCGTTCACGTCGCAGGCGCGGGTCCAGGGTTACGTGGTGGGTGTCGCGCCCAAGGTGGCGGGCATCGTCACCGCCGTGGAGGTCGAGAACAATGACCGTGTCGAGGCGGGCCAGCGCCTGTTCACCATCGACCCCTCCCAGTACGCGATCGCCCTGCAGAGCGCGCAGTCGCAACTGGACAACACGCGGCAGCAGGTCGCCGCCGGTGAGGCGGCGGTCGCGCAGGCCCGGGCCAACCTGCGCGCGGCCCGCGCCGGGGAACTGAAAGCCGACCAGGACTACACCCGGCTCAAGCGGCTGCGCGAGGACGACCCGGGCACGATTTCCGAACGCCGGCTGGAGATTTCCCGCGCCAGCCTGGAGCAGAGCCGCGCCCAGGTGGCCGCCGCCGAGGCGGGCGTGGTGGGCGCCATCGAGCAGATGGGCGGCGAGCCGGGCGAGAACAACACCTTGTTGCAGGCGGCACGCGCCGCCGTGGACAAGGCGCAACTGGATCTCGACAACACCGACGTGACGGCCGAGTCCGCGGGCCTCGTGACCGACCTGCGGGCGGAAGTCGGCCAGTTCGCCGGTACCGGCACACCGGTGCTCACCCTGATCGCCGTCGACGATGTCTGGATCAGCGCGGACTTTACCGAGAACAACCTGGGGCACATGGCGCCCGGTACCACGGTGGAGATCCTGCTCGACGCCCTGCCCGGCCGGGTGCTGGACGGCCGCGTGCGCGACATCGGCCGCGGCATCAACGCGGGGTCGCCGCCGCCCCCGGGGGCATTGCCCAGCGTGCAGAACAACCGCGACTGGCTGCGCCAGGCGCAGCGCTTTCCGGTGCGCGTCGCGTTCGATACACCGCTGGAGCAGGAGGTACTGCAACAGTTGCGGCTCGGCGGGCAGGCCTCGGTCATCGCCTACAGCGAGGGACACTGGCTGCTCGGCCTGCTGGGTAAAGTGTATATCCGCGTGCACAGCCTGTTCTCCTACCTGTACTGAACGCGTGATGTCCCGCCATTCCGACAGCGGCACTTGCGGATGAATACGCCCGTGGCCGCACGACGCTGCTTCCGGCTGGCCATTGCCACCGGCGTGGCCCTGGCGGTCGGTTACGGCCTCGGGCTAGTCATTCCCTTCTTTCCGCCGCTGTTCGTGCTGCTGCTCGGCGCCAACCCCGGGCCGCCGCCCGGTCCGAAACAGACCCTGGTGCTTACGGCGTTTCTACTGCTCGCCCTGGGCGGCGGCGTGTTGCTCGGCCCCCTGCTGGCGCAAGCGCCGGCCTCGGCACTGCTGCTGATAGTCCTGGGCCTGTACTTTGCGAACCGGCTGGCCATCGTCGGCGGCAAGGATGTCCCTGCGACCCTGCTGGCCATGGGTCTTACCGTAATTCCCGCGGCGAGCCTCGTCAGCCAGGCCCTGGCGACGGCCATTGTTGCCGCGCTGGTCATCGGCGTTGCGCTGGCGATCGCCAGCCTGTGGCTCGTGTACCCGCTGTTCCCGGAAGATCCCGGACCGTCACCGGAGCCACCCGCGCCGACGCCGGCGGACGAGGGGCTGTGGCTGTCACTGCGCGCGGCGCTGGTCGTGATGCCGGCGTTCCTCGTCACCCTCTCCAACCCGACGTCCTATATGCCGTTCCTGGTAAAGAGCATTCTTCTCGGCCGCGAGGCCACCGAACTGCGACTGCGCGAGGCGACGGGGGAATTGCTGGGCAGTACCGCGCTCGGCGGTGCGTGCGCGGTGGCGGTATGGCTGTGCCTCTCGCTGGCAGTGGAATTGTGGTTCTTCGCGGGCTGGGTGACCCTGGCCTGCCTGGTGCTCGCCGGATTCGCCTACGGCGTGCGGCGCAGCGACCGGACACCGGGGTTCTGGATCAATACAATGACGACTATGATCATTCTGTTAGGCGCCGCCGTGCAGGACAGCGCCAACGGCAAGGACGTCTACCAGGCCTTTGTCGTGCGCATGGGTTTGTTCCTGGCAGTCTCGCTGTACGCCGTGCTGGCCATGACGTTACTGGATGCGTGGCGCAGGCGGCGGGCGCTGCGCGCGACAACGAACCTGGAGACTTCGCCATGATGAACCTGCTGTTGGGGCTGGGCACCATCACCGCCTGCCTGTTCGTGCAGGGCCTGCTCGTGGTCATGGCGCTGCGCTTCTTCGCCCGTCGCCTGGACCGCGTGCACCAGGGTTTTCTCGCCGCCATGCAGGTCACCGCCGGACTACTGCTCATACTGATCCTGGGCAGCCTGGCGCAGGTCACCGTGTGGGCAGCGCTGTTCACCGGACTGGGTGAGTTTCCGGATCTGGCGGCCGCCTTCTACCATTCGGCGGTCAACTTCGCGACGCTCGGCTACGGTGACATCGTCATGTCCGAGGAGCACCGCATCCTCGGCCCGCTGGAGGCCCTCAACGGGGCCCTCATGATCGGTGTCTCCACCGCCGCCCTGTCCCGGGCATTCCAGGTGGTGCTCAAGGTGAGCAGCCCGTCGTTGTAAACAACGGTCGCCAGTGCCGGGCCACCGATTTAACAGCGCCTACTCGAAGACCGAGAAATCGCTGACATTCGCGCTCAAGCAAGCCCCAAAAGGCGAAGCCGGGCAAGCCCGTCTCGCGTGGCAGCGCTTGCGGTGCCATTGCCTGTATGTGCCTCTACGCGATGCGATGAACCCCGTGAGGGCGGGAAGGGCTCGGTCAATCCGGCAGTGCCCCACCGGCAAGCACAGCACCCAGCATGACCAGCGGCGGGTTGTTGGCAATATCGCCGTCTTCTATCTTGCCCATTTCGGCAAGACGCTGGTACACCCGCGTGGTGGACATCGCCGAATACGTCAGGGCTGACCGCAGCCAATATTCTCGATGCAGGACTTTTCTTCCCGTAATTGCCTCGTAGTGATCCAGTGTGGCGTGAATACCGGGAAAACCGGGAAGTCTTTCCGCACCATTGGCAAACCCTGTCGCCATGATATGGTCCATGAGCGCATAGAAAGCAATATCGAACGCCAACACCCCGAAGTGTGCAAACTCAAAGTCCAGCAATGCACAGACATTGGTGCTTTCAAACAACATATTGCGCAGGCTGGCGTCACCCCATACCAAACCCTCATCGAGTCCGGCATCCGGAGCATGGCGTTGCAGCCATGCGAGCGATGTCGACAACGTATCGTACACCCCGTTTGGGTTTGCGTGCCGGTGGAACAGTTCCCAGTAATTCAGCATCCGCTCCATTGCCGAAGCGCCTTCCACGGGTAGTCGGCATTGTCGGCTTTCGTCAGGCGTGAAATGGGCCGCATGCAGGGCGGCAATTGTCGCGATGCCGTTTTGCCACAATAGCGTTTGCTGCCCCGGGGATAGATCGTGCATCCAGCCTTCGAGCACATAGGAAGGGAAATCCGGCGCCGGTTGCCCGCTCATGCGCGCCATCAGCAAAAAGGGCACGTCGATGTCTTGCGTTCCGTTGGCCTCCACCGCCAGAACGCGCGGCACCGGAAGTCCCGCGCGCCGGGCAGCGCCCATGCAGGTCGCCTGGTTTTCGAGGTCCGCAGTGGGATAAACGGACCACTCGGAGGACAGGCGGAGTACGGCATGGGTCGTGCCGCCGTCACTCCCTGCCAGATTATCGATCTCTACGAAGAACAACTCACTCGACGCGCCGCTTCCTGACGGCGCACTCAGGTTGCCCAGAGCTGCGCCGGGCCAACGGACGGACAGCCAGGCATTAAAAGCGGCGCGTATGCGGTTAATGTCCCGGTGGCCTACGGTGTCGATTGCCGCCCCGATTGTGCTGCTGCTCAATTCACCTATCCTCCATACTCACCGCTTCGCATCCCTTCGCCCCTGCGCACTGCGCGCCGGCGGTGTTCTCGTGAGGGCCGCTCCGGGCTACGGTTGCCCCCGACATTCAGCGTGCCGATATCGAAGGCATTTCACCTCACGCAGGTTCGCAAGGCGGCCATGCCGGCAGATGGTACAAGCCGCAGCGGGATGAGACCAGTGACCAGGGGCGCTTCATGGACCGCTGTTTGTACCTCGTGATACGGTGTCTTCGCCGACGCGGTTGTAGCTGCCACGCCGGCAGGGTGGGCGTACAAGTCAGCGACCAGGCCTGGCCTTGTTGCATCACGATGCGAATTATTATCGGTAGTGGGGGCATACATGGTTGGAAGGACACCTGCTTTATTCCTGTTCCAGTTGGCTATGGCGTTCGCAATGTCGCTGGCAGCCGCCGGACTCACCGCGGCACCGGAAGCCGGAGACACCTTTCCAACCCGTGTTCTCTGGGGCGACACCCACCTGCACACGCGACTGTCCATTGACGCCAATATGTTCGGTAACAGCCGGCTGGGTCCCGCCGAAGCCTACAGGTTCGCGCGCGGCGAGGCGGTAACCGCCAATTCGGGACAACGCGCGAGCCTGGCGCGCCCACTGGATTTCCTGGCGGTAACCGATCACGGGGAATTTCTCGGGCTGATTCCCGGCGTGCAGGACAACGCTCCGGAACTACAGGGTTTCGAGCTTACCAGGCAGTGGAAAACCGCACTGGCGGATGGCGACATGGCGACCCTGATGCAGTTGTGGTCAAAGGGCCCGGAGCGCGTGGGAGACACTGTCTTTGCGGGACCCCAGTTCATGGGTCGTATATGGCGAGACTACGCGGCCGTGGCCGACCGCTACAACGTACCGGGGCAATTCACGACCTTTATCGCGTATGAGTGGACCGGGATGGCAGGCATGGACAACCTGCACCGCAACGTTCTCTTTGCCGACGACGCGAAAACAGTCACCGCGATGCTGCCTTTTACCTCCCGCGACAGCCAGGATCCGGGCGAGCTGTGGCGCTATCTCGAAGCGTATGAAACATCGACCGGCGGGCGTGCTGCCGCAATTCCACACAACTCCAACCTGAGCGGCGGACGCATGTTCCTCGACAGAACAGCAAGTGGTGAACCGATTGACCGGGACTACGCGCAACGCCGCGCGCGCTGGGAACCCATAGTGGAAATCACGCAGATCAAGGGGGACAGTGAGACTCACCCCCTATTGTCGCCCGGGGACAAGTTCGCAGATTTCGGTCGCTGGGACACCAATCTCGCCATGAACGACACCGTGAGACCCTCAATGTCCCAGTATCCCTTCAACTACGTGCGCAGCGCGCTCGGGATTGGCCTGCAAATTGAGCGGGAAGTAGGTACGAATCCCTTCCGTTTCGGCGTTGTGGGCAGCACCGATTCGCACACGGCGCTGTCGACGGCGGATGACGACAATTTCTGGGGCAAATTCTCGAAGGATGAGCCGCATTCCGGTCGCGCGGTCGAACCCGTCCTGCCCTTATCCGTGTCCGGTGCCGAGGGCATCTATCCGAATCACCGCCTGCTCGCGAGCGGCATGGCAGCTGTCTGGGCACGAGCCAATACCCGGGAGGCCATCTTCGATGCGCTCCTGCGCCGAGAAGTCTACGCGACTACCGGCCCTCGTATCACCGTGCGATTCTTCGCCGGATGGGGCTTCGTTGCGCAGGACGCCAAGGGCGATATCGCCGCGGTCGGGTATGACAAAGGCGTTCCGATGGGGGGCAATCTGGACAGTGCGCCCAACGCGGGTGCACCTCGATTCCTGCTGTCGGCACTGCGCGATCCCGAGGGTGCCAACCTCGACAGGGTGCAGGTCATCAAGGGATGGGTTGATGCCGCGGGTCAGAGGCGTGAACGGGTGTTCGATGTACTGCTTTCCGGAGGGCGCAAACCGGCCGCCGACGGCGAGGTACCGGCCGTGGGGAATACGGTCGATATCGCCAAAGCGACTTACAGCAATTCTATCGGCACCGCCGAATTACAGGGCTGGTGGCAAGACCCTGATTTCGACGCCGCTGTACCCGCCTACTACTACCTTCGTGTGCTGGAGATTCCAACACCCGGCTGGGCGCTCTACGATGCGGCCCGCTTTGGTTCGGCGCCGTCGCCGTCCGCCCAGCTCAGTGTCCAGCAACGCGCCTATACCTCGGCAATCTGGTACACGCCGGACTAAAACGGTGCGCCAGCACAAATTGGCATATTTTAGAACGCGTGCTAATATTTTTCCCTCCCGCACTTCCGAAGGAGGAGAAAGGGGATGGCAGAGGGCATTGGGCAGGCACAGGCCGACTGGGACGTCGTTGTTGTCGGTGGTGGCATTGCCGGATTGTGCGCCGCGATAGCAGCCAGTGACTCGGGAGCGCGAACACTTCTCGTGGAAGCCAGCACCACGCTGGGCGGCACCGCAAGCTGGTCAGGAGGCACGCTCTGGGTGCCGGCTAACCGCAGACTGCTCAGCGCGGGCGGCCAGGATTCCCAACAGCAGGCGCGGGAGTACGTGCGCGCCTGCCTCGGCGACCAGGCGGATGAGCCCGCCGTACAGGCCTACATAGCGCAGGCCGACGACATCATCGCCTGGCTGGAGTCGAATACGCCCCTGGAACTGGAGGTCGGAACCATGCCCGACTACCAGGGTGATATGCCCGGAGGCTACTACGAAGCCGGTAAGAGCCGCTCCCTCGCGCCTGCCGTGTTTGATCTCAATCGCCTGGGCACACACAGAGACCTTCTACGCCGCTCGCCCTTCGGCACGATGCCCTTCGGCTTTCGGGAATTTTCGGAAATGGGTGGCGTGCTGCACCCGGAACGCATCGACGCCGCACTGTTTCAGCAGCGTCTCGAGGCAGGCTATGTGGGCTGGGGCGAGGCGCTGGCCGGCGCGCTTGTCCTGGGAGTCCTCGAACATCCGGTGACGTGCCGCATGGCCAGCAGGGTCAGGCACTGTGCCCGCACCCCCGAAGGATTTACCCTCGCGGTGGAACAGGCAGCCGCTACCCGCGAGGAGACAGAACAGACCGAAGTGCGTTGCAGGGCACTGGTACTCGCCTGCGGTGGTTACGAATGGGACACGGAACTGCTGACGGAAAACTTTCCGGGAGTGGATTTCGTGCCATCCACGGTGCCGTACAACCGCGGCGATGCCTGGCACATGGCCGAGAAGCTGGGGGCACGCATTGATAACCGCGGAAAATGCTGGGGGTGGCCGGGTTACCTCATACCCGGAGAGAACTTGGAGGAAGGAACACCCATGGTCCGCACGGGCCTGTTCGAGCGCACTCTGCCACATATGATAATGGTCAATGCGCGCGGTGAACGCTTTGTGGACGAGAGCCTGCCCTACCACGTCATCCTGAAAGCGTTAATTGCCCGCGACGAGGACGGCACGTGCATCAACCAGCCTGCCTTCCATGTATTCGACGGACAGTACCGGGAAAAATACAGCTTCGGGCCCGTAACGCCCGGTACGCCACTGCCCCCATGGATCATCGCTGCCGATACGGTGGCGGGCCTGGCGCAGCGCGCGGGTATAGATGCGGCGGGGTTAGCCGCCACGCTGGATAGATTCAATCATGATATCGAACAGGAGCGCGGGGACACGGCATTCGCGCGAGGGGAACACCCCTACGGCCGCTTCTGGGGTGACGACACCAATCCCGCCGGCCCCAATCTCGGCACGCTTCGCAAGCCGCCCTTCCATGCCGTTCCAGTGATACCGTCGTTGATAGGCACCTGCGGCGGACCGCGCATCGACGCACAAGGGAGGGTTACCGGTGAAGACGGCGCGGTAATCCCGGGACTGTATGCCGCGGGCAACGCTACCGCCGCCGTGAGCGGACATTCCTATTTCGGCCCGGGCGGAACCATAGGCCCCGCCATGGTGTTCGGTGTACTGGCAGGTCGCACGGCGGCTGAGGAGAGTAGCGGCAATGCCCAATGAGCGGACGACGGACTACGACGTGCTCGTCATCGGCGGCGGTGGCGCGGGCCTGAGCGCAGCCATTACAGCTTCCGACGCCGGTGCCCGGGTCGCCTTGCTGGAAGCGGGTTCCCGCCTGGGGGGCTCCACCGCCCTGGCGGGAGGTTACCTGTACGCGACCGGCACATGGCAGCAGAGCGAACAGCAGGTAGAGGACTCGGTGGCTGCGATGGTGGACGACATCCGCGCCATCGAGGGGGATTCCATACCCGAGGGTGTCCTGTGGCGCTTCGCCGAAGGCTGCGCGGACACTGTTGCGTGGCTGGAGCAACAGGGAGTCGAATTTCCAGTGGAGCGACTGGTCTCTGCCGATGGCCGAATGCCGCCGCGTTCACACGAGCCGACGGGTGGCGGCGCTGCCATTGCCGAACGCCTGGACTACCAGGTGAGTCGAAGGCCGATCGATGTCGTGTTGAATTCCCGCGTGACCAGGCTTTGCAGAGACGCCTCGGGCGTTATAAACGGCATCGAGATCGACGGTGAACAGATCACGGCCGGTGCGGTTGTCGTGGCCTGCGGCGGTATCGGCGGTGACGATGAACTGCTCGACCGGATGTGCCCGAAATCGATACGCGGCGGCGACTGGCGCTGGTTCATTGGTTGCGAGACCAACCGCGGCGACGGTTTGCGCATGTGTGAGGCACAGGGCGCCCGGATTACAGGTGAGGACAGCGGCCTGTTTCTTATGACGCCCAATTTCTATCGTGACCTGGAGGTCATCGGGCCATCCTGGGTACTGCTTGTGAACAGCGAGGGGCGCCGCATCGCCCGCGAGGATGGCGCCTACTGGGAACTGTCCGAGGCGCTGGAGGCACAGGTCGATGGTCGCGGGTACTGCGTTTTTGATCAGTTACAGATGCAGTCGGCGGCGCCCGATCCCAGGGTCCTGGAGGCGCTGGAACAAGGGGCCATCACACTGAGCTGGATACCGCGCGTACTGCAAGAGCAGGTAGATCGCGGCAAAATTCTCATGGCCGACAGTATCGCGGAACTGGCGCGGAAGACGGGCATTGACGCTGTAACGCTGGAAAGTACGGTAGCGCGCTACAACGACAACGCTGCCCAGGGAGTGGACAGGGATTTCGGCAAACAGCCCGCCAACCTGACACCGATCGAGTCAGCCCCGTTCTACGCAGCGGAAGTACGCCCGGCGATCGCCATAGTACTGGGCGCGGGTCCGGCGATCGACAGTCGCGCGCGCGTGCTCAATACGGCCGGGGCAGCGATTCCGGGGTTGTTCGCGGCCGGTGATGCTGTCGGCAACAGCTACGGTCGTTACTACGTGGGAAGCGGCTACGCCATTGCCTCGGCCATAACGTTTGGACGCGCGGCCGGCGAGGAAGCGGCCCGGCACGCAGGTTGTATAGCGTGATGTGACCAACCGCCGGAACCCGGCGCGCTATTCGACACTACCCTCCGCCGCAAGCATGTCGATAATACGGCGCCTCATGCGCATGGCGGGCGCATCGGCATTCACGCTCACCTCCTGGCATTGTGCGGGATCAATCTTATCGATAAGGGCCTGGATCGACTCCATCGCCTCGACATCTTCCATCAGCAGGCTGCGGACGTCGGCCTCGCGGTTGGGATTCGCAAAGGGAAAATTCTGTGCAATTGCCGTGAACTGCATGCAACAGCCGCGCGACACCGGGGTAATCCCCACCATCAACTGGTTCGTGCGTGTACCCTCACCGCCGTTATCGGTTCCGGTGATATCCACCCGGATACCGCAAAGATTCGGCGCGTGGGCATCAGCGGTGATGGTTCGGTTGGCCGTGCCGGAAGCCATGGCAAACGTTGCTTGTGTCAACGGGCTGACTGTCTCGTTCTCGATGAAGCGGCTGACACGCATCCAGTCCCCATGCAGCTCCGTGGTGAACGGCTGCGCGGCCACGTCCCCGGAATCAATCAGGCCGTGATGCAGGAAGGAGATATGCGAAGCATCCAGCAAATTCTCGAAAGGCAGCAGGTAATTCGCCGCAACTGGCAGCAACGGGCCAACCTCGTCGCACCAATCTTCCCGCCCGAAACCGAATGGACCGATATCAGGTATGGCTGCCGGATCGGTGAGCTCCGGATCACCCATCCAGATCCACAGCCATTGCCAACGTTGCACCAGCGGGTAGGGCGTCACACAAAGCCGGTCCGACACCGGGCCGCCCGAGGGCAAGTCAACGCAACGACCCGCGCCGTCAAAGCGCATGCCGTGGTATCTGCATTGCAGGGTATCGCCCACGATTCGCCCCTGCGACAGGGGGAGCCCGCGGTGCGGACACCTGTCAAGGAGTGCCCGCGCCTCCCCGGAAGCACCGCGATAGAGCACTACCGGTGTATCGAGTAACCAGCGCTGCAACGGGCCGCCCTCGAGCTCGCCAACCGAGGCTGCGACATACCACTGATTTCGAGGGTATGGGGCGGTACCGGCGATCATTGCCGAACGCTCTCCGACCGGGGCTGGCAGGAATGTTCGAGGGCAGGCATTACATGCTCACAAAACAGGTCCAGAGACTCGTTCACCTCATCCGGGGCCAGGCTGCCAAATGCGAAGCGGCACACCAAATAGTTGGCGCCGCTGATTTCCAGCTCACGCGCCAGCCGATCACTCACCTGCGACGGCGTGCCGACGATGGCTTCACCGTGGGCAATAACCTGGTCCATGTCATCGGGTAGTAGCTGGTCAGCCATGGGGTCGCCGAAATGATTCCACAGATAGGTGAAGCTGTCGCGGAACGCCCGGAACGCGGGAACAGCGCGCCGACGGGCCTCAGCATCGGTATCGGCGATGACCAGTTGCCGCAGCAGTCCGGCCGTGCCCGGAGCATTGCCCCGGTACGCGCTCCAGTAGGCAGCGACAGTATCTCGAACTTCCTCCACCGGGCCGGCGCCGCACACCACATGCATGCCCCGCTGCCCCGCCCATTCGGCGGAGGAGGGTTTGAGCACGCCATACCAGAGCGGAGGGTGCGGCTGCTGAACGGGTTTCAGCGGCAACGGCGTGGCCTGCGTGGAGAAAAATTCGCCGCTGAAGGACAGCTCGTCCTGCGCGAATGCCAGTTGCAGCAACTGGATGGCCTCGTTGAAGCGCGGCTCGGCCTGGCTGACATCACCGCCGAGGGCGCCGATCTCGTAGGGAGAAATGCCTTTGCCGACGCCCAGTTCCAGGCGCCCGCAACTGAGCTGGTCGAGCATGCATATTTCTTCGTACAGCCGCAGCGGATTGTATAGCGGTAGCGGCAGGACCAGTGGCCCCACGCGCAGGTTGCGCGTGCGCTGCGCCACGGCGGAGAGATAAAGCAGTGGGGAAGGCGCCAGACCGAGCGGGGTGACGTGGTGTTCTGCGACATGATAGGCGTAGAATCCCGCACGGTCACAGCGCTCAGCGAAGCTCAACCGGTCTGCGTACTGCTGGTGAATTGGGCCGGCGGACTGGTCCAGGTGGTCGAAGAGCCCAAATTTCATCGCAGGTTCTCCCGACATCAAGCGCTGGCCGCGCCATTTACACAAAGGTGTTGTCCGGACACCCAGCGCGCCGCCGGCGAACAGAGGAAAGCGACCACGTCCGCGATTTCCACAGCCGTTCCCAATCGCAGGTAAGGCGATGCCGCCGCCATGGCGCTTTTGACTTCATCGCTCGCCAGGTCCGTCATGCCGGGCACGGTCGGGCCCGGCAGGACCGAATTCACATTGATCCCGCGACCGCCCAGCTCCTTCGCCCACACTTCGGTGAACATTTTCACCGCTGCCTTGGAGGCTGTATAAATGCCCATGCCGGCCTGCGGGTAGCGGGTCGTACTGGAAGATAAATTGACAATACGCCCGCCCTCCCCCATGCGTGATATAGCCGCCTTCGCGCAGAGCGCCACCCCGCGGACGTTCACAGAAAACACCCGATCGAGGTCGGAAACCTGGAAATCGTCGATACTGCCGACCGTGCCGGTAGCCGCGTTGTTGACCAGGAAGTCGAGTTGGGAAATGCCCTGAAACAAGCGCTCTACATCCTGCTCCACGGAAACGTCGGCCTGGCGCGCCTCGGCCTGACCGCCGCCGGCGCGAATGGCAGCCACGACGGCCTGCGCCGCGCGCTCGTCCTCAAGGAAATTGACGATGACGTGGGCACCCCCGGCACCAAGCCGCAGGGCGATGGCCTCGCCGATGCCGCGCTCTGCGCCGGTGACCAACGCGGTCTTATCGCCCAGTTCACGCATACCTGACAGCATCCAGCGGGCAGATCCAAAGATGGAACACGTTACAAAAGATGGCGCTGGCGTGCAACCCCTAAAAAGCACCGCGCCTACTTGGCAGTTTATGGAACGCGTGCTAATGTTGCCGGGAAGTGCACCTTGTTATTTCAATAATTAATCGAGAGGGACGCGCTATGTGGCCTGCTACCCCAACGCAAAAATCCGGATTCGTTGTTTGGGCACAAACCGTGCTTATGGTGTCGGGTGGCCTGACGGCCGCTCCAACGCTTGCGCAGGGAACCAGGGCCCTGGAAGAAGTCCTGGTTTCCGCCCGCAAGCGGGAGGAAACCCTCGAATCCGCACCGGTCGCCATGCGCGCGCTGAGCGGCCGCGAACTCAGCGACTACGACATCACGAAGATCGAGGATATGGCCACGCTTGCCGGCGGCGGCGTAATCATCGCGGACAGCGGCGTTTCACCCACGATGTCGATTCGCGGCGTCAGCTCGGATGCCACGAACGCCGGGTTCGACCAGTCCGTCGGGCTGGTGATCGACGGCGTGTTCTACGATCGCAGTCGCTGGACGTCGCAGGGATTCTTCGATACCGCGCAGGCAGAGATCCTGAAGGGGCCGCAAGCATTGTACTTTGGCAAGAGTACCGTCGCGGGCGCACTGGTACTGACAACTAACGACCCCACGCCGGAACTCGCCGGCTCTGTAACTGGCGGATATGAGGTGGAGGCGGAACAGTGGTATACGGAAGGTTTTGTCTCCGGACCGGTGACCGATACGCTCGGCGCGCGGCTCGCGGTACGCTATTCGGATTCCGAGGGGTGGCTTGAAAACCAGTCGCCTACCGACGCGGGCGAGGATTTCGGCGCCGAAGAAGAACTCATGGGGCGCCTGACGCTTGTCTGGGAGCCCTCCGAGACATTCTCGGCAAACTTCAAGATACAGGCGGTCGAGCAGGAGACGGACGGACCCGCCACGCGCGGACAGCTCTTTAATTGCCGTGGTCCCGCCTCCGACGGTACCACCATAACGGGTGTACCCGCGGATACAGCGGATTCAACCGGCGCCTACTACCCCATCGCCGACGACTGTGAGCTGAATGACAAG
>JAUIEP010000119.1 GCA_030428835.1 Gammaproteobacteria bacterium | reverse complement strand
ATGAAATCGCGTTTCAACTGGCCGGCTGCGGCATCCTCGGCACCTCCGTCATCACCGACCGCTGGGGTTACCTCGTGTTTGACCTGGCGTCCGTGAGCCCGGTGGTGAGCAGCGCATCGGTCGCGTTCAATATTTCCGGCCTCAGCGGCGTGGGCGGAACCCTGCAGCTGTATGACTACACCCTGACGAGCGCGTTGAACCTGGCCAACCTGGCCGAAGGCATCGTTCCCCTCGCGTTTGGTGCGGACCTGCACGCCGATTTCAGCTCGGGTAACTTGTTGGGGTCTGTCGATCTCAACGCCGCCTCCAGCCCCGGCATCTACGATCTCGCGTTGTCGAGTTATGCGCTCGACCAGATCAACGCCACGGGGGGCCTGCTCGCGATGGGTGTCAGCTACAGCCTGGACTTCACGGGCGCCGTCTTCAACGAGAGCATCAGCATCCGTCGGCCGACGCAACTGCGGCTTGAGTTTGCCGACGCACCGGCGCCGGCAACAATCGCCCTGCTACTGACAGCTTTCGCAGGGCTGGGGTTGACGCGCCAACGGCCTCAGCCGGGGCGGTGGAAACCACATATCTTGTGGCCGTCGGGGTCGAGGAAATAGCAGAGGTAAACCGACCCCAGGTCGCTCTCGCGGACTCCCGGCGGCTCTTCAATGCTGGTGGCGCCATTGGCGACCGCGACGTCATGGAATTCCTTGATCTGCTCCGGCGAATCGCACGTGAAGCCGATGGTGGAGCCGTTGGCGACGGTCACCGGTTCGCCGTTGATCGGCTCGGTCACGCTGAAGGTTGAATCGTTGTGCATGAAGAACAGGCGCGTCTGCCCGGTCGCATTGACATGGTCGAAGGGCGGCGCCGCACCGACCACGCCCAGCACGGCGGTATAGAACGCCCTCGCCCTCTCGATATCGTTGGTACCAATCATTACGTGGCTGATCATCGGTTTCTCCCTGTCTTATGTCCGTGTTTTTGATTGACGCGACGGTTGTCGGCGCCGGACAGCATAGCAGCATTCGCAGCGTCCCGGACGGCTAAAAGGGTCGGCCGGCGCCGCACCCGGCGCCCTGCTTCGGCCCGGTGCCAAATGGGGCAGTCTCCCTCGCAGGCCCGGGCGGACGCGGGTAAGATGGACATCCCTTGAACCACACCGCAACGGTGCCTGCCAGGAGAGAACTTTGGTGAACCTCCCGTATCGCAACCTTCACGCCTGGGTCGGGCTGCTTCTGTTCGCCACGGCACGAGCGGCACTCGCCGACCTCGACTACCCGCCCGACGTCAAGCCGATCATTGAGCAACGCTGCATGGTGTGCCACGGCTGTTACGACGCGCCCTGCCAGCTCAAGCTCGATGCCTGGGCCGGCCTGGAGCGCGGTGCGAGCGAGGAGAAGGTGTACAACGGCACACGCCTGGTCTCGGCCAACCTGACCCGCCTGTTCGAGGACGGCCATTCGGAGCAGGACTGGCGCGACAAGGGCTTCTACCCTGTATTGAAGCCGGACGACCAGGGCCAGAACACGGTGCAGCGCATGCTCGCGCTGAAACACCGGCACCCGCTGCCGCAGGACGGCGGCCCGCTGCCCGACAGCTTCGACTTCAAACTGGACCGCGACCAGCAGTGTCCGCGCATCGCCGACTTCGACGAGTTCGAGAAGGATTACCCGCTGTGGGGCATGCCCTACGGGCTGCCGGGCCTGTCTGAGCAGGAGCACGACACCCTCGCCCGCTGGCTGGAAGCGGGTAGCCCCGGCACCCCGCTGCCGCCGCTGCCCGCGGCGGACCAGCAGCGCATCGAGCGCTGGGAGGCGTTCTTCAACGCACCCGACAACAAGACGCGGCTGATGTCGCGCTACATCTACGAGCACCTGTTCATCGCCAGCCTGCATTTCCCCGGCGGCGTGGAAGACGGGCGTTTCTACCAGCTCGTGCGCTCGCGCACACCGCCCGGCAAGCCCGTTAACATCATCGCGACGCGCCGGCCCTACGATGCGCCGGGCAGTGATCCGTTTTACTACCGCCTGCAGCGCCAGCGCACCGCGGTGCTCGACAAGCGGCACATGCCCTACGCCCTCAATGAGGCGCGCATGACGCGCTGGCGCGAGCTGTTCCTCGAACCCGAGTACGAGGTGGCGGAACTGCCCTCCTACGACGTGGAGGTGGCGTCCAACCCGTTCATCGCGTTCGCCCAGTTGCCCCAGAACGGGCGCTACAAGTTCATGCTGGATGAAGCGCAGTTCACGATCATGGGCTACATCAAGGGGCCGGTCTGCCGCGGACAGGTGGCGCTCAACGTGATCGACGATCACTTCTGGGTGGTCTTCATGGACCCCGACCGGAAGAGCGCGCGCCACACGCCCGAGTTCCTCGCGAAGGAGAGCAAGAACCTGCACCTGCCCACCGGTGGTAACGCCGCGGTGTCACTGGTGGAGTGGCTGCACTACTCGCGGGACCAGCTCAAGTTCCTGAAGGCGAAGTTCCAGTACATCGAGAAAGCGACGGGCGCCGGTGGCGTGCGCACGAATCTCGACCTCATCTGGGACGGCGACGGCCACAACGACAACGCCGCGCTAACGATCTTCCGCCATTTCGACACCGCGACGGTGGTAAAAGGTTTCGTGGGGCAACAGCCGAAGACGGCCTGGGTCATCGACTACTCGCTGCTGGAACGCATCCACTACCTGCTGGTCGCGGGCTTTGACGTGTACGGCAACGTCGGCCACCAACTGGAAACGCGGCTCTACATGGACTTCCTGCGCATGGAGGGCGAGCAGAACTTCCTCATGTTCCTGCCGCAGGAGCAGCGCATTGCACTGCGCGACCACTGGTACCGCGGCGTGGGCGATTACACCAAGCAGTACGTGATGAGCGACAGCATCGCCCATGAGCACAGCACGGATATCGCGTACAAAACGGACCGGCCCAAGGAAGAACTGCTGGAGATGCTGGCGCAGCGTGTGTACCGCGCCAGGGACACCGGTTACGAGATCGACGACCCCGAGCTGACCAAACTGCAGCGCTTCACCGGCAGACCGCTGGACCTCCTGCCGGAGACCTCGTTCCTGCACGTGATCGACCCGAGTCGCGCCGAACAGGTGTATACGCTGGTACTGAACCGCGGGCATACGAACATCGCGCAGATCTTCCTGGAGGAGGACCGCAGGCTGCCCGAGGAGGACTACCTGACCATCGCGCACGGTTTCATCGGTGCGTATCCGAACCAGTTCTTCCAGATGCCGGAGAAGGAGCTGCCGGGCTTTGTGCAGGCGGTGACCAGCCTTGAGAGTGAGGAGGACTACGCAAACCTGGTGAGCCGCTACGGCGTGCGGCGGAATGCGCCATGGTTCTGGCGGCTTAGTGATCGGTTTGCGCAGGAGTATCGGGGTTTGCGGCCTGGGGAGGCTGGGTTGTTTGATCTTAATCGGTATGACAACCGGTGAGTCCGAAAAAGAAGACTTTGGCAGTCGCTCTCTTATTGTAATCACCTTGATGACTGGCAGACGCGGTTTTCAAAAGATCACTTTCCGACATATAGCTGCTGGGCAAACGCATGCGGGTGTACAGATTTCTAGATGAAAAGTATGGCTTGAAAAGCCTTAGGGAGAGGCGTCTCCGAATCTCAAGAATTCTCGAATTAAACGATCCATTTGAGATGCTCGCCATTAGCGTCAATGAACGAAATTTTAGGGCCGCTTTTATGAAAGGCAGGGCCGAGATAGCAAAGCAGTCGGGCCTAGTTTGCTTTAGTAGAAACTGGAGAAGTCCTGTGCAGTGGGCCCATTATACAAACAAACACCGGGGACTATGCTTGGGATTTGATGTTCCAGACTCATTTTTGGAACAAGTAACATATGTAGAAAAGCGGCTTCCCATAAACACCCCGCTTGATGAAAACCTTGTGCGCAAACTCTTGACAACGAAGTTTAGTCACTGGCAATACGAGGAAGAGCATAGAGCGTTCGTTCCGTTGAGAGAGGCTGAGGGAAAGCACTACTTTATTGATTTCGGCGAGACTCTTTCCCTGAAAGAGGTAATGGTTGGCACATACTCGGCTATTACGCGGGCCAAGCTAAGGAAGGCACTTGGCTCGCTAACCAAAGAGGTCGATGCTTTTCGGGTAAGGCCGGGATTCAAAGATTTCGAAATTGTGAGACAACAGAAAGAGTCGATGTGGAAGTAGGGTGTCCTCCTAATGAGTCAACACAAAAGTTACCAGCCACATAGCCCTACTATTTGCCGGGTTCCAGCGCGGTCTTAGGAAGCGCTCCTCGCTTCCCCCGGGATGGGGTTGACCCGCGATGGCCTGTGTTGGCCGTTACGGCCCTGCAGGCTGCGAAGCTTCGCCCCTTGGCCCAAA
Source organism: Gammaproteobacteria bacterium (assembly GCA_030428835.1). Lineage (GTDB taxonomy): Bacteria > Pseudomonadota > Gammaproteobacteria > Pseudomonadales > Halieaceae > Marimicrobium. The sequence continues at coordinate 9,504 of JAUIEP010000119.1, read as the reverse complement.
ATGCTCTCCGGGGTCGCAATTTGTCGAACGGTTGGTTCGAACCTGCATTCCAGTTCACCAACAAACAAAAAAGGACACCCTGGGGGTGACCTTTTTTGCTCTTCATGATTAACGGGGTACACCGGCGTTCATTAAACTGATTTAGCGAAGATCGATTAACTGTCCCTCGCTGGCGGCGGAGAAAGATCGGGGACGGAGGGATTAAATTTTATTCCCTCCGTCCCCTACTACCTGGAAGCCCTAGCTCAGGCGAAGGAGGCGGGCGTGGATGCGGAGAAGGCGCTGGCGCTGGTGAACTGGGAAAATTAGGGGATAGCGCGAAATGCAATCGTTAAATTCGTGGGCTAGGCCTGTGCTTTGATAGGCGCTTCGCTGCTTTCACCTTGCTCGCACGCTTCCTACCCCTGTCGCTGAGTGAAACGTAGGGACTCATGTAGCTAACCATGTCGGCAGCGGCCATATCACTCAGTATCCGCTGAGTCTCTAGTCTTGTTATTCCCTTCGTCTCAGTAAAATCAACGATGAGGCTCTCAAATAGGTTGTCATCGTCATAACTTGCAAAGGCCTCCCAAATCACGCTCCATTCTTGCGGGTACCACAATCGAGGGAACCGATAACTACTAAGTCGACTCAGACTGAATTCTCTCTTGTAGAACTTAATTCCAAAAAAAGAGAATTCTTTACCCGGTTGTGCCAGCAAGAACGCAACGATAAAAACCACGGCCACTATCGAAACGATGGCCGCGACCCCTACAAGGCCAATCGCGAACAGAAAATCATAAAACGTCACGCTAGTTTTGCTGCGCTAGGAATTGTCCTTTGCTGGCGGCGGAGGGGGTGGCGGTGGCGGTCTACTCGTTGTAGTAGGCGGGGGGCGGTTAGTAGAACCTCCGCTATTGGTGCCTCGATTAACATTTGATGGACGCGAGGCTGGCGGTGGCGGATTCGACGATTTTTTCATTTATCTCTCCCAAGTTACGTTCATGAATTCGACCATTCGGACGGCCTCAACCGGAATCAATATTGACCCCACCCCTTCTAGAGGTATCTCATCCTTCTCGTTTAGCCACGATGCCTGCTCAATTGCAAAATGCCCCCGCAATGGTGTCGAAGGCCATTCCCGGGGCCATCCGTACAATCTCCTTCCGCCGTCAAGGTGCAATACTACATATGTGACCCGAGTTGAAAATTCACCGTACCACTCAGAGGGATAGGATGTTTCCCTCGAAATACCGAACTTGCGAACAACAGCATGAAAGCGGTCGGTGTTAGCAAAATATGCGAAAAGTAGTCCTAAGAGGACTGCAATAACAACCGATGCAACAAGCTCAACATCTGACGTCCAACTAGCAATGCTCCACAAGTGACCAATCGCTAGGGCCATAGCCTGATAAAGATACACCAGCACCTGCACCAGCAGAGTGAATATCAAAGCTTGAATTACGCGCTCAAACTGACTGGGCTTCGCAAAAGATGTGAAGCCATAGAATACCCAAGCTGACAAAAATCCCGGTAAAAGATACTGAAGCATTCGCACAAGATCAGAGGCAAGGTTTTCCATACTTCACTTCGCCTTCAGTTCAGACCGACACCAGAATTAGATGGAAGCGGTGCGAAGGACTTGTGTTGCACTGGCCGCAAAGTTTGCTCGCGGGGGCAAATGCCGTCACGAGGGTTCGCGTCGAGTACATCCCGGCCAACCTTGCACCATCACAGTCAAACCTCAGTGAACAGACTAAGGCAGAGAGCAGTACAACCGCTCACGTTCCCGCTAGCTTCCGGTACTCCCCCTTTCAACCGAGAACCCTGCTCTGTTCCGCAGGACACAAATCGGGGGAATTCAAAAGTTTGGCCAACATGTGAGCCTCCTTCTTGATTGCCCCGTAGGGAGAGACGCTATTATATCTACGCCCGTGCAATACAAGAAAAAGTTTCTCGGCCGAAGTATACGCGCATATATACGCCATACGGCTCTTCATCATTAACGGGGGACACCGGCGTTCATTAAACTGATTTTGCGAAGATCGTTTAATGGAGAGTACGCCGATGTCCCACGCAGGTCATATTCTAGGTATATCCGACCTTGAGGTCGAACGGGTCCACCGTGATGACGGTATTGAGGTCTATGCCCGGCCCACCAAGCGCCCCCGGTGCATCCACTGCCAGCACCCGGGGGTCAAGATCAAGGCCACCTACCAGCGCACGCTGAAGCACACCCGGCAGGGCAACCAGGTCCTGACCCTGCACCTCAGAACCCCCAAGTACCACTGCCCGCAGTGCCGCCGCTACTTCCGGCACCGGTTTCAGGGGGTCAGGCCCCGGTTCCGGGCCTCCGAGGCCTTCCGCCTCGAGGTCTTTGAGGCCCACGACGGCGGGGTCACCCAACGCAAGATCACCCGCACCCACGGCATCAGCGCTGCCACCGTGGAGCGCTGGTACCAGAGCCAGTGCCGCCTGCGCCGCTCCGAGATGGCCAATCGGCCCTGCCCCAGGATCCTGGGTATCGACGAGCACTTCTTCACGCGCAAGCGTGGCTACGCCACCACCTTTGTCGACCTCAAGCGCAACAAGGTCTTCGACGTGGTGCTGGGGCGTTCCGAGGCCAGCCTGAGGCGATATTTGAAGGCGTTGCCGGGCAAAGACAACGTGCAGGTCATCGTCATGGACCTGTCGGAGACCTACCGCAGCATCGCCCGGCGCTACTTCCCCAACGCGACCATCGTGGCGGACCGGTTCCATGTCATCCGGGTCGTGAACCAGCACTTCCTCAAGGCCTGGCAGTTGCAAGACCCCGAGGGCCGCAAGAACCGCGGCCTGATCAGCCTGATGCGCCGCCATGAATGGCGCCTGTCGCCCGAGCAGCGCGAGAACCTCGCCCGCTACCTGCAGGATTATCCTGTGCTCGGTGCGTTGTACGAGGCGAAGCAGCGCCTGAATCGATTGCTGTTGCTCAAAACGCTGCATCACAAGAAGGCCCGGCGAAAGGTGCCGGAGCTGCTGGAGCTGATCGAGCAACTGCACGCCAGTCCGCTTCGAGCATTGGCCAAAACACTGCGCTCGTGGCTGGAGCCCATCGTCGCCATGTGGCGCTTCACCAAGAATAACGGCATCACGGAGGGCTTCCACACGAAGATGGAGATGATGACCCGAAGAGCCTTCGGGTTCAGGAATTTTGAAAATTATCGATTGCGCGTCTTAACCCATTGCGGGTGGGATGGCATTATCAATCGTGTTTAGTGAAAACCGGTGCAGCCCCCGTTAATGGGGTAGAGCCCGCCATACTGTGGTTATAAAAAAACCCCAAGTACTTCAATCACTTGGGGCTATATCTGGCGGACCGGACGGGACTCGAACCCGCGACCTCCGGCGTGACAGGCCGGCATTCTAACCAACTGAACTACCGGTCCGAAACGGTAGGTTTTTGTGCGGTATTGGTGGGTGGTGACGGGATCGAACCGCCGACCCTCTGCTTGTAAGGCAGATGCTCTCCCAGCTGAGCTAACCACCCCCGGAACCGCGAACGCGCATTATAGGGATTCTGCTTTTACTGTCAATCAATCGCGCGTCGAAACGCCCTCTTTCTGGTCCATTAAAAGCCTTTGATTTTAGTAGTAAAATCTCGCCCCTCACGCGCCGCCGGGCGCGCAGTTTTTGAGCGGTTTGCGCGGCGTCGCCGGGCGCCCTCCTACGGTGATTCAAGCATGCTGATCTACAAGGAATTCCACTTCGAGGCGGCCCACCGGTTACCCAACGTGCCGGAAGGCCACAAGTGCGCGCGGCTGCACGGCCACTCCTTCCATGTGCGCCTCACGGCCGAGGGGGACGCACCCGAACCCGCGGGCTGGGTGATGGACTTCGCCGACCTCAAGGCCGCCTTCAAGCCCGTGCTGGAGCAACTGGACCACTACTACCTCAACGACATCCCCGGCCTGGAGAATCCGACCAGCGAGAACATCGCGCGCTGGATCTGGGAGCGGCTGAAGCCGCGCGTGCCGCAACTGAGCCAGGTGGAAATCCGCGAAACCTGCACCAGCGGCTGTATCTACCGGGGCGACTGAGCGCGCCGTGTCACGCTGGTAACACTGAAAAAAAACCTTGACGATGCAGAATAATCTACGGATATAGCGTCGAATCTACAGAGAGATACTTTGTATACACAGGTTGCATACGAAAATGTTCCCGATGTGGCGGCAAAGGTTACCCCCGGTAGCACCCGCTCAAAGGTTATGCACAAATATGACGCGACATAAATGTTTCACATAGTTAGCTTTTTATCTACATTTAACTTTTGAATAAAGCGCTATAACTCATTGTTTATAAATATAAAAATGCATTTGGGCACTTTTTAACCAAAATGTAACAAGTATTGATTTCAGGGCACTTACGCCGGAGCTGAACAATTTACCCACCTAGTTATCCACAGAATCTGTGGAAAAAGGATGTAGATTGGAAACATTTTCGATCACTTCGCACCTTCGCGGTGCAATTCGGCGTCGAACGCCCGTCCGGGGCGGGTTGGAACGGCCGTGACGGTCACGGCCTGGCTGTCTCTCTTTACCGTCTGCCTGCTCGGGGCTGTCTCGCCCGGGCCGAGCCTCGCCGTGGTGCTGCGCGCGACGCTCGGCGGGGGCCAGGCGGCAGGGGTGCGCGCCGCGCTCGCCCACGGTACCGGGGTCGGGCTGTACGGGTTGCTCACGGTCACGGGGTTGGCGGTGCTGCTCACCCGCTCCCCTGCCCTCTACCTCGGCCTGCAGGTAGCCGGTGCGCTGTACCTGCTGTGGCTGGGCGGCAAGTCCCTGGCCGGGGGCGGCGGCGCATTCGCCACGCAGTCCGGGCCAAGGAGCCCGCACAACCCGGCCACCGAGGGTTTCCTGGTGGCGTTTCTCAACCCCAAACTCGCGGTATTCATGATCGCCCTGTTCAGCCAGTTCCTGGCGCCGGACTTCGGACTCGCCGAGAAGGCCGTCATGGTGGTCACCGTGGGCCTCACCGACGCGGGCTGGTACACCCTGGTGGCCTGCCTGCTGTCGCGCTCCGCCCTCCTTTCCCGGCTGCGCGCAAACGAGGTGCTTATCGGCCGGGTGTTCGGGGTGATCCTCATCGCGCTCGCACTGACCGTGCTGGGCAACGCTCTGCTGCTTCAGTGAAGGGTGCGGTCCCGCTCCGCGACGAGCACCGACTGCAACTCCCGGCCCAGCATCACGACGAAGCCCTGGCGCCGCTCCACCCCGTCGAACGTGTAGTCAAACCGGTACTGCCGCCACAGGCGCCAGCGGCCCTTGCGGTCGCGGCTCATCGACAACCGGTTGATGTGCACGGCCTGGTCGAGTAGCTGGAAGTCGCCGTCGCGGCTCGCGCGGGCCACGGCCTGCAGTGCCAACTCGCGCACGCGGATGGCGCCGAAGAAGTGCAGCGCCAGGGCGCCGACACCCATGACGACAAGTATTTGTGCCAGCGACAGGTTCAAGGGGGGACTCGCGACTCGATCGACAGTGCGCAGCTTACGGCGCTTTCAGGTTGCACACCAGCGGCGCATCAACCGGCCGCGCGGTCGAGGAAGCGGCGCACGATGCCGTTGAAGACATCGGGCTTTTCCACGTGCAGCCAGTGTCCGGTGTCCGGCACCACGCGCACGGTGGCGGCCGGGAACAGCTCCTCGATCGTGGGCCGCTGGCTCTCCCGCAGGTATTCGGAGTCGCCGCCTTTCACGAACAATACCGGGCCGGGGTAGCTGCGCCCGCCCGCGGGTGCGCGGGACAGGTCGCGATACGCGGCGTGCAGCGCATCCAGGGCAAAGCGCCAGCGCAGGACACCGGCGTCGTCCCTGCGCAGGTCGCTCAGCAGGAACTGCACCACCGACGGTTCCGCCACGTGCCGGGCGAGCACCGCCTGCGCGTCCTGGCGCGTGGTGCACTGCGCCTTCGCCACCGCGAACAGGCCCGCGAAGACGGCGTCGTGGCCCGGCGGATAGTCCACCGGCGCGATGTCGGCCACGACGAGGGCGCGCACGCGCGCAGGCGCCGCCAGCGCGAGTTCCATGGCGACCTTGCCACCCAGGGAGTGGCCCACGAAAGAGGCCGAGTCGATGCCCTGCTCGTCCAGCCAGCCAATAATCGCCGCGGCCATGCCCGGCAGGTCGAAGGGGGCCGGAACGGCGGAGTCGCCGTGGCCCGGCAGGTCGAGGCTGCAGACGCGGTAGGCGTCGCGCAGCGCCCGCGCCAGCGCGCCCAGGTTGCCGCCGGAGCCGAACAGGCCGTGCAGCAGGACGACGGGTTCGCCCGCGCCGGCCTCCCTCGCGGAGACGCCCGCCACGCCTATGCCTGTGTCCTGTGCAACGAATTTGCTACCATGCGGCCCACTATAGCGAATCGGTTTTCAACATGCGTCGACTTCTTCCCGCCCGCCACTTCCTCACCCTCGCACTGGCCGCACTGCTGGGCGCCTGCGCCGGCAGTCCCACCTACAATCCCACAACGTACCAGTACATGATCGAGTCCGAGAAGATCGCCGCGGACCCGATCAAGACGGTGGTGATCGCCAACGTGAACGCCAGCGGGCCGTCGCGCAACTACCTGGAAAAGCACGAGGGGCGGATCGACGCAGCAGTCACCAGCTACCTCAAGGAAAACGGCTTCAAGGTGCTGCCGCAGCGCACCTTCGAGCAACACTGGAACACCGCCGTGCGCGCCTTCGGCAACCCGGTCGACCCCACCACGGGGCGCGTCAACCGGCAGACCTTCGCCCGGATCATGTTCAGCGTGCGCGACGAGATGAACAAGGGCGGCAAGCTGGACGCCTTCATTTTCACTGACATCCTCGAGTTCCAGGTGCCCTTTTCCGGCGGTTTGAAGCACCTCGCGCGCTGGGACGGCGTGACGCGCAAGCCCACGCTGCAGGGGCCGGGCAACGCGGTGAGCGCGGATTTCGACTGGAACATGCAGGCGGCGGTGGCGTCGCTGCAGGTGGTCATCTACAACATGGAGCTGGAGACCCTGTTCGTCGGCCGCGGGGGCATGGACGCGACCGACGCCATTGATTCGCGTTCGTCAAAGGGGCGGTACATACGGCGCAAGAATATTCTCGAGAACGATACGCATGTGCTGGAGGGCATCCAGTTGGCGTTTCACCCGTTTATCCCGTTTGAGGATTGGCCCGGGGTAGACGAGTAGGCGATTCGCTGCGGGCCAGGCACGCAACCCTGTGGGGTGGAATTTATTCGACCATGGGGGATGGCCCGCCCTTTGTGGGGTCGAATTTATTCGACCATTGAAGTTTGCCCGCCCGTTGTAGGGCCGAATTTATTCGACCATGGGTGGATGGCCCGCCCGTTGTGGGGTCGAATTTATTCGGCCATTGAAGTTTGCCCGCCCGTTGTAGCGCCGAATTTATTCGGCCATGGGCGATAGCCAGGGCGTTGTAGGGTCGAATTCATTCGACCTTGCCCGGGCGCTTTATCGCAGCGGTAGTTCAATTGAGAACGAACGTTCCAGGTCGAATGAATTCGACCCCACAGGGTCTGGGGTCTGGGCTCTGGGCTCAGTGGTCGAATGAATTCGACCCCACAGTGTCTGGGCTCTGGGCCCAGCGGTCGAATAAATTCGAGCCCACCGGGTTTCGCGTGGGAGTTCAGGCCAGCAGGGCTTCCAGGCCGCGCTCTATGCACCACATCGCGGACAGTGCGCCCAGTACGTAGACCGGGATCGGCAGCAGGCGCTCCTGCAGCGGCGCCAGCGGTTTGCGGATCACGAACCACGCCGCGAGGATCACCGCGATAAATGCGATCTGGCCCACCTCGATACCCACGTTGAAGAACAGCAACGCCAGCGGCACGTTGTCCTGCGGCAGGCCCGTTTCGGCGAGCGCACCGGCAAAACCCATCCCGTGCAACAGGCCGAAACCGCCCGCCAGCCACCACGGGTTGCGCCACAGGATGTCGTGGCGTTCGGTGCGGGTGAGTTCCACCGCCAGCACGAAGATACTGAGCGCGATGGTGAACTCCACCAGCGCCACCGGGTAGTCGAAGAAGCCGAGCGTCACCAGCGACAGCGTGATGCTGTGCCCCACGGTGAACGCGGTGATCGTCCACAACAGCCGCGTGCCGCCGCCGACCAGCAACAACAGGCCGAACACGAACAACAGGTGGTCGATGCCGCCCCAGATGTGCTCCATGCCCAGGAAGGCGTAGTCACTCATCACCTCGCCGGCGTTGGAATTCGCCGGCACGACGAACCGCGACTGCTCGGCGTTCAGCACCGCCTGGTACTCGCGGCCGTCCAGCAGGCTTACCATCAGCATGGCCGAGGCCTGGTTGATGCCCAGGCCGTCCACGCCCAGCGTCTCGCCGACCAGCCCGTCCTCGCCGAGGCCGGTACACTGCAACTGCGCGCTGCTCACCTTGCCGGTGCCCTCGAGTTGCGTGGGGCTGGGGTTCCGGACCTCGCAGCCGTCCGGCCACACGGGGGTCAGCGGCACGCTGCTCGTCGCCTGCGCGGGCGTCTTCCAGACGATGTGGTACTGGGCCGGCCCGATCTCGCTCACCTTCAGCAGCGAGGGCGCGAAGCGGTGCGCCTCGGCGGCCGGCACCAGCAGCAAAAGAAGCAGTGCAAATAGTGACACGCGGTTCATAGCACAATCTCGTAGTTTTCGCGCATCGCGGCGATGCTTTCGCGCAGGGCCTGGGACTTGGCGCGGGACTCCAGGTCGCGGGTGAGTTGCAGGCGCACCTCGTCCAGCGTGGCATCGCGCTCGGGTTCCAGCTCACTCACCCACACATAGTGCGTGCCGTAGGTGGAGCGCACGGGGCCGACCCACTGCCCGGCCCGGGGGTCCGCGTCCTGCAGGTTGCGCACGAAGGAGGCGCCGAAGTGCCGCGCGAGCTGGTCCGGCGTCTGGCGGCGGAACTGGTATCCCGGCAGGAACGGCGAGCTCAGCTTGCGCGCCTCGCGCGCGCTCAGGCCTTCCGCCTTGATCTGCGCGATGACCGCCTCGGCCTCCGACTCGCGTTCGCGATTGAAGTAAATGTGCTCGATGGAGTAGCGCGGCGGGCGCCGCAGTTCCTCCTTGCGCTCCGCGAATTCCGCCGCGAGCTGTTCCTCGGTCACGCCGGGCGGCGGGCTTGTTGCCAGCAACAGTTGCTCCATCACCTGGATCAGGCGCCGCTTGATCACCTCGTCTCCCAGGTGCAGGCGCATGTCCAGCGCCATCTCGTACAGTTCCTCGTCGGAGCGCCCTTCATCCAGGCCGAGGAAACGCATGTTGCGCAGCAGGCGCTGGTACACCACGGTGTCGTACAGGTGCAGCTCGGCGTCGATAGCGCGCTGGAACAGCATGTCGCGGTCCAGCTCCGCCGCGATGATGCGCTGGCGCTGCTCCGCGGTGGGCACGCGCCCGGTGCTGGCGAACCACTGTTGTTCCAGCGCCTCGACGCGCGCCTCGTTGAGGGGCCCCACCACCGGCTTCGGCGCGGGGAACAATACGCCCTGCAGGTAGTACAGCAGCGCGCCC
>JAUIEP010000118.1 GCA_030428835.1 Gammaproteobacteria bacterium | reverse complement strand
AGGCCATCGCCTGGCACCTGAGGGAGGCGATTGGCGGCGACGACTCGCGTTACCAACGGGTCGTATTCAACGAAATTACCAAGAAGGCCATCACCGAGGCGTTCAAGGACCCGGCCGATCTCGATATGGACCGGGTCAACGCCCAGCAGGCGCGGCGGTTCCTCGATCGCGTGGTCGGGTACATGGTCTCGCCCTTGCTCTGGTCCAAGATTGCCCGAGGCCTGTCCGCCGGGCGGGTGCAGTCGGTCGCGGTGCGCCTGATCGTCGAGCGCGAGCGCGAGATCCGCGCGTTCGTTCCCGAGGAGTACTGGGAGATCCACGCGGACCTCGAAAGTGCAGCGGGAGAGGCGGTCCGCTTCGAGGTCTTCAAACAGGGCGAGGACAAGTTCCGCCCCGGTAACGAGGCCGCGGCCATGGCCGCGCGCGACGCGCTGCAGGACGCCGCCTACGCGGTCAGCAATCGCGAGGACAAGCCGACCAGCTCGCGCGCTCCTGCGCCGTTCATCACGTCCACCCTGCAGCAGGCCGCCAGCACGCGCCTGGGGTTCAGCGTGAAGAAAACGATGATGCTGGCGCAGCGCTTATACGAGGCGGGCTACATTACCTATATGCGGACCGATTCCACCAACCTCAGCGACGAGGCCGTGGCGGCGTGTCGCGCGTATATCGGCGACAAGTTCCCGGCGCGCTACCTGCCCGAGTCACCGCGCCGCTATTCTGCGAAGGAGGGCGCGCAGGAAGCACACGAGGCGATCCGCCCTTCGGACGTGAACGTGCCCCAGACCGCGCTGCAGGGCATGGAGCGCGACGCAGAGCGCCTCTACGAATTGATCTGGCGCCAGTTTGTTGCCTGCCAGATGCCCGATGCCGAGTACACCTCAACGGTCGTGACCGTGGCTGCGGGGGAGTTTCTCCTGCGTGCCAGGGGCCGCATCATCCGGTTCGACGGCTATACCCGGGTGCAGCCGCCGGCGGGCCGCAAGGCGGAAGACACGGTCCTCCCCGACCTCAAGGAAGGCCAGTCACTCACGCTGAAGAAGCTCGAACCGGCGCAGCACTTCACCAAGCCGGCGCCGCGTTACGGTGAGGCGAGCCTGGTGCGGGAACTCGAGAAGCGCGGCATCGGCCGGCCTTCAACCTATGCATCGATCATCTCCACCATCCAGGACCGCGGTTACGTGCGCCTGGAAAACAAGCGTTTTTATGCCGAGAAGATGGGCGACATCGTGACCCAGCGACTCCAGGGCAGTTTCGAGGAGCTACTGGATTACGGCTTCACGGCGGCGATGGAGGAGAAGCTCGACGAGGTGGCCCAGGGACACCTCGACTGGCAGGACCTGCTGGACGACTTTTACAAGGAGTTCAGCGAGCTGCTGGAGAAAGCGGGTGAGGAAGAACCCAACGGCATGCAGCCCAATGAACCGACCATGACCGACATCCCGTGCAGCGTCTGCGGCCGGCCGATGCAGGTACGCACCGCGAGCACCGGTGTGTTTCTCGGTTGTTCAGGCTATGCGTTACCACCCAAGGAGCGCTGCAAGAATACCGTCAACCTGACGCCGGGCGAGGAAGCGATCCGCGAGGATGCTGATGATGAGGCCGAGTCCCGCCAACTGATCAACAAGCATCGCTGCAAGAAGTGCAAGACGGCGATGGACAGCTACCTTATCGACGAACAGCGCAAGCTGCACGTGTGCGGCAACAACCCCGACTGCGACGGTTTCGAGGTTGAATACGGCAAGTTCAAGATTCGCGGATACGAGGGGCCGACGCTCGAGTGCGACAAGTGCGGCGCCGAGATGCAGCTCAAGAACGGCCGCTTCGGCAAGTACTTCGGCTGCACGGCCGAAGGCTGCAAGAACACACGCAAGTTGCTGCGCAACGGCGAGGCCGCGCCGCCCAAGATGGACCCGGTGCCGATGCCCGAACTCGCCTGCGAGAAGGTCGAGGACACGTATATCCTGCGCGACGGTGCAGCCGGCCTGTTCCTGGCCGCGAGCCAGTTTCCCAAGAACCGCGAAACCCGTGCGCCACTCGTAACGGAACTGTTGCCCCATAAGGATGAGATCGACCCCAAGTACGCCTTCCTCTTCAGCGCGCCCACCGAGGATCCCGACGGCCACCCCGCGCAGGTGCGCTTCAGTCGCAAGACGAAGGAGCAGTACGTGATGACCGAGGTGGACGGCAAGGCGACGGGGTGGAAAGCCTGGTACCGCGGCGGCAAGTGGGAAGAGGAGCAGGCCAGGCGCAAGCCGCGCGGTAAATCATGAGCGCCCCCCGCGCGCGCGCGAACCACAGCCTCTACCTGGCAAAGATCCTGCTCGGCGCGTGGCAGCGCGAAATCGGGGCGCAGGATATCCCGACCCGCACGCTCAATGAGGCCTTCCTCCCCGCTACTCGCGACCACCTTTGCGCCGCCTACGGTTGGTTCCTGCTGGAGGTCACGCAACTCGACGACACGGCGACTGCACCGCCCCGGTGCGCCGCGGACCTGCCCGCCATACCCGAAGGGCGTGCCGAGGCCGGCGAACTGCGCGAATGCCGGCGCCTGGAGCAGGGCGGCTGGCTGGCGGCGTTGCTCGCGGATCCCGGCCTGTCCTTGGCGGGCAGTGCGCCCACAGCCGGCAATCTCGCTGTCGGGGCACCGGACGCGCCGGGACTTGCCGAACTCGCGCAGTGGCACGATGCGCTCAGTGCACTGTTTGCGCGCATGCGCGATTCACTTGATGAATATTAGAGGTCAGTCACAAAACAGCGTGCCAACCCGGGCGTAACAGCCGCGCGCTGGTGGCGGTACGGGGCTGCTGATAGAATGGTCGTGTGGTAATGACCTAACGAGGTTACAGCGTGTCAGCATCCCTTCTGGAGATAGTCGACCTCGGTGAGGGCGAAATCGTCTTGCAACGCGAGGATGGCGCCGATGAGCCGCTGGTGACCATTCGCTTTTCCGAGGAAGCGCGGCTCTACCTGATGGATCAGGGCCTCGAAGTGGCCCGCGCCATGATTCAGGCGGGCATACAGGCCGTATCGGAGATCACGGAACAGAGCCAGGCAGAAAGCGAGGCGGGAGAAGGCGACGTGCAGCGCGTGCTGCACTGACGGCAGCGCTTACTGCTCCTCACGAGGAGCGCGGACAGCCGCCGACTCGTCAGTTGCCGTCGGCCGGGCGAGGCTGATTTCCCGCCTCTCTTTTCGGTATTCTTCCCGACGACTTCACGACCATGCGCCCCAGGTATGACCCGCCGCCGTTGCGGCAATCAGGTGCCGCGCCGTAATACTCCCACGCTCAATCCCTCAATGGTGAATTCCTGTGTGCGCAGGTCCACCACGATAGGCTCGAAGTCCGGGTTCTCCGGCAGCAGTTCCACCACGTGCCGGCTCTTGGTCTTGTGCAGGCGCTTCACGGTGACTTCATCCTCGATCCGCGCGACGACGATATCGCCGTTGTTGGCCAGCGGCGTGCTGTGCACCGCGAGGAGATCGCCGTCGAAGATACCGATGTCGATCATGCTGTCCCCGGTGACGGTCAGGAAATAGTCCGCGCGCGGCTTGAAGAAATTCGGCGGCAGGTCGCAGTAGTCCTCGATGTGCTCCTGCGCGAGCACCGGGCTGCCCGCGGCCACGCGGCCGACGACGGGAATGCCGGAGGTCTCGGGCAGGCGGATCCCGCGGGAGGCCCCCGCGATCATCTCGATAGCGCCCTTGCGCGCCAGCGCTTTCAGGTGTTCCTCCGCCGCGTTGGCCGACTTGAAGCCCAACTCCCGGGCGATGTCCGCCCGGGTGGGGGGAAACCCGGTATCGTCGATATGCTGCCGGATGATATCCAGCACCTGCTGCTGCCTTGCCGTGAGCTTTTCCACCGCGCACCTTCTGTGTATTTATACAGGTGCTGTGATTATATACAGTAGGGGATGACGGGGGCAAGGGCCCCGTGGGGTCGAATGTATCCGACTGGATGCCCGTGGGTGGGCCAGGTTGAAACGACTCGAACCCGCGGAAAAGGTCTAGAAATCCTCCACCCCGTACATGGCATCCGGTTCGATGGAGTTCAGGGGGTTGGCCCACTCCTCGGGATGCATCGGCAGGTCGGGGTCGAGCATGTCGTCGTCGTCGAGTTCGAAGGGCGCCCGCCAGTCTTCCGGGGGTTCCGCCGTTTCGAGCTGCATCTCGCGCCAGGCGTCGAGATCGTACTCGGACACCTCGCCGTCGAGGTACTGCGTTTCGATCGTCAGTTGGGCTGGATCCCAATCGACAACCTCAAAGAGAGCGTGGGTCTGGAGATCCCGGTACCAGGCGCCCACAGCGGGACTTAACATTTTCATGGCGACTCCCCCGACTCGGTCTATCCGCGGCCGTTACTGCAAAACATATCACGCTGGCCCGGGCTGTCCATTGTCGTGCGGCGCACGCCGTCCCGGCGCTGGAAAGTCCGCGCCTGCAAGGGCCGGGCGGCTTTTGGAAACAGATCAACCGGTTGCGAGTCCTTTCAAGAGTTGACTTCAGCGAACGCTGCCTTTTATATACCGGAACGGAGGCTTCACTCCTTCGCAACATAAAGAAATTGTCTAAAAAGTTCCGCATCTGAATGACTCGCAGCCAAAGGGATAGGACTTGACCTGGTTTCAGCAGTGGGTAGACGGTCTGCGCGGACTGGTGGGGCTCGAGCCGCAGCTGTTCAATCTCCTGCTGATCCTGCTGGCGGGCATTCTCGCGCACCTGCTGCTCGGCGCACTCACGCGGCGCCTGCACAGGGTCGCACGGTCGAGCGAGGCGAAGTGGGACGACGTCATCATCACCGCCGCGGAGACTCCGCTGCGCCTGGGGCTCTGGGTATGCGTCGCGTACGCTGTGCTCGCCGTGTATCCGCTGACCGACGGCGTACAGTCCGTGTTGCGCCGTTTTGCCGATACCGGCCTCATCTTCCTGCTGGCGTGGTTCGGCCAGCGCCTGATCGCGGGGATCGAGGAACACCTGCTGTGCAGCACACGCGGCGAGACGACTTCCGACGACAAGGCCACTATCCGCGCCACCTGCAAGCTGGCGCGTATCACGCTGTGGATCGTGGCCGGCCTGATGGTCCTGCAGAGCCTCGGTGTCAGTATCCACGGGCTGCTGGCGTTCGGCGGCATCGGCGGTATCGCCGTGGGCTTCGCCGCCAAGGACCTCCTGGCCAACTTTTTCGGCGGCGTGAGTATTTACCTGGATCGGCCCTTTACCGTCGGCGACTGGATACGTTCGCCGGACAAGGAGATCGAGGGTACGGTGGAGAGTATCGGCTGGCGGCTGACACGCATCCGCACTTTTGACCAGCGGCCGCTCTACGTGCCCAACGCGGTGTTCAGCCAGATTTCCCTCGAGAACCCGTCGCGCATGTTCAACCGGCGAATCTACGAGACGATCGGGCTGCGGTACGAGGACGCGGACAAGATCGCGGCGATTGTCGAGGCGGTCAGGGCGATGCTGCAGCAGCATCCCGAGATCGACCACGACCGCACACTCATCGTCAATTTCGTGTCGTTCGGTGCTTCGTCCCTCAATTTTTTCGTCTACACCTTCACCAGGACAACCGTCTGGGTGGAGTACCACCAGATCAAGGAGAACATCCTGTTGCAGATCCTGAGAATTATCCATGAGCACGGCGCGGACGTCGCCTTCCCGACACAGACGATCAAGCTTGACCCGCCGCCGGAGGCCCTTGCATGAAGCCGCTGGCGATTATCGGTGGGACGGGTATCAGCGAGCTCGAAGGTCTCGAGGTGGTGGGTGAGCACAGCGTGGAGACACCCTTCGGGGCGACTTCCCGACCGGTCCAGGAGGGGCGCTGGGGCGACACCACGCTCTATTTCCTGCAACGCCACGGCAGTCCCGGCGCGATTCCGCCGCACCTGATCAACTACCGCGCCAATATCTGGGCACTGCACTCGCTCGGGGTAAGCGGGGTCTACGCCATCAACACCGTGGGCGGCATCACGCCGGAGATGCAGACGGGCCGCCTGGTCTTTCCAGACCAGGTCATCGATTACACCTGGGGCCGGGAACACACGTACGACGACGGCGCCTCGGGCAGCCTCATGCACATCGACTTCACGGAGCCCTATGACCGCGCGCTGCGCATGGCCCTCATAGAGGCGGCCCAGGTTGCCCGTATTGCCCACGAGCCGGTGGCGGTGCACGGGGTGACGCAGGGGCCGCGCCTGGAGACGGCGGCGGAAATCCAGCGCATGGCGCGCGACGGTTGCGACATCGTCGGCATGACGGGTATGCCGGAAGCCGCGCTGGCGAGGGAACTGGGCCTGCCCTTTGCGTGTATTTGCATGGTCGTCAATCCCGCCGCTGGGCTGGATGACCTGCCGCTGAGTGTCGACACCATGCGGGAGATCCTCACACGGGAGGCGGCGGTGGTCAGGCAGCTCCTGACCGAGGTGATCAGGGCCCGGCCGGCCTCGTGAGGCTCGCCGGCCAGGTATCGGCCTGCATCAGTTCCGCCTCCGCCCAGGACTCCAGCGCATCCTCGTCGAGCGCGGTGATCTTGATGACGACCCCCATGGCGGGGTGGTCCAGGTAGTGTAATTCGTTGCGCTTCATGCGCCGGCGCTCGTCGAACCTGATTGCGCGGCGGTAGGGATAGACCGGCTCGAGACCGGTCCCTGCCGGCGCCAGAACCGGCAACCCTTCAAAATCCACGGCAAAGCGCGTTGCGCCCACTGAGAGCGGGGCGAGGAGCGCTGGTTGGTAATCGCGGGTGAGCAACTGTTCCGGCCCCAGCGGCGGCGGGGACATGCGCCAGCCGGCGGGCAGGCCACGACCGTCGGTATTGCGCCACAGGTTTGCCTCGATATGCAGGTAGCGGGAGCGGTAAAGCAGCACGCTGCCCTGCAGTTCCGGCCACTGGCCTGCGTCGCCACTGTTGTCGAGTACCAGCGGCAGCGCCTCGGCTTCCGCGGGGATCGGCTGCAACCACGTCTCGTGGAATTGCACGGTCGCACCGCCGCCGCGGGCCAGCCGCGCCGCGCCGGTACCGAGTTCGCGGTGATCGGCCGCCAGCGCAACGAACGGCGTCGGACGCAGGGTCTGCTCCGCCACGGGCGGCACTGCGGGCAGTAGTGCCCCGGGCTGTTCGACTGCCGCCTGCGGCGCCGGCGCTGTCTCCGGCGGTTTTTCCGGCGGGGGAAAGATCGCGCCTTCCGGGGGCGGCAGCGTGATCACGATTCGCCCCAGGTCGTCCACGGCCGTGCTGTTCGGGTGCTCCCGTTCAACGTCCGCGACGCGCTGCGGGTAGAGCAGGAAACGCGCCCGTTCGGGATAGGCGAGTTCGGGAGAGGGCGGAAACAGCTCACCGGTCGTGACCGGGTCGCGGGTGAAGACCAGCAATTCGACCTTGTACCAGCGCTCGTCGTCTTCGGCGCGGGCGCTACAGCTGAGCACCGCGCCGAGCAGCACGGTCGGCAGCGCCAGCGCGTGCAACCAGTCAGCCACTCGCGGCATGCCGTCCTCGCTCTTCCCGGAAGTTGTCGAACAGGTTTTCGAGGAAGGCCCTGCGCGTGGCGAGGTCCGCCAGGGGTTGCTCAAAGCGCAGGCGGTTCGGGCCGGTCAAGCGATAACTCCTCGGGTCTGACTGCACCAACTGCACCAGCCGCGCGGGGTCGACCGGGGTTGATTCCTTGAATTCGATACTACCACCGTCCGGACCCGCTTCAACCGCGTGGATGCCGAGCGCCTGGGCCCGCAGGCGCAGGCGCGCCACCTCGAACAGGTTGTCGACCTGCGGCGGCAACAGGCCGAAGCGGTCGATCATCTCCACCTTGAGGTCCTTCAGGTCGCCGTCGCCCTCGGCCGCCGCGACGCGCTTGTAGAGAATCAGGCGCGCGTTGACGTCGGGCAGGTAGTCGTCGGGGATCAGCGCGGGCAGGTGCAGGTTGACCTCCGTGCCCTGGTCCAGCGGCGCATCCACATCGGGAATCTCGCCGCGCTTGAGGGCGGCGACCGCGCGTTCCAGCAGGTCCATGTACAGCGCGTAGCCGACACTCTGGATCTGGCCGCTCTGCTCGTCGCCCAGCAGCTCACCCGCGCCGCGAATCTCGAGGTCGTGGGTCGCGAGCAGGTAGCCGGCACCGAGATCGCCGGCCGCCTCGATTGCCTCCAGCCGCTTGTCGGCGTCCGCGGTGATCGCGGAGCGCGGCGGTGTCAGCAGGTAGGCATAGGCCTGGTGGTGGGAGCGGCCCACGCGGCCACGCAACTGGTGCAACTGGGCCAGCCCGAACTTGTCGGCGCGCTCGATGATCATCGTGTTGGCGTTGGGGATGTCGATGCCCGTCTCGATGATTGTCGTGCACAGCAGAATCTGGTGGCGGCGGTGGTAAAACGCCGACATCACCTGCTCCAGTTCGCTCTCGCGCATCTGGCCGTGGGCGACACCGATACTGAGGTCGGGCAGCAACTCGCGCAGCTTGCGCGCGGTCTCCTCGATGGTCTTGACCTCGTTGTGCAGGTAGTACACCTGCCCGCCGCGCAGCGTCTCGCGCAGCACCGCTTCCTTCACCAGCGCGATATTGTGTTCGCGCACGAAGGTCTTGATCGACAGCCTGCGCGCTGGCGGCGTGGCGATGATCGACAGGTCGCGCATGCCGCCCAGGGCCATGTTCAGCGTACGCGGAATGGGCGTCGCGGTGAGCGTGAGGATATCGACCTCGGAGCGCAGCGCCTTGATGGTCTCTTTCTGCTTCACACCGAAGCGGTGCTCCTCGTCGATGATCAACAGGCCCAGGTCAGCGAAACCGAGGTCCTTCTGCAACAGGCGATGGGTGCCGATGAGAATATCGATCTTGCCGGCGGCGACGCGCCTGGCGATGTCCTGCGTCTCTTTCTGCGAGCGGAAGCGCGAGACCACCGCGATGCTCACCGGCCAGTCCGCGAAGCGATCGATGAACGTGTTGTAGTGTTGCTGCGCGAGCAGGGTAGTCGGCACCAGCACGGCGACCTGCCGCCCGCTGCGCGTGGCCACGAAGGCGGCGCGCAGCGCGACCTCGGTCTTGCCGAAGCCGACGTCGCCGCAGACGAGCCGGTCCATGGAGCGGGGCGCGCGCATGTCGTCGATCACCGCCTCGATGCAGGCCTCCTGGTCCGGCGTCTCCTCGAAGGGGAAGGCGGCGGCGAAACGCGCGTACGCTTCTTCGTCCATCGCGAACGCGTGCCCCTCGCGCGCCTCGCGCCGGGCGTAGACTTCCAGCAGTTCGCTGGCGACGTCGCGCGCTTTCTCGCTCGCACGCCGCCGCGCCTTCTCCCACTGTTCGGAGCCGAGGCGGTGCAGTGGGGCGTGGTCGGGGTCGGCGCCGGAGTAGCGCCCGATGAGGTGTAGCGACGACACCGGTACGTACAGCCGCGCACCATCGGCGTATTCAAGGGTGATGAATTCGGCTTCCTGCTCATCCACAACCAGGCGTTCCAGGCCGATGTAACGGCCCACGCCATGTTCAAGGTGGACGACCGGTACCCCGGCGCGCAGTTCGTTGATCGAGCGGAACAGGTTGGCGGAGCCGGTCTCCTCGGCGGCCCGGCGGCGCCTGCGCTGCGCCACCCGGTTGCCGAACAGTTGCGATTCGGCGACCAGCGTGGGTTCGCCGGGGCCGAAATACAGCCCGCGGTCGAGCGGCGCGGTGGCGATACAGAAGGGCGCCCCGGCGTCCAGGAACGCGGCCCAGTCCGCGACCTCGCGCGGAGCCAGTCCCAGTTCGCGCAGAGATTGGAGCAGGATTTCGCGCCTGCCCGCGCTCTCCGCGCACAGGAGCACCGGTCCTTCATGCGTGGCCAGGAAGTCGTGCAGGGCCCGGATGCCGGCATCCGGCGTCGTGCCGAGGTCGGGCGGCACCTGTGACGGCGCCTGGATGTGCACTGCGGCGTCACTGCTATAGCGCACTTCGAGCACCGGGAACTGCTTGAACTGCTGGTACAGCTCCTCGACGGGCAGGAAGCAGCGGGCGGGCTGCAGCAGTGGCCGGCGGGGGTCGATCCCGTATTCTTCGAAGCGCGTCTGCGCCTCCTGCCAGAAATGGCTGGCGGACTGGTAGTGATCGCCGCAGGTCACGACGGCCGTATTCGCCGGCAGGTAATCAAACAGTGTGGCGCACTCGTCGAAGAACAACGGCAGGTAGTATTCGCAGCCACTGGGACTGCGCCCGGCGCTCACGTCCACGTAGGTCGGGCACTCGTCGTGGTCCACGTCAAAGCTGTCGTACCACGCCATCTGGAAACGGCGGATGGCGCCGCTGTCCAGGGGGTACTCCCGGGCCGGCAGGAGGTTCACGGAGGCGACGCGATTGACCGTGCGCTGGGTCTCGGGGTCGAACGTGCGCAGGCTGTCGATCTCGTTGTCGAGCAGGTCGATGCGGTAGGGCAGCGTACTGCCCATGGGATATACGTCCAGCAGCGACCCGCGCAGCGCGAACTCGCCGTGTTCGTAGACAGTGTCGACATTGACGTAGCCGTTGTGCAGGAGGCTGCCTCGGAACCGTTCCACATCGAGGGTCTGGCCCTCGTCCAGCACGAGGCTGGAGCCGGCGACGTACGCGGTCGACGGAAGGCGGTGCATCAGGGTCGGCACGGGCACTATCAGGATACCGGCGTGCATGGCGGGCAGCCGGTAGAGCGTGCTCAGGCGCTCGGAGATGATGTCCTGGTGCGGGGAAAAGTTGTCATAGGGCAGGGTTTCCCAGTCGGGAAACGCGAGGACCTGCGTGCCCGGCGCGAGGAAAAACGGCAGTTCCCTCTCCAGGGTCAGCGCGCTGGCGGTGTCGGCCGCGACCACCAGCAGCAATCGCTCCGGGCTCGCCAGTTCGGCGATGCAGTGCGCATCGGCGGCGCCCAGGAAAGGGCCTATGCCGGTGCGGCTCCCGGGCTGGCCGGGCCAGGGGCTGTTGTCGATCAGCGTGCTGTACATCAACCTAACTTGTGGCGGGCACATGGCGTCGGCGGGGACCCGCCGAGGAGTGCGCAGGACGCGCCATTATAGCCAAGCGCGGCGGCCGTTCCAGCCAAGTGTGACGCAGGTGGTAATATCCCCGCCGCGCCTTGCGAAGCCCATGCCTAGTCAGGATAATACGCGCCGCAAGCCCCCTCCGGGCCTTATAAAAAAGGTACCAATGTGACCGATCGCAAGCGGGAGCGTCCCGATGACTACTTCGCAGACTGGAAGCAGCGCGAGGCCCTGGCCGAGGGCATGATCCCGATCGTGGGGCGACTGTCCCGCGAAAAAAGCGTCAAGTGCTATATCTACGGCCGCTCGCTGGTCAACCAGTCCGTCCTGCAGATCATGAAAGACCACCGCTACGTGCGCCAGGTGGAGGGCAACGAACTGTCGGAGTTCGAGACGTTTCCGGTCCTGAGTCGACTGTCACAGCTCGACCTCGGCCCCGCCCATATCGACGTCGGCCGCCTCGCCGTGGGTTATTTCGATCACGGCCGGGGCCAGGGCCTGTCCATTGAAGAGTACGTCGACCGCGAGGTCGGCAACCTGATCGGCTCGCAGGGCAGGCCCCTCGACAAGCCGCAGGACGTCGTGTTGTTCGGCTTCGGCCGGATCGGTCGCCTGATGGCACGGCTATTGGTGGAGAAGACCGACGGCGGCGACTGCCTGCGCCTGCGCGCCGTGGTCGTGCGCAAGGGCAAGGCGCCCAACGATCTCGTGAAGCGCGCCAGCCTGTTGCGCCGCGACTCCGTGCACGGCGCCTTCCAGGGCACGATCCGGGTGGACGAGGAGCGCGAATCCTTCGTCGCCAACGGCAATGAGGTGAAGGTGATTTACGCCGATTCACCTGACGCCGTGGACTACACCCAGTACGGCATCAACGACGCCATCGTGATCGACAACACGGGCGTGTGGCGCGACGAGGAGGGCCTGTCGCTGCACCTCAAGAGCAAGGGCGTCGCCAAGGTCATCCTCACGGCACCCGGCAAGGGCGACCTCAAGAATGTTGTCGCGGGTGTGAACAGCAATATTATCGACCCCGAGGACCGCATCATCTCCGCGGCCTCCTGCACCACCAACGCGATCGTACCGCCGCTCAAGGCGATGGACGACGAATTCGGCATCGTGGCGGGCCACGTGGAGACCGTCCACGCCTACACGAATGACCAGAACCTGATCGACAACTACCACAAGTCCTCACGCCGGGGACGCAGCGCGCCGCTCAACATGGTGATCACCGAAACCGGTGCCGCGAGCGCGGTCGGCAAGGTACTGCCGCAGCTCCAGGGCAAGCTGACGGGCAACGCCATCCGCGTGCCGACCCCGAACGTGTCCATGGCGATCCTCAATCTCACCCTGAAAAAAGAGACCACCCGCGAGGAAGTCAACGAGTTCATGCGCCACCAGGCGCTGCACTCTGCCCTGCGCAAGCAGATCGACTACACCGCGTCGCCGGAGATCGTCTCCAGTGACTTCGTGGGGTCGCGCCACGCCTGTATCTTCGACGCCCAGGCCACCATCGTCAGCGGCAACCAGGCCGTGCTGTACCTGTGGTACGACAACGAATTCGGGTACAGCTGCCAGGTACACCGCATTCTGGAGCAGATGGCGGGTATCCACTTCGCCCAGTATCCCGCGCAGGACTGATCTGGCCGTCGGTGCCGCGTGGCACTCGCCGGGAGCGGATGGATCCGGCCCCGGTGAGCGCATTCAAAACCTGTTCAAAATCAATGCTCTCAATAGCGGGATAGTGGCACATTGTCCGGCCGATCCGGTATAATGCGCGCGGCCTGAAGTCCAGCAGCGGTGCAGCGTGCACCCGGGGCGCAGTGCAGTCGTCCAGAGCCGACACCGGTGCACTTTTCCGGTGCGCAGAACCAGCGATTTCCGGGCCATCCACAACGATTTCGAGTCTGTAGGCAGATCGCATGATCAACATCAAACGGGGCCTGGATATACCTATTCAAGGTGCCCCGCGGCAGGATATTGAAGACGCGCCGGCAGCGAGGGCGGTCGCCCTCGTCGGCTTCGACTACGTCGGCATGAAGCCGACCATGGCGGTGAAGGAGGGCGACCGGGTACGCGCGGGCCAACTCCTGTTTACGGACAAGAAGACCGAGGGCGTGCGTTATACCGCGCCCGCGTCCGGTACCGTTGCCGCCATCAACCGCGGCGCACAGCGTGTGCTGCAGTCAGTGGTGATCGAGGTCGACGGCGACGAGGCGGAGGCATTTGCCACCTGCACCGCCGACAGCCTGCCCGAGGCTGGCGCGATTCGCGCCCAGCTCATCGAATCCGGCATGTGGCCCGCCCTGCGCACCCGGCCCTACAGCAAGGTGCCGGCAGTCGACGGCGAGGCCGCGGCCATTTTCATCACCGCCATCGACACCCATCCGCTCGCCGCCGACCCCGCGGTGATCATCGCCGAGCAGCCAGAGGCGTTCGCCCTCGGCCAGGACCTGCTGGCCCGGCTGACGAACGGCAAGGTGTACCTGTGCGCCGGGGCCGACGGCGAATTGCCCCAGGGCCGTGCGGCCAATATCGAACTGGCGCGGTTCAGCGGTCCCCACCCCGCGGGCCTCGCCGGCACCCACATACATCGCCTGGAGGGCGTGGGCCTGCACAAGACCGTGTGGACGATCGGCTACCAGGACGTTATCGCCATCGGCAGGCTGTTCCTCGACGGGCGTCTCTATACGAGTCGCGTGGTCGCCCTCGGGGGTCCCCAGGTGGACAATCCGCGCCTGCTGCGCACCCGGCTGGGCGCTGACCTCGAGGCCCTCTGCGCGGGCCAGCTCAAGAACGGCGAGAACCGCATCGTGTCTGGCTCGGTGCTCGGTGGTCGCCGTGTACAGGCGGGCACCGCCTACCTCGGCCGCTACCACAACCAGGTCTCGGTGCTGCGCGAGGGGCGCGAG
>JAUIEP010000305.1 GCA_030428835.1 Gammaproteobacteria bacterium | reverse complement strand
ATCAAGGAAGGTGATTTCGTCCGCTGCGCGATCCTGCGACACCCCGTCAAGGACGGCAAACCCCAGGCAAAGGTCCTGGGCATCATCGGTGACGCGGCAACCCCGGGCATAGAGAACCTCTACTGCGTGGCGAAGTACGGCCTTGCCAATGAGTGGAGCGCGGCGGCCAGGAAAGAACTCGAACAGGCACTGGCCCAGTGCCAGCCGCTGGAGACCGACAAGCGACGCGACCTGACCGACCTGGAATTCGTCTCGATCGACGCGGCCAAGACCCAGGACATCGACGACGCCCTCTACGCCGAGATCTCCAGCGACGGCTGGACGCTGTTCGTGGCGATCGCAGACCCGACGCTCTACATCCAGCCCGACTCTGCCCTGTCGAAGGATATCGCCGCGCGCGGGACCTCGGTCTACTTCCACGGCGATGTGCTGCCGATGCTGCCCGAGGAACTGTCGCAGGACACCTGCGCACTGTCCGAGGCAGCCGACCGCCCTGCCCTCGTCTGCAAGATCGCGGTGAGCGACAGCGGCGAGGTCGGCGAATTCGAGTTTATCGAGGCCACGGTCCACTCCCGCGCCAAGCTTTCGTACTTCGCGGTGGACCGTTACCTCAACGGCCAGTACGACGAACTCATGAGCCACGCCACACCGCTGGAGGCGCTGTACCAGGTCTACCGGGCCCTGCGCAAACAGCGCGAGGAGCACGATCTCGTCATGGAGGAGCGCCGCGAATTCCGCTGGTTGCTCGGTGACGACAAGCAGATCGAGAGTATCGAGCCCGCTGAAAAGCTCCTGTCGCAGAAGCTGGTGGAGGAGTGCATGATCGCCGCCAACCGCTGCGCGGCGCGGTTCCTAGCCGAGCATAATGCCGGTGGCCCGTTCATCACACACCCGGGCTTTCGCAGGGAGCGGCTGGACGAGGTGAAGAAATTCCTGGAAATGCACTGCCCGGAGCTGGCGGCGCTGGACCCGACCTCGGTCGAGGGCTATCGCGACATCGTGAAAGGGCTGTCCAACGACGCCCACGAGCTGCCGCTGCGCTCCATGATCAACCGCCTGCTGACGCGGGCGGAGCTGCGGGGCAGTCCCGCGCCGCACATGGGTATGGCACTGCCCTGCTACACCAACTGCACCTCACCGCTGCGCAAGTACGTCGATTTCCTCGTGCACCTGCAGATCAAGGCCCTGCTGCACGGCGAGGAACCGCGTCACGTGGATGCCGCCCTGCTCGAACACCTGGGTGAGCGCCTGGCCACGAGCCGCGCCGCGACACTCGAGGCAGAGCGCTGGCTCGCCAGCCGGTATATCGAGCGGCTGGCACAGCAGAACGGGCCGGAATTCCAGGCGACGGTGTCCCACGTGAGTTCGAGCGGTTTCAACATCCGCCTGGACGACAATGGGCTGGAGGGGTTTGCCGACCTGCGGCGGGACCCCGAGAAGTTCAGTTACGACAAGTGGACCGCGAGCCTTACCAGCACCACGCGACGCTTCGCGCTACAGCAGCCTGTAACCGTGAAATTCCTGGGTATCGACAGGGACAACCTGTACGCCGCCCTGTTCGAGCCGGTGCCGGGGTGTGGCCTGAAACCGCCGAAGGAAAAACCCGCCGAGAGCGAGACCGGGCAGCCCGACGACTCTCAGTGAGGACGTTGCGCGCGGCGCTGCGCGTCCGCACTGGCCGCCGGGACAACCGGGTGTTCGCGGATGTGGCGCTCCACGCGGGCCACGAGCTGGATCATCTCCCGCACCCCGAGGTTGCGCAGGTACTCACCCATCTCCGCGGTGTTGTCGCGATAGACGTTGGCCTCGACGGCGCGAAAGCCGTCGATCACCGCATGTTCGACCGCGCTGAAGTCTTCCTCCACCGCGAAGATCAGTTTCGTGAACGTATCGACGATGGCCATCTCTGTGACCATGACACCGCCGTTCATGCCCGGTGCAACCACTGTCCGCGACTCCCCGTTGCGTCGGCGCCCTTGCAGGTGTGCGCCCGAATGCCTTCAGTATCGCGCAACGACGGGGCGCAGGACCCGGGATTTACGGGAATTTTGCGCAGGAAAGGCGCCTGAAGCGGGAATTTTGCCTCTTTTGGGTCAGGTTGCCCTGCCTCAGAAGGCCGCCGTACCGGGCGTGCGGGGGAAGGGAATGGCGTCGCGCACGTTATCCATGCCGGTGATGTAGTTCAGCAGGCGCTCAAAACCCAGCCCGAACCCGGCGTGGGGCACCGTGCCGTAGCGGCGCAGGTCGCGGTACCACCAGAGCTCTTCGCGCATGGCGGGATCCATGCGGGCATCGAGCACCTCGAGGCGCTCCTCGCGCTGGCTGCCGCCGATGATTTCGCCGATGCCCGGCGCGAGGACATCCATGGCCGCCACCGTGCGCTCGTCATCGTTCAGCCGC
>JAUIEP010000117.1 GCA_030428835.1 Gammaproteobacteria bacterium | reverse complement strand
GCAGGAGGCTCCCGACCGACGGAGGGCACCGCGGAGCGGGGCCGACAGCGAGCGAAGAGATATCGCGGCCCGGGGCCTGGGTGGGGCTAAAGAATTCAACGCCAGTTCTACAATAAAGGCCACTGGGCCCCGGGATGCCGTACCACCGCCTGCACGGGGGCGACGATGATCCGGTTCGTGAGGGCAATGATGGTTGGGTTCTGCTCAGGGGCGTCGATGGTGGGGTTCTGCTCAGGGGCGTCGATGGTGGGGTTCTGCTCG
This sequence comes from Gammaproteobacteria bacterium, assembly GCA_030428835.1. Taxonomy (GTDB): domain Bacteria; phylum Pseudomonadota; class Gammaproteobacteria; order Pseudomonadales; family Halieaceae; genus Marimicrobium. The sequence goes on along the minus strand of JAUIEP010000117.1, from coordinate 13,858 downwards.
GCGGTCTTGGCGCCGGCATCCGTGAATACGGTATCCTTTTCCCGGACCTAAGAGGAAGCCGGAATGAGCCAGCCACACGTCGCGGTACTCGGGGGCGGGTCCTGGGGGACGACCGTGGCCGCGCTGGTCACGCGCAACGCCGATGTCACGCTGTGGGCACGCAACCCCGCTACCGTGCGCGAGATCAACGAACAGCACAGCAACAGCACGTACCTGCCAGGCGCGAGCCTGCCCGACAAACTCGCTGCGAGTAACGACCTCGGCGCCGTCGTGGCAGGCGCGGAGGTGCTGGTAATGGCGGTGCCCTCGCAGCACTTTCGCGCGGTGCTGTCGGAGGCTGCGCGTCACCTGCGGCAGGGAGTGCCCGTCATAAGCCTGACCAAGGGCCTGGAGATGCCCACCCACCTGCGCATGACCGAAGTGATCAACGCGGTGCTCCCACAGCACCCGGCCGGTGTCCTGACGGGACCGAACCTCGCGCGGGAGATCATGGCGGGCAAGGCGGCCGCCAGCGTGATCGCAATGGACGACGAGGGCCTGCTCCTGCTTTTGCAGCCCCTTTTCCACAGCAGCCTCTTCCGCGTGTACACCAATACCGATGTCATCGGCTGCGAACTCGGCGGCGTGCTCAAGAACATTATCGCCATCGCGGTCGGCATGGGCGACGGCATGGGCGCGGGCGACAACACCCGCGCGGCCCTCATCACCCGCGGCCTGGCGGAGATGACGCGGCTCGGCGTGGCCATGGGCGGGCAGGCCGAGACTTTCGCGGGGCTGGCCGGCATGGGCGACATGATCGCCACGTGCACCAGCCCGCAGAGCCGCAACCACCACGTCGGCGTGGAACTTGGCAAGGGCCGCGCAATGCAGGACATTATCGACGACATGTTCATGGTGGCCGAGGGCGTCAAGAGCGCACCCGCGGTGCTGGCGCTGGCCGAGGAGCACGACATCGAGGCGCCCATGGTGCGCGATGTCTGCCGTGTACTGGCGGGCGAGGCGACGGCGAGCCGCGTCTTCCGCAGCCTGCTGCGCCTCGAGGCCGGCGCAGAATCCGAGCCCGGGTAGCGCGACGCGCGTCGCAGCGGGAACAATGCAGAGGGGAACAATAATGACAGTGAGCGTTCGAACATGGCCGTGACCCGCATCTTCCCACTACTGATTGCGCTGCTGCTCGCGCCGCCGACCACTGGCGCGCCGCCCTTCGGCGATCTCTCCGGCCACCCCGACCTGCGTTCCGCCTCCGCCATCGTGGTGGACAGTGCGGGCAACCTGATCTACGGCAAGGACGTGGACACGGTGCGCCCCATCGCGTCGATCACCAAGGTGATGACGGCCATGGTGATACTCGACTCGGGCCTGGACCTCGACGAGAAAATCACGGTCACGAAGGCTGATCGCGATCTCGTGCGCCTGACCGGTTCACGGCTGGAGTACGGCGCATCCCTGCGCCGCCGCGAGATGCTGCTGCTGGCGCTGATGGCGTCGGAGAACCGCGCGGCGGCCGCGCTGGGCCGCACCTTCCCCGGCGGCACGCAGCAGTTCGTCGCCGCGATGAACGCCAGGGCGCAGGACCTGGGCATGACCGACACGCGGTTTGCCGATCCCGTGGGCCTCGCCAGCGAGAATGTCTCCACCGCCAGGGACCTCGCGCTGATGCTGCTGGCCGCGCACGACTACCCGCTGATCGCGCAGGCCAGCACCACGCGGCGCCTGGACGTGCGCCCCTACCCCCGGCGCGGCCCGCTGACCTACGGCAACACCAACCGCCTGCTGCAGAACAAGAGCTGGGAGATCGAGCTGTCGAAGACCGGCTACATCAGCGAGGCCGGGCGCTGTCTCGTGATGCAGGCCACCATCGAGGGCGAAGATGTCTCTATCGTGCTCCTGAACTCTTTCGGTAAACTGACCCCCTTTGGCGATTCCAACCGCCTGCGCCGCTGGCTGACCGCCGGCCGCAGCTGACACCACCAAGCCGCACCCGGACCAAGCCTGCAATGAAAAAGTTCCTGACCGCCCTCCTCGCAATCCCCACCACGCTGCCGCTTGCCGCGGTCGCGGAACCGCCGGAGCACCCGGTCTTCGCGCAGGGCTCGATCGGCGTGATGACGATTCAGGACGAGAACGCCCGGTGGGGCGAGATTTCCGACCGTGGTGTCGACATCGACTTCGCGAATCTCGCGGTGATCGGCGCCGAGTGGGAATTCCCGTTTCACACCGGCTGGGTGCACTGGGGCATCAGTCCGGGCGGCAGCATCGGCTGGGAGAGCGGCGACACGACATTTTCGGGCGGCTTCACGGGCGGGAACGGCGGCACACTCGAGGTTGAACTCGAGAACGAGTTCTTCATCGCCGAGGTGCACCTTGGCGGCTTCGTGCGCGGGCGCCTGAACGAGCGCATCACCACCTACGCGGCCGCCGGCCCCGCCCTCGTGTACGCTGAGCACAGGGTGCAGGGCGAGAATATCACGCGCAGTCCCGAACCCTGGCCCGCGGACGCGGTGCTTGTCGGCGACGAGGAAGCCTCGGCGATCAACATAGGCTACTACGCCCGCGCGGGCATCGATTTCGAGATCCGCCGCGACCAGCATATGGGGTTCAGCCTGCGCTACAGCGCGAGTGAGCTCGATTTCGACGACACGATCGGCACCGTCGATGTCGAGGGAACGCAGTTGCTGTTCACCTATTCCACCAGGTACTGATAACGGAGTGCAGCACCCATGATCAATCGCCGCGACACCGTCAAGCTCGGCGCGGGCCTGTTGGCCCTGCCCGCAGTCAATGCCCTTGCGGGCAAGACCTTGCAGACCGACCTGATCCGCAAGGCCATTCCCGCGAGCGGCGAGCGGATACCGGTGATCGGCATGGGCACGTCGCGCACCTTCGACAGGAAGGGCAACGCCGAGTCGCTGGAGACACTGACCGCGGTCATGCGCGCATTCGCGGACGGCGGCGGGACGGTCATCGACTCCTCGCCCATGTACGGCCGCGCGGAAGAGCGCGTGGGCGATGTGCTGCGCGGCATGTCACCGCGGCCGCCGGTGTTCGCCGCCACCAAGGTGTGGACGACAGGTAAGGACAAGGGCATCGCGCAGATGCAGGAGTCCGAACAACGCATGGGCGTGAAGCCGTTCGATCTCATCGCGGTGCACAACTTGAAGGACTGGAAGACGCACCTCGAAACACTGCGCCAGTGGCAGGAGGAGGGCCGCGTGCGCTACGTCGGCATCACGACCTCGCACGGTCGCAACCACGATGAATTCGAGGAGCTGATGGCCACACAGAAGCTGGACTTCGTGCAGTTCAGCTACAACATCGAGGACCGCGCCGCCGAACGGCGGCTACTGCCGCTGGCGGCCGAGCACGGCATCGCCACGATGATCAACCGCCCGTTCCAGCGCGGCGACCTGTTCAGCCGCGCACGGGGCAAGCCGCTGCCGCCGCTCGCGCAGGAACTGGGCTGCACCTCCTGGGCACAGTTCTTCCTCAAGTACATTGCCGGCCACCCCGCGGTTACGTGCATCATCCCGGCCACCGCGAAAGCGAAACACATGGCCGACAACATGGGCGCCAATCGGGGCCTGTTGCCCGATGCGCAGCAACGCGCGGCAATGCAGGCGCTCTTCGAGAAACTCTGACATGGCTACGACCCCCGGCGAAGGCGGCGCCGTCCAGCGACTGCTCGCGAAAGCCTGCGACATCGCACCCAACGAGACCCGCACGACGCTGGCGTCATTCGCCATGGTGCTCGTGCTCATGGCGTCCTACTACATACTGCGCCCCGTGCGCGACGCAATGGCCTCGGACTGGTCCGACGCCGAGGTAAGCTGGCTGTGGACCGCGACCTTCTTCGTCAGCTTTATCGCGGTCTCGCTGTACGGCGCCGTCGTGACCCGCCTCGCCTTCCGGCGCCTGGTGCCCACCATCTACACGTTCTTCGCGCTGAGCTTCGCGCTGTTCTACCTGGGCACGCAGTCCTTCAGCGAACGCACGCTGCTCGACAAGAGTTTCTACGTCTGGATCAGCCTGTTCAGCCTGTTCCATATCTCCGTGTTCTGGAGTTTCATGGCCGATACCTTTACCAAGGCGCAGGCGACGCGGCTGTTCGCATTCATCGGGGCCGGCGCGAGTATCGGCGGCCTGCTCGGGCCGACGCTCACCGCGGGTCTCGCCCAGCAACTCGGCACGGATTACCTGCTGCTGGTCGCGGCGCTGCTCATCGTGTTGACGCTGCCGCTGATCCTCTGGATCCAGCGGCTCAAGGTGGCGGACCTGCACAACGCGGGCAGCCTGCTGGACACCGACCAGATACAGGCCATCGGCGGCAACCCGCTGGCCGGGTTTTCCGAGTTTCTCACCAGCAGGTACCTGCTCGGCATCGGCCTGTTCATCTTCCTCTACACCTCCATCGGCTCCTTCGTCTACTTCGAACTCAAGAACCTGCTGGCGGACTACGACCGCGACACCCGCTCCCAGATCTGGGCGGGCATGGACTTCGCGGTCAACAGCATGACCATCCTGGTGGCCGCCTTCGTTACCGGCCGCATCGCCAGGCGCCTGGGCCTTTCCTTCACGCTCGCCCTGGTGCCCGTGCTCATCGGCGCCGGACTGCTGGTGCTGGCGGCCATGCCCACCGTGTCGGTGGTGGTCGGCATCCAGGTCGCGCGGCGCGTGGGCAACTACGCGGTGTCGCGCCCCGCGCGGGAGATGCTGTTCACCGCGGTGGACCGTGAGACCCGCTTCAAGGCCAAGCAGGTAATCGACATCGTCATCTACCGCGGCGGCGACATGCTCAACGCCTGGGCCTTCACCCTGCTCACCACGGGCCTCGGCCTCGGGATGGCCGCGGTCGCCGTGATCGGCGCGGGCATCGCGGCCGTCTGGGCACTGGTGGGTATCTACCTCGGTCGCCGGTTCCGCGACATGGGGGCCGCGGATACGACCGAGGCCGAGCCGCAGCCAACCTGAGTTGAATATTTGAGCCGCGCGGGACAAAGCCCACGCGCGCAGCCCACTTTAGCGATACCCACGGATAGGTGGGGTTTATACTTGCCCACCGAAAACGCAATACGCAGGTGACCCAAGATGGCCAAAGCTGTTGACTACAACCTCGGCCCCAACACGTTTCCCCGGGGTTGGTTTATCGTGGCCGAGAGCTCGGAACTCGACAAAGGGCCGATGGCCGTGCGCTACTTCGGCAAGGACTTCGCGCTGTACCGCGGCGCGAGCGGCAAGCCCGTGATGCTGGACGCGTACTGCGCGCACATGGGCACCCACCTCACCGCCAGCACCAGCGCGATGATCGTGAAGAACGGCGAGCAGATCGAGGGCGACTCCATCCGCTGCCCCTACCACGGCTGGCGCTACAACGCCGACGGCGACGTGGACGACATCCCCTACCACGACGGCCCCTGCCCCAAGTCCGCCTCCATCGGCTCCTACCCCGTGGTCGACACCATGGGATGCATCATGATGTGGCACGACCCCGACGGCGGCGCGCCGGAGTACGACGCGCCCAACCTGAAGGAGTGGGACGACCCGCAGTGGGTGCAGTGGGAACTGGATCACCTCGGCGAGTTGCAGATTCACCCGCAGGAGATCCTCGACAACATGGCGGACGTGCGCCACCTGGGGCCAACTCACGGCGCGCCGAGCGAGTACTTCGAGAACGAGTTCCGCGACCACATCGTGATCCAGCGCCAGGGCGGCCCGATGCAGCTCTACCAGACCTACCTGTACACCACCACCTGGTATACGGGACCGGGCGTGCTGCTCTCCAAGCAGGTCTTCGCCGACAACGTGATCTTCGAACTGATCGCCAACACCCCCGTCGAGGACGGCGTCTCCAGATGCTTCCACGGCTGTCTCTACAAGAGCCAGTCGGACGTCGCTACTGCCGATGACAAGGAGGCGCAAAAGCAGGCCCAGGCCGCCGCACTCGAGGCCTTCGGCGCCGACTTCAACGTGTGGGCCAACAAGCGCCCCGCGATCAAGATCATGCAGCTCAAGACCGACGGCCCTTTCAACCGCAACCGCAAGTGGTACTCGCAGTTCTACGCCGCGCCGGATGAGGTGCAATCCATCCGCGACGAGGTCAACGGCATCGTACTCACCCAGGGCATGCAGACCCCCGCCGACGCCAATCACTCGATCGACGAAGGTCTGCCGATTTACTGACCGGGTTTGTTTCGACTTCTAACGGCTGGTGAAGCGATTCACCGGCCGTTTTTTCTTTCTGCACCTACAGTCGCTTTTCCTTTCTGCACCTACGGTCGCTTTTTCTTTCTGTACTGCCAGCTACGTATTCTTTCTGAACTGCCGCACCCAGGGCCGGATACCGCCTGGAGGGAACCGCCAATTCGCCATCCATGGCGGCTGCGCTGACCGAGCGCGGACCGGGCCATCCATGGCCCCAGAGCTTCCCTCCAGGCGCTATCCGGCCCTGGGCGCTCTGACCAGCACAGCTTCGCCGCATCGAGTGGTGCGACGAAGCTGAATACTGGCAGGTGCAGTTTCTTGAGAGCTTGCGGAGAGCATCCGGCGCGGGGGTGGCCATGGGGAAGGCTTTGAGCCGGCCGAGCGGAGGGTGATTTTAGGGGGTCGGAGCGCCATGGACGGCGCGGAGAGCCTCGTCGCGCAGGACGCGCGTCGAGGCGACCCCCTAAAATCACCCGCAGCGAGGGCAGCCGCAGGCCCGGCGAACGCCTGACCCATGGCCACCCCCGCGCCGGATGCTCGGCAGACCAATAACCAATCAAACGCTAAACTCCAAACCCCGACCCGCAAAGGAGAACACCAATGTCCATCTCACTGATCTGCGTAACACTGCTCGCCCTGCTGTGCCTGCTGCTGGGCTTCAACGTGTCGATGGTGCGCGCCCGTACCCAGACGATGTACGGCGCAGACCCGGACCCGGCAAGCGCGATGTACAAGGCGGTGCGCGCACACGGCAACACCACCGAGTATGTGCCAATCCTGGCGCTGCTGATTTACATACTGGGGCAGGCCGGCGCATCCGGCTGGGTCGAGTGGGCGATGATCCTCGCGGTGTTCTCGCGCTACCTGTTCGCGGTGGGCATCCTCGTGCCGGCGACGATGGCGAAGCCACACCCCATGCGTTTTTTGGGTTCGCTGGGAACGTACCTGGCTGGCATCGCGCTGGTCGTGGCGCTGCTGCTGAAAGCGCTGGGTTAGCGGAAGATATCCTCGCCGCGCGCCCAGGTTGCGTGAAAGCCCGCGGGTACGCGCTGCGGAAGGTGCACGCGCGCGACGGGGCCCTGCGCGATGTCGGTGGCGTCGAACACGAGACAGGCTGACGTCCAGTCGTTGCTGTCGGTAACCAGCGTGATCACGTAGCCGTCGTCCTCCGCCGCGCCGCGGTCGGCGCCGGCCCTGGGCGCATAGACCGCCTCGCTGCCGAATACACCGTCACCGTAGGCCCATTCGCTGCGCGCGCCGGTGTCGTTGTCGTACTTCACGAGGCCGGTGAAGCGCAGCGTGTGGCCGCCTTCGCAATAGAGCGGGATGCGCTGGTGATACGCGTACTGACTGCGGACGCCGTGGAACAGCGGGTTGGTCTTGTTGAATTCGGTGTTCAGGTCGTCGATGTCGCCCTCGCGCACCTCACCGGTCTTCAGGTTGAAGCGCCAGCGATAGTTGTTCGCCTCCAGGCGCATATAGGCGAGCATCGAGGCCAACTCGCCCTCCCCCGGCTGCACGTCCGGCATCGGGTTGGTGGAGCGGCAGCCGTCCATGGTCACCCAGTCGCCCTCCTCCCAGCAGTTGCTCACGTGCAGGATGTAGCAGGGCTCACACTCGAACCAGCGGATGTCAGCGGACGCGCCGCGGCGCGGGATGATGCCGAAACGGGTCGGCATGTCGCTGTAGAACGTGAGCACGCGGTACCTGTACCGGCGCAGGACATCCATGTCGTGGAAGAACGGCAGGTCGTGCAGCACCGCGTAGTTGGTGGTGAAACCGATGTCGTGGGGCAGGCGCGGACCGGGCAGGTCGATCGCCACCTCGTGCACGCGGCGCCCTTCGGCGTCGGCGACGCCGAAGGTCATGTAGGGCGGCTCGTCGCCGTAATCGAAGAACAGGAGCTCTCCCGTGCTCCAGTCGACCTTGGAGTGCGCGGACAGGCGCAGGCTGTCGCGACCGCCGAGCGCGAAGTGCTCCCTGGTCGCCAGCGTCAGCGGGTCCACGCGGTAGGGATGGCCCGCGTTGTACCAGAGGCTCATGAGGTCGCCGTTGTAGGCGAACACGTCGGTATTGGACGTGTCCTTGATACCGAACTCCGATACCGCGTAGTCGAAGGGGCCCATCACCCCGGGCGAGATACACTCGCCCGACGTGCGCTGGCGCGCGAGCGCCGCGGTTTCGATATAGCGGTTGCGGTAGGCCGCCCAGCCGCCCTCGAAGTACACGCCGTGCAGCATGCCGTCGCCGTCGAAGGGGTGGTAGCGGTGCGGGCTCGGGTGCAGGGGGTTGGGGCCGTTGCGGAAATAGGCGCCGGACAGGTCCGCGGGCAGCTCGCCCGTGACCGGCAGGCCCTGGGCCGACAACTCGTTGACCGTGGGTGCGTAGACACCGTGCAGGTACGGATTGTCGAGGCGGTAGATCCAGTCCGGGGCATCGTCGAAGCGGCTGACCGCGCCCAGGCATTGTTCAACGACAGGGTATTCCATGACCCGCACTATACCGCCCGCGGACCCCGCCGGACAGCGCGGACGCCGCCCCGCCTCCGTAAGCCGCCGGCGCGCAACACAGTCGCGGTCGCCAGAGCTAAACCGCACCGGGGAATCGCCGGCGGGCGCCGGGCAACGCGGGCGAATTCATCTATCATTGCCCGCTACACATGACACGGGAGCACGGCATGAGCGAACGCCAGGTACTGAACAAAGCGAATCTGGGCATCACCGAGGGGCTGCCGCTGCAGGCCAGCGAGGGCGGCATCGAGGAACTGCGGCGCGACATCCAGCGGCTCATGGACATCGAGGCCATCAAGCAGCTCAAGCACGCGTACTTCCGCTGCGTGGACACCTGCAATTTGGAGGAGCTCGGCACGCTGTTCCACGACGACGTGCAGGTGCGTTTCAAGGGCGGCGGCTACGAGTGGAACCTGAACGGGCGGCAGGAGTACGTGGACAACATCGGCATGGCCTTCAGCAAGGAGGCGGTCGGACAGCACAATGCGCACCACCCCGAGATCCAGCTGTTGTCCGACACCGAGGCAACGGGCCTGTGGTACCTCGCCGACAACATGTGGATCCTGAACCACAACGCGTTCACCACCGGCACGGCGCTGTACTGGGACCGCTACGTGAAGGTGAACGGCAGGTGGGTGATCAGGGAGACCAACTACGAGCGGATCTACGAGATCAACCAGACGCTGTCGGAGCGGCCCAACCTGAGTTCGCACTATTTGGGGGTGCATGGGCCGGAGGCGCAGTTTTAGTCTTCAGATTCGTTTCCACAGAGCCCCCGTCGTCCCCGCGAAGGCGGTGGTACGGCATCCCGGGACCCAGTGTCGTTGCGAATGTCTCTGGGTCCCCGCTTTCGCGGGGACGACGGGGGGCTGCAATCGAGGGCACAAAGGGCGGGGCTACAATCGCGGGGACGACGACGAGCTCGCTACCCCGACAATCCCGCCAGGTATTCCCGCAGCCGCTCCTCGGCCTCCCCCGGAAACAGGATCTCGCACGCCTCCCGCAGCCCCGGCGAGTCCGCGATCTTCTCGTTTCTCACCACCAGCTCGATCTTCGAGCGCCGGCGCATGAAGTCCTCGAGCTTCACGATCATCTCCCGGCGCGCGGCGAGTTTGATCTCGCCGCGGGTGTACTCGGCGTTCTCGATCAGCAGCTCCGCCTGGCTCTCGTCCTCGCGGATGCGTTCCAGCAGGCCGAACGCGGTTTCACCGTAACGCCGCCAGAAGCGCTCCGACAGGGGTTCGGAGGATGAAGGGTGCGTCAACGCGTCGAGGCCCATCAGCCGCGCCTGCAGCATGAACTCCTCCTTGAGTTCCCTGCCGGGCTCGCCGTACCAGCGGTTGTCCGGCTGCGGCACATCTATCCCCAGGCGCTTCACCCAGTCGGCCACCTCGTCCCCCACGTTGAGACAGTCCGTCAGCTTGCCGCCGAAAATACTCAGGTGGCGGCGCGACCTGTCGACCTCGATAACATGCTTGCGCGAGAGCTGCACCCAGTCCGCCACGCCGCTGTCACCCTCCGTGACCAGCGGCCGCACGCCCACGCGCTCGGCGATGATGTCGCCCCGCGTGAGCTTCGGCTCCACGTCCAGCAGCGCGTTCACATTGTCCAGGATGAAATCCCGATCCTCGTCGGTGACACCCACGTCGGGGCTCGCGACCTGTGTGTCCGTGGTACCGATACAGGTCTTCGGGCCCATCGGGATAAGGAAGAACAGGCGCCCGTCGCTGGCGAAAAACGCCAGCACGCGGCGGTTGTCGGTGATGCGGTCGACGACCAGGTGCACGCCCTTCGAGAGCAGGTGGTGGTGAGTGGTCACTGTGTCGCTGCTGGCGTTGACCGCGTCCACCTCCGGCCCGCAGGCGTTGATGACGGCGCGGGCGCGTATTGTGAAGTGAGTGCCCGCTATCACGTCGCGCGCCCGGCAGAGCCAGCGCTCACCATCAAAGGTGAGATCTTCGCTGGTGACATAGTTGGCGGCAATACAGCCGTAGTTCAGGCTGCGGCGGATGAAGTTCCACACGAAGCGCGCGTCGTTGTCGTAGAGATAGCAGTCCGAGTACTCGAGCCCGCCCGCCGCGTTGGCCGTGTTGATGATCGGCTCGGTGGCCTCGATGCGGCGACCGGTCATGAAACGTGGCGGCTTGGTCGCGAAGCGCCCCATCACCCAGTAGAGCAGCGCGCCGAGGTAGACGAAGAACGACCACACGCGAAAGCCCTTCTGGATCGTGGTGAGAAACCGGATCTCCTTCACCGTGGACGGGTAGGCGTCCATGAGCTTGTTGCGCGACCGGCACAGCTTGTCGACCAGGAACAGTTCCCCGCTTTCCAGGTATTTGATGCCGCCCCAGGCGAGATTGGAGGAATTGGAACTGACGCCCCCGGCGAAGTCCCTGCTGTCGATCAGCGCGACGCGCACGCCGCGCCCCGCGAGGGAGGCCGCCGCCACCGCGCCGTTGATACCGCCGCCGATCACCAGGACGTCGAACTCGCTCTCGCCGAGCTTCTCTAGATTGCTGTCACGCAGGGCTGGCATGGCGGCGACTCTACAACGACCAGTGTTCGGCGCATAGGCCGATGAAGTTATGTGCACTATCACTCAGCTCGCGACCGGCGCGGTAGTAAAGGCCCACCTGCTTGTCGATGCGGCCGAAAGACACGTCGCTCAGTATCTCGAAAGTCTGGCAGACCTTGTGCTCGGTGAGGAGCTTGCGGTCGAGGAAGGTTACGCCCATGCCCTCGTTCACCATGTGGATGCGCAGGCGCAGGCTGCTCACTTCCCACACCGTGCTGAACTGGTCGCGCAGGCGCGCGAAGGAGGGCCGCATGTCCGGGTTGTCGAGGGCGGAGGCGATCAGCGGCGTGCGCTTGAGGGCCCGCGGGTCGCCGTCGACCAGGCCCTGGTACTCGGGGTGCCGGGGGCTCACCACGAGGTGGCGGGAGTCGGAATACAACGGCACGGTGTCGAAGGCGGCCATGTCTTTCTGGAAGGGACCAAAGCCCAGTTCCACGCTGCCGGCGATGACGGCACCGATGATGCTGCGCGCGGGCATCTCCGAAATCATCATTCGTGTGTGTGGGTTGCGTTGGTAGTAAGTACTTATTAACTGCCGTGCATAAAAGCGGTTGATAGAGCCGGACATGGCCAGGCTCAGGGTCTCGGCGCGGCCCTGCTTGAGGTGCTCGATGTCCTCCAGCGTGCGCTGCTCACGCTGCAGCAGGTCGGCGGCGTGGGCGAAGACGCGACGGCCGACATCGGTGAGCTGCAGTTCCTTGCCACGTTGCACGAGCATCGCCCCGAGCTTGTTCTCGAGCCCCGCGACCGCCTGGCTGACCGCCGACTGGCTCACGTGGAGGGCGTCCGCCGCCCGCTTGAAGCCGCCCTCCTCGATCACCGCGTGAAAGGCACGTAACTCACTGTTTTCTAACCGCATATCAGATTCCCTAATAAGAGGATAAGTATAATTAACTCTCCTAATCGAAACTGCTGTCCTATACTGTGAAAAATTCACAATTACGGGAGGACGCTATGTCGACGGAATCCGAGGAAGTTCTGTACTCCAGTGACCTTGCCGGCGTGGTCGTCGGCCAGACCGCGATATCCGATGTGCAGGGCGACAAGGGCCTGCTCAGTTACCGCGGCTTCGATATCAACGACCTTGTCGGCGTGCCCTTCCTGCACGTGGTCTGGATGGTCCTGTTCGGCGAGTGGCCGGACGAGAAACAAAAGACCCGCCTCAAGACGTTCATGTGCAAACACACCGCGTTGTCCCACGCGGAGATCGACCTCCTGCAGCAGGTGCCCCGCGACCTGCACCCCATGCTCATGCTGCAGGGCCTCGTGCCCCTCCTGAAAGCCCCCGAGGAGAAGTGGCTCGAGATCGACGAGGACGCCGAGACCGGCCTGTTCCTCGCCGCCAAGATCACCACGCTGATTGCCGCGCACTACCGCCTCGACCAGAGCAAGTCCGTGCTGGCGCCGATACCCGGCCGCCTCTACCACGAAAACTTTCTCCACATGTTCCACGGCACGCGCCCCACCGAAGAGCAGCGCAAGATGCTCGACGCGGCGCAGATCCTGCAGATGGAACACAGCTTCAACTGCGGCACCTTCGCCGGCCGCGTGTGCGCCAGCACCCTCGCCCCCATCCAGTCCTCCATCTCGGCCTCTATCGGCACGCTTTTCGGCAAGCTGCACGGCGGCGCCGACCAGGCCGCCCTCGAGATGGCCATGGAGATCGGCAGTCCCGACAAGGCCGAGGCCTACGTCAAGGACTGCCTCGCCAACAAGGTGAAGATCATGGGCATGGGGCACCGCGAGTACCGCACGGTCGACCCGCGCGCCAAGATCCTGAAGCCGATGGCGGTGGAGTTGTGCCAGGATGACGAGAGCAAGAACCTGCTCGCCACGCTCATCGCGGTAGAGGAAGCCTGCCAGAAGGAGTTCGCCAAGCGCGACAAGGAGATCTGGGCCAACGTGGAGTTCTACAAGGGCGCGGTCTTCCACAGCCTCGGCATCCCGACCCACTACTTCACGGCCATGTTCGCCATGTCCAGGGTCTACGGCTACATCGCCCACTTCCTGGAGTTTCGCCGCGACAGCCGGCTCATTCGACCACGGGCCGAGTATGTGGGCCCCCCGGTCGGTGAGCGGGGCAAGACCGCAGCCTGACACCGCTCCGGTGCCTTTCCTGAACGCCGCTCTTTAGCGGCGTTTTTTGTTTTCGTTCGACGTAGGGCTGGGTGAGTACTTGGCGGGCGCTGGGACATAGCGACCAGGTTCGGCGGAGAGTTGTTTGAGTGCTTAGCGGACGAGGGGGTTCAGCGCTCGCGAGAGTGGCACCCGGGCGCCGCGCCATCGTGAAACTTTTTACGGGCGCAGGGCCCGAAAAAAGTTCCCCAATAACGCGTCACCCTACCGACTTTGTGAACCTCGATGTGCGGTGCCTGACACACGTTCGCGCAGAAATCAGATGTGCGGTGCCTGCCAAACGTTCGCGCAGAACAGAGTTGCGTCTTCCGCTCGATAGAAGGCCCCGGGCCGGGATATCTCTTCGCGTAGCCGTCAGGGAGGCACCGAGGGAGTGGAGGGAGACTCCGCAGGAGGCTCCCGACCGACGGAGCAACTGTGTTTCGGGCTAGCCCAGCTG
>JAUIEP010000304.1 GCA_030428835.1 Gammaproteobacteria bacterium | reverse complement strand
GCGCGACAATTACCCCGGCGCCGAGATCAGCGGGTTACGCCAGGCGCCGGCAACCAGCGGCGGCGGGCAGGTCGACGTGGCGGTCATCGGCGTAGAGGCTGACTATTTCCGGCTGCGCGACTGGCACCTGCGTGCCGGGCGCCTGTTCGATGCGCGCGATGTGCGGGAACGCAAACGGGTGGCCGTCATCACGCAACGCATGCGCGACGAACGCGGCTGGCAGGCGGGGATGACCGTGCCGGTCGGTACGGGAGCGTTCCGCATTGTCGGTGTGGTGGCGCCGCAGGTCGGCGCACTGGACGGCGAGTTCGCGGATGCCCGGCTCTCGACGGGCGCCGACAGCCTGTTCGTGCCGCTCTCGGTGGAGGACATCTGGCAGGAGGCGCCCGGCCAGGCCAATCCGCTGGACGCCATCTTCGTGCGCACCCCGGAGTACGCGTCGGCGGACGAGGCCCTGGGCGGCCTGCGCGCGCTGCTGGCGCAGCCCGACCTCGGGCTCGCGGACCTGTCGTGGGTGATCCCCGCCAGCCTCATCGGCAAGGTGCGCGAGATGCAGGGAACGGTGGCACTCACCGTGGGCACCATAGCGGCGCTGTGCCTGCTGCTGGGGGGTACCACGCTGTCGAGCATCCTCGTGGCGAACGTGCGCGAGCGCGTGGCGGAAATCGGCCTGCGGCGTGCGCTGGGGGCAAGCCGCGCGGATATCGTCATCCTGTTCATGGCGGAGGGCTGCCTGGTGGCGCTGGGGGCGGCGTTCGTCGGCTCCCTGCTGACGCACCTGCTGCTGGCCAGCGACAGCGCGGCGCTAACGGACCTGCCGGTGGCGCTCGGCGCGGCGTCCGCGCTACTGCCGCTCGCGCTCGCCGTGGGTATCGGCGCCCTCTTCTCCTACCTGCCGGCCCGCGCGGCCGCGCGCATCAACCCGGCGCAGGCGCTCAAGTTCGAGTAAGGCTTCACCGATTGTGGTACACGGGCTCGCGCTTTTCGAGAAAGGCCAGCGCGGCCTCCCCCGCGTCCTCGGTCATGGACAATAACGCCTGTTGCCGGTCCTCCACCGCCATCGCCGCCTCCAGCCCGTTTGCGTCGATGTTCACGTTGAGCGCGTCCTTCGTCAGGCGCAGCCCCATCGGCGATGTGCGCAGCATATCCTCCAGCAGCGGTTGCGCGGCCTGCGCCAGTTGCGCGTCCGGCACCACATCCGAAACGAGGTTCACGGCCAGCGCGCGCGGCGCGTGGATGAAACGCCCGGTCATCAGCAGTTCCGCCGCGACCGAGCCGCCCACCAGTCGCGGCAGGAAGTAGCTGGAGCCCATGTCACAGCCCGTGAGCCCTATGCGGATATACGCCGCGTTCATCCTCGCGCTCTCGCCCGCGATGCGAATGTCCGAGGCCAGCGCGAGGCTGAAGCCACCGCCGCAGGCCGCGCCCTGCACCAGCGCGATGATGGGCTGCGGGCACCGGCGCATGGCGAGGTAGATGCGCGCGATGCGGCGCTGCATGCCCCAGGCGGCATTCGGGGACCGCGCCGAGGTGGAGAAGGCTCCGGGCGAGAGGTCGAGCCCGGCGCAGAAATTGCGCCCGTTGGCGCGCAGCACGATCACGCGCACCGCCTCGCGGCCCGGCAACCCCTCGAAGTAAGACACCAGCGCGTCCACGAGCGCCTCGTCCAGCGCGTTGCTCTGCGCAGGGCGATTCAGGGTCACCCACTCCACTTCGCCACGGGGCTCCACCAACAGGATTTCTTCGGACGACACGGCACTCTCCTTCACAATTGAACCAACCCGGCGGGCGTCCATGATACACGCGCGGCGGCGCCTTTCACGACCGTGCGACAGCGATTAGTATGAGCCTCTGGCGCGCCGGGCGACCGGCCTGCAGTGCCCGCGCCCGCGCCGCGCAGTTTCCGGCGCCGGCACGGCGACGCCGATCAGGGCACACACGACACCAGGCCGTGAAACGGCCGCCACCAACCGGGAGAACAAGGCATTGGGCACGTACCGCGAGGGCTGGGAAGCGCTCCTTGGGGAACTGCGGGAACGCACCGCGTTCGCCGAGGGGATGGGCGGCGCCGACAAGATCGCCCGCCAGCACGGCCAGGGGCGCATGACGGCGCGCGAGCGGGTCGCCGCCTTCCTGGACCGCGACAGCTTCAACGAGATCGGCGCACTGGCCGGCGGCAATCACCCGGGTGGCGAGCCGCCCCTGCCGGGCGACGCGCTGGTCGGGGGTACCGGCCGCGTCGAGGGGCGCAGCGTCGTGGTGCTGGCCGAGGACTTCACGGTCAAGGGCGGCTCTATCGGTCACCCCAATGCCGCGAAGCGCGCGCGCCTGGTGCGACTCGCCCTCGAGCAGCGCCTGCCGCTGGTGCTCATGCTGGACGGCGCGGGCGAACGCTCGGGCAACCAGGCGGAGCGCTATCCCAACAGCCCCGGCGAC
>JAUIEP010000116.1 GCA_030428835.1 Gammaproteobacteria bacterium | reverse complement strand
CGTCGTGCAGGGCGTTTAGCCGGCGCATGATTTCGGTTTCCACACCGGAAAGGCTGCGGTTGACCTGTTTGCCCAGTGCCTGCAGCGGCGCCGGGTCCACTCCCGCGGCGTCGGCGAACGCCGCGAAAATATCGCGCTGCGGATCGTCGTAGTTCAGCACCGTCACCGCGCCGCGGAACACCCGCAGGTACTTCAGCAGGTTCTTCTGTGTGCGCGTGAACCTTGTCGCAACGTCCTCAATGCAAAAAGCGTTCGCGCGGCCCTTGGTCTTTACGTCCTGTATATAGCCCGAGTAGGCGCGCTCATAGACCGAGCGCACGAAGGCGATGATGTGGACCTGTATGTCGTGACGGTTGCAGGTCTCGCGCGCCTGGAGCAGGAGCGGCTTGGGCACCCAGCCCAGGAACTCGCTGCTTACGATGGCGGTTGCACGGCCGCTGTTCCCGAAATACGTGGCGGTGAGCAGCTCCTGCGCGCGGACCAGGTCTTTTTGCGCCAGGGCCTGGTAGAGCGTGAAGCCGTTGCCGGAACTGGTCATCCCGTGCTTCGCCTCCGGCACCAGGTCCGCGTACTCGATACCCTGCAGTGCCAGCGCCTGCGAGTTCAGCGACAGCCAGGACTGCAGCGCCGAACTGCCGGTCTTGGGCAGGCCGATGTGCAGGTGCAGCGTCCTCAAGGCGCCACATCCGCGGCGGACATGTCGCCCCATTGCGCCTGCAGGATAGCGAGCGCCGCCAGCGGCGCCGTCTCGGTGCGCATCACCCTCGGCCCCAGGGACAGGGACTGATAGCCGCGCGCCCGGGTGTGTTCGATCTCGGCGTCGCCCAGGCCGCCCTCCGGACCCACGAGCAGGGCCACCGACGCCGGCGGGGCCTGTCCGGCCTGCAGCGGCCCGCCCCCGGGGTGGAGCACGAGCCGCGCTGCCGCCTCGGTCCGATCGACCCAGTCGGCCAGCGGCTGTGGCTCGTCGATCTGCGGGATCCGGTTCCTGCCGCACTGTTCGCATGCGCTGATCGCGATCTGCCGCCAGTGCTCCAGCTTCTTCCCTACCCTGTCGCCCCTGAGCCGCACACCCGTGCGCTCCGATTCCAGCGGCGCGATGCTGTGTACGCCGAGTTCGGTGGCCTTCTGGACCACCCAGTCGAAACGGTCGCCGCGCGACAGGGCGATTCCCAGGTGAACGGCGAGGGTGGACTCACACTCGACCGGATCGTGCGCGCCGGTCACAACCGTCACGTGCTTCTTGCCGATGGTCTCGATCGTGGCGGGATACTCGCCGCCGCGGCCGTCGAACAGGGTGAGCGCGTCGCCCACGGCCATGCGCAGTGCGCGCGCGACGTGGCGGCTGGGCTCGGGTTCCAGAATGAAAGAGGCCCCGCTGCGCAGGGCCTGTGACGTGAAGATCCGGGTGAGGCGCATAGCCGCCGCGGCCTAGAGACCGAGGTTGCTGTGAATCTGCCGCGTGGGTTCCACCTGGTTCATCGTGTAGAAGTGTATGCCGGGGCAGCCGCTGTCCAGCAGTGTCTGGCAGAGCTGCGTCACCACTTCGACGCCGAACTGGTACTGGCTGTCGCTGTCGTCGCCGTAGCCCTCCATGCGCCGGCAGATCCAGCGCGGGATTTCCGCACCGGTGTTGCCGGCGAAGCGACGGATGTTGGCGAAGTTCGCCAGCGGCATGATGCCCGCGTACACGGGCTTGTCGATACCGGCGGCGGCGCACTGGTCCAGGAAGTAGAAGTACGACTCCACGTTGTAGAAGAACTGCGTGATCGCGCTGTCGGCGCCGGCGTCGAACTTGCCCTTGAGAAAACGCACGTCGCTGTCGTAGTCCTTCGCCTCCGGGTGAATCTCCGGGTAGGCGGCCACCTCCAGGTGGAAGTGGTCGCCCGTGCGCTCGCGAATGAACTCCACCAGCTCGTTGGCGTAGACCAGCGTCGCGCCGCCCATGCCCGAGGGCCGGTCGCCGCGCAGTGCCACGATGCGTCGCACGCCGATGCGCTTGTACTCGTCCAGCAGGTCGCCGACGGCGTTCTCGTTCGAGCCGCCGAAACTCAGGTGCGGCGCCACCGCGATATCCTTCTCGCGGATGGCGGACACCACGCCCAGCGTCGTGTCGCGCGTGCTGCCGCCGGCGCCGTAGGTCACCGAGAAGAACTCGGGTTGCAGCCCGGAGAGCGCGGGGCGCACCTCGTTCAGCAGCTTGTCCGTGCCGGCGTCGGTCTTCGGCGGGAAGAACTCGAAGCTGATCCTTGGCTTGGTTTCAGACATGCGCCACGTTCCTAGTACTTGTAGCTGTCCGGTTTGAACGGGCCTTCTACCTTCACGTGGATGTAGTCAGCCTGCTCCTGGGTGAGCTTCGTCAGCGTGGCGCCGAAGCCGGAGATCATGTGCGCGGCGACTTCCTCGTCCAGCTTCTTCGGCAGCACCTCGACGGCCAGGGCCGCGGACTTCATGTTGTCCTCGAGGTCCGCGAAGCGGCGCTCGTAGAGGTAGATCTGCGCCAGCACCTGGTTGGAGAAGGAGCCGTCCATGATGCGCGACGGGTGACCGGTGGCGTTACCGAGGTTCACCAGGCGGCCTTCCGAGAGCAGGATCAGGTGGTCGTTCGCGGCGCGGTCGCGGTAGACCTTGTGCACCTGCGGCTTCACCTCTTCCCAGTCCCAGTTGGAGCGCATGAAGGCGGTGTCGATCTCGTTGTCGAAGTGCCCGATGTTGCACACCACAGCGCCGCTCTTCAGTGCCTTCAGCATGTTGGAGTCGCAGACGTTGTAGTTGCCGGTCGTCGTGACCACCAGGTCGGTGTTCTCGAGCAGGTCGGTGTTGATGCTCGCGGGGGTACCGTCGTTCACGCCGTCCTTGTAGGCGGACACGACCTCGAAACCGTCCATGCACGCCTGCATGGCGCAGATCGGGTCGATCTCGGCGATCTTCACGATCATGCCTTCCTGGCGCAGGGACTGCGAGGAACCCTTGCCGACGTCGCCGTAGCCGATCACCAGCGCCTTCTTGCCGGCCATCAGGTGGTCGGTGCCGCGCTTGATGGCGTCGTTCAGGCTGTGGCGGCAGCCGTACTTGTTGTCGTTCTTGGACTTCGTCACGGAGTCGTTAACATTCACCGCGGGCACCTTCAGGGTGCCGGCTTTCAGCATTTCCTGCAGGCGGTGCACACCCGTGGTCGTCTCCTCGGTGATGCCGTGGATGTTGTCGAGCATGGCGGGATACTTCTCGTGCAACATGGCGGTGAGGTCGCCGCCATCGTCCAGCACCATGTTGGCGTCCCAGGGCTTGCCGTCCTTGAGGATGGTCTGCTCGATACACCAGTCGTACTCTTCCTCGGTCTCGCCCTTCCACGCGAATACGGGCACGCCCGCTGCGGCGATGGCCGCCGCGGCGTGATCCTGGGTGGAGAAAATGTTGCAGGACGACCAGCGCACCTCGGCGCCCAGCGCGATCAGCGTCTCGATCAGCACGCCCGTCTGGATGGTCATGTGGATGCAGCCGAGGATCTTTGCGCCGGCCAGCGGCTTGCTGTCCGAGTACTTGGCGCGCATGGCCATCAGCGCGGGCATTTCACCCTCGGCGATGTCCAGTTCACGGCGGCCCCACGCGGCGAGGGCGATGTCGGCGACCTTGTAGTCGGCGTTGTCGGTTACGGTTTCTGCTTGGCTCATTGTCAAATTCCTTTGCGGTGGTTCGGCAACCCGCCTGCGCGGGCATGCGTTGGTGGTTCGGTTGGCGTTACAGCGCCGCCTTGAGGGCGTCCGCCTTGTCGGTCTTCTCCCAGGTGAAGTCGGCGTCGTCGCGACCGAAGTGGCCGTAGGCCGCCGTCTTCTTGTAGATCGGGCGTTTCAGGTCGAGCATCGCGATCAGGCCCTTCGGGCGCAGGTCGAAGTGCTCGCGCACCAGTTCCTCGATCTTGTCGTCGCCGAGCTTGCCGGTGCCGAACGTGTTGATGGAAATGGAGGTCGGCTCCGCCACGCCGATGGCATAGGACACCTGGATCTCGCAGCGATCGGCCAGGCCGGCGGCGACGATGTTCTTGGCCACGTAGCGACCGGCGTAGGCCGCGGAGCGGTCCACCTTGGACGGGTCCTTACCGGAGAAGGCGCCGCCGCCGTGGCGCGCCATGCCGCCGTAGGTGTCCACGATGATCTTGCGGCCGGTGAGGCCGCAGTCGCCCACGGGACCGCCGATCACGAAGTTACCGGTCGGGTTGATGTGGTACAGCGTCTTGTCGTGCAGCCACTCGGCGGGCAGTACCGGCTTGATCACGTGCTCCATGATGGCTTCGTGAATGTCGGACTGGCTGATGTCGGGGTCGTGCTGTGTGGACAGTACAACCGCGTTGATGGCGACGGGCTTGCCGGCGTCGTAGCGCAGGGTGACCTGGCTCTTGGCGTCCGGGCGCAGCCACGGCAGGGTGCCGTTCTTGCGCAGCTCGGCCTGTTTCTCGACCAGGCGGTGCGAGTAGTGGATCGGCGCCGGCATCAGCGCCTCGGTCTCGTTGGTGGCGTAGCCGAACATCAGGCCCTGGTCGCCCGCGCCCTGCTCCAGGTGCGCGCCCTCGCCCTCGGTCACACCCATGGAGATATCCTTGGACTGCTTGCCGATGGCGTTCAGTACGGCGCAGTTGTGGCCGTCGAAGCCGACGTCGGAATTGTCGTAGCCGATCTCGTTGATCGTGGCGCGGATGGCCTCCTCGAGGTCGTCCATGGGCGTGGAGGTGGTCACCTCGCCGGCGACAATCGCCATGCCGGTCTTGACCATGGTCTCCACCGCCACGCGGGCGGCGGGGTCGTCCTTGATAATGAAGTCCAGGACGGTATCGGAGATGGCGTCCGCCATCTTGTCCGGGTGCCCCTCGGAAACTGATTCGGATGTGAAGATGCTGTACTCGCTCATGGGTTCGTCCTTACGTGTTATGTCGTGGTGATTGCTCGTTGGTGAATGTCTAGGCGCGGCCGAACAGCCGCACCTGTACCTGGAATCCGTTGCGTTGCGCGAGGTAGACGCTCGCGACCTCGTCGAGGCCTGCCTCCTGTGCCCACTGCGCGAGGTCGGCGGGGTCGAAGCCCAGCCACAGGTCGCCGCAGTTCTCCCGCGCCCAGCCCTGGTCATGATTGCAGAGGTCTGTGACAAGTATGACGCCGCCCTCGCCGAGGTGCCGGGCCACGTCCTGCAGGACCTCGCCCGGTGAGGGCGTGTGGTGCAGCACCATGTTGATCACGGCGCAGTCGGGCTCGAGGCCCTTCAATTTGCGGCTCTTCGTGTCGCCCAGGATGAACTCGACATTGTCGTGGCCGGCGGCGGCGACCTTGTCCCGGGCCTGCTCCAGCATGCCGGGGGCGTTGTCGAGGGCGACCACGCGGTCGAATTCGGGGGCGAGTTCCAGCAGGAAAGAGCCGTCGCCCGGTCCCACCTCCAGCACCGTGCCGCGCTCGGCGAGGGGGGCGTCGCGCAGCACCTGCGCGACGATGTCGGCGTACTGCTCGTAACTGGCGATCAGGTCCTGCTGCTCGCGGAACTTGTCGGCGTTCAGGCGGAAGAAGCTGCGCGAGTTCTCCTCGCGCTGTTGCTGCAGCGCCAGAAGGCGCGCCTCGACGTCGCGGGGCAGCTCGATCTGGTCGACGGCCTCAAAAATGCTGTGCTTGAGCCCTGCCAGCTCGGGCTGCTGCCCGAGCTCGCTGCGGCGGTAGAAGCTGGAATTGCCCTCGCGGCGCGCCGCCACGAGCCCCGCCCCCGCCAGCACCTTCAGGTGGTGGGACAGGGCCGGCTGGCGGATATCGAATATGGCACAGAGCTCGGATACGCCGAAGGAGTCCTTGCGCAGGACGCGCAGCACCAGCAGGCGCAACGTGTCGCCGCTGGCCTTGCACAGGGCGGTCAGGGCAGCGAGCTGCTCCTCGGGCTCGGCGGGCTGCTCAGTCACAGCGGGCGCCACCCGGGCGGTGTTCGACGAAACCATGGGGCGCGAGTCTAGCAGGGCGTGGAAACTTCATCAAAATATTTTGATATAGCTTTGTGAACAAAGTCGCACATTTTCCGGGCCCTGAAAACCGAGAAAATTTCCGTGGAGCGACCGTCGCCGGTCGTGTTCCCTGAATCCGGAGCATGGGTGCGAACCGGCTACCGGGGACCGCCAAAAAGCGCACATCCATGTACAGGCTCGACGGGCGACGTCCTGTCGCCCGACGCCCCCGGTAGCCGGTTCGCACCCATGCCCCTGACATCCGGCCGGCGTTCACGCTTCGAGGGCCAGTAACCCGGGGAAAGCGGGTCCAATTGCGCGCGTTTGATTGCCGTAACAAGGCGTTTCAGGGAAAATACCCGCGCCGTCACCCGCACCCCAGCACCCATTTTTCGGAGATCTCGATGTCAGCCGACCGCTTGACCCTTGCCAACGCTATTCGCGCGCTCGCCATGGACGCCGTCCAGAAGGCCAACAGCGGTCACCCGGGGGCCCCGATGGGCATGGCGGATATCGCGGAGGTCCTGTGGAACGACTACCTCAGCCACAACCCGGCCAATCCCGACTGGCCAGACCGGGACCGCTTCGTGCTGTCCAACGGCCACGGCTCGATGCTCATCTATTCCCTCCTGCACCTCACGGGCTACGACCTGCCCATGCGGGAGCTTGAGAACTTCCGCCAGCTGCACAGCCTCACGCCGGGTCACCCCGAATACGGCTATGCGCCCGGCATCGAGACCACCACGGGTCCGCTCGGGCAGGGCATTTCCAACGGCGTGGGCATGGCCCTGGCGGAGAAGGTGCTGGCCGCGCAGTTCAACCGGCCCGGCCATAGTGTCGTCGATCACTACACGTACGTGTTTCTCGGCGACGGCTGCCTGATGGAGGGGATCTCCCACGAGGTCTGCTCCCTGGCGGGCACGCTGGGCCTGGGCAAGCTGATCGCCTTTTACGACGACAACAATATCTCCATCGACGGTGAGGTCGAGGGCTGGTTCACGGACGACACCCCGGGGCGCTTCCGCGCCTACGGCTGGCACGTGGTCGAGGCGGTGGACGGACACGACCCGGCCGCCGTGGGCGCCGCCATCGAGCAGGCGCGCGCCGAGACCGGCAGCCCGACCCTGCTCTGCTGCAAGACGGTGATCGGCAAGGGCTCGCCGAACAAGCAGGGCACCGCGTCCTCCCACGGCGCCGCGTTGGGCGAGGACGAGGTGGCGCTGACCCGCGAAACCATCGGCTGGCACCACGCCCCGTTCGAGATCCCGGACGAGGTCTACGCGGGCTGGGATGCGCGCGAGCGCGGCGCGGCTGCGGAAGCGGAGTGGGATGCGCGCATGGCGGCCTACGCCGAGGCACACCCCGACCTCGCGGCGGAGCTTCGGCGCCGCCTGGCGGGGGACCTGCCCGCCGACTTCAGTGCCAGGGCCGCGGAGTATGTCGCCGGGTGCCAGGCGCAGGGCGAGAAGGTGGCCACGCGCAAGGCGTCGCAGAACTGCCTGGACGCCTACGGTCCGCTGCTGCCCGAGATCATCGGCGGCTCGGCGGATCTGGCGGGCTCCAACAACACGATCTGGAAAGGCTCAAAGACGATCACCGCCGACGATGCGGGCGGCAACTACATCTATTACGGCGTGCGCGAGTTCGGCATGGCGGCCATCATGAACGGTATCGCCCTGCACGGCGGCTTCATCAACTACGGCGCCACCTTCCTGATCTTCATGGAGTACGCGCGCAACGCCGTGCGCATGGCCGCGCTGATGAAGCAGCAGGCTATCTACGTGTTCACCCACGACTCCATCGGCCTCGGCGAGGACGGGCCCACCCACCAGCCGGTCGAGCAGCTCACCGCGTTGCGCGCGACGCCGGGTATGCACAGCTGGCGGCCCTGCGACACGGTGGAGACCGCGGTGGCCTGGAAGGCCGCCATCGAGCGCAGCGACGGCCCGACGGCGCTGATCCTCACGCGGCAGGGCATACCGCACCAGGCTCGCGACGCGGCACAGGTCGCCGCGATCGAGCGCGGCGGCTACATCCTCAGGGACTGTGACGGCACGCCCGATGCGATCATCATCGCCACGGGCTCCGAGGTGCAACTGGCGCTCGGCGCGGCGGACAAGCTCGCGGGCAAGAAGGTGCGCGTGGTGTCCATGCCCTGCTGCGAGGTATTCGAGCAGCAGGACGCCGCCTACCGCGAGTCCGTGCTGCCGAGCGACGTGCTCGCGCGCGTCGCCGTGGAGGCCCTGCACGCGGACTTCTGGTACAAGTACGTCGGCCTCGACGGTCGCGTCGTCGGCATGACCAGCTTCGGCGAGTCCGCACCCGCCGCGGCACTGTTCGAGCACTTCGGCTTCACGGTCGACAATGTCGCGGCGGCCGTGGAAGACGTGCTGCTGTAGCACGCGCGGCCGTGTTGCGCCTCGCCATCAACGGCTACGGCAGGATAGGCCGCAGCATCCTGCGCGCGCTGTACGAGAGCGCTTACCGTGAAGAACTCGCGATAGTCGCCATCAACGAGGTGGCGGACGCCCGCACGGTGTTACACCTCACCCGTTACGACTCGACCCACGGCCGCTTTCCGCTGCCGCTGAGCGGCAATGACCGCGCGCTGCACATCGACGGCGACGACATCACGTTGCTGCGCCACGAGGGCATCGACCGGCTGCCCTGGGGTGACCTTGGCGTGGACATGGTGCTCGAGTGCACGGGCGCGTTTTCCGATCGCGGTACGGCACAGCTGCACCTGGCGCAGGGCGCGGGCCGCGTATTGTTTTCCCAGCCCGCGCAGTCGGATGTCGACCTCACCGTGGTCTACGGTGTGAACCACAGCGACCTCACCGCCGCGCACCGCATCGTGTCGAACGCGTCCTGCACCACCAACGGCATCGTGCCGATCATCGCCGCGCTCGAGGACACGGTGGGCATCGAGACGGGCACCATCACCACCATCCACTCCGCGATGAACGACCAGCCCGTGCTGGACGCCTATCACCACACAGACCTGCGCAAGACCCGCGCCGCGTCGCAGTCGATCATCCCGGTGGACACGGCGCTCGCGAAAGGTGTGGAGCGGCTGTTACCGGATATGGTGGGCCGCTTCACCGCGCAGGCGCTGCGAGTGCCCACACTGAACGTGTCGGCGATGGACCTCACGGTGCACACGCGAGTGGACACCTCCGAAGCGGATATCAACAGGATTCTGCGGGCCGCGTCACAGTCCCGCTTCGATGGGGTTCTTGGCTACACCGAAGAGCTTCTGGCATCCTGTGACTTTAATCACGACCCCCGTTCCTGCATCGTCGACGCCAGCCAGACCCGGGTGAGCGGCGGCAGCCTGGTCAAGATCCTCACCTGGTTCGACAACGAGTGGGGCTATGCCAACCGCATGCTCGATGTGGCGCGGTACTGGGGCGGATTGCAGTAACGAAGGCGTTCAATTGTGGGGTCGAATTCATTCGACCGGGTGTTGCCACCCGAACCCTGTGGGGTCGAATTCATTCGACCTGGAAATACGCCCTCGATATCAACAATGGATAAATTGAGCGTCTGTGTCGGTCGAATAAATTCGACCCCACAGGGGCCGGAGTGCGAATATCGGCACTCGCGTGACCGGAGAAAAGAACCATGTCACTCAACGTCAACCTGATGAGCGAGCAAGACCTCAAGGGCAAGCGCGTCTTGATCCGCGAGGACCTCAACGTGCCGATCAAGGACGGCGCGGTGAGCTCGGACGCCCGCATCCGCGCGGCGCTGCCCACCATTCGTGCTGCGCTCGACGCCGGCGCCAAGGTCATGTTGATGTCACACCTCGGCCGTCCGACCGAGGGCGAGTTCGATGCGCAGTTTTCCATGGCGCCGGTGGCGGCGCACCTCGCCGGACTGCTGGGGCAGAAGGTCACGCTGGTGGAGGACTGGCGCCTGGGGGTCGAGCTGCACGAGGGCGAGGTCGCGCTGCTGGAAAACGTACGCTTCAACCCCGGCGAAAAAGACAACGCCGACGAACTGGCGCAGGCCTACGCGGGCCTGTGCGAGGTGTTCGTGATGGACGCCTTCGGCACCGCGCACCGCGCGCAGGCATCCACCCACGGCGTGGCGAAGTTCGCCCCGGTTGCCTGTGCCGGCCCCCTGCTGGAGGGCGAGTTGCGCGCGCTGGAGCAGGCCTTGTCCGAGCCCGCGCGGCCCATGGTGGCGATCGTCGGGGGCTCCAAGGTGTCGACCAAGCTCACGGTGCTGGAAACGTTGTCCGACAAGGTCGACCAGCTCGTGGTGGGCGGCGGCATCGCCAACACGTTCCTCGCGGCGAGCGGCAAGCCGGTGGGCAGGTCGCTGTGCGAGCACGACCTCATCGGCGAGGCGCAACAGCTCATGGCGAAGACCAGCATCCCGCTGCCCGTCGATGTCGTGACCGGCAAGGCGTTCGCGGAGGATGCGCAGGCGAGCCTCAAGAGTGCCGATGACGTGGCCGACGACGACATGATTTTCGATATCGGCCCCGAGGCCGCGAAGGATATCGCCGGGATCCTGGCGACTGCCGGCACAATTTTGTGGAACGGCCCGGTCGGGGTCTTCGAGTTCGACCAGTTCGCCGCGGGCACCGAGGCCCTGGCGCGCGCGATCGCTGCCAGCGACGCGTTTTCCCTGGCGGGCGGCGGCGACACACTGGCCGCGATTGACAAATTCGGCATCGCGGATAAGGTTTCGTATATTTCCACCGGCGGCGGTGCGTTCCTGGAATACGTGGAAGGCAAGGTGCTGCCGGCCGTCGCCATACTCGAGGAACGCGCGAGCGGCGCTTAATCCCCCTGACATAAACACTTGCTATAGGTACTACCATGCCCCTGATCAGTATGCGCCAGCTCCTGGACCACGCCGCCGAGAACAACTACGGCGTACCGGCCTTCAACGTGAACAACCTCGAGCAGACCCGCGCGATCATGGAGGCGGCGAGCGAGACCAATTCTCCCGTCATCATGCAGGCGAGCGCCGGCGCCCGTAAGTACGCCGGCGCGCCGTTCCTGCGCGCGATGATGGAAGCGGCCATGAACGAGTTCCCCGGCATACCCGTGGTGGTGCACCAGGACCACGGCGTGTCACCGGCGGTGTGCCAGCGCTCCATCCAGCTCGGTTTCAGCTCGGTGATGATGGACGGCTCCCTCGGCGAGGACGGCAAGACGCCGATGGATTTCGACTACAACGTGCGCGTCACCCGCACAGCCGTCGAGATGGCCCACGCCTGCGGCGTGTCGGTGGAGGGCGAGCTGGGCTGCCTCGGCTCGCTGGAAACCGGCGAGGCGGGTGAGGAGGACGGCATCGGCGCCGAGGGTAAGCTGACCCACGACCAGTTGCTCACCGACCCGGAAGAGGCGGCGGAGTTCGTGAAGGCCACGGGCGTCGACGCGCTCGCCATCGCCTGCGGCACCAGCCACGGCGCCTACAAGTTCACGCGCCCGCCCACCGGCGACATCCTCGCTATCGACCGCATCAAGGAGATCAACGCGCGCATCCCGAACACGCACCTCGTGATGCACGGCTCCTCCTCGGTGCCCCAGGACTGGCTGGCGGTCATCAACGAGTTCGGCGGCGAGATTCCCGAGACCTACGGCGTACCCGTGGAGCAGATCCAGGAGGGCATCAAGCACGGCGTGCGCAAGGTGAATATCGACACCGACCTGCGCCTGGCCTCCACCGGCGCCATCCGCCGCTTCCTGGCGGAGAACCCGGCCGAGTTCGACCCGCGCAAGTACCTCGCTAAGACCATCACGGCGATGAAGGACATCTGCGTGGCGCGCTACGAGGCCTTCGGCACCGCGGGCAACGCGGACAGGATCAAGGTGAAGTCCCTCGACGCCATGCAGCAGGCGTACGCGGCGGGCGAGCTGGAGCAGCGGGTCAACTGAGCGGGTCGGCGCATTGACGCCGCAGGAACTCGACACCTTAAGGCGGGAGCTGCCGCCGTTCCACAGCGCGGCCGCGCGGCCGCCCCTGGTGGATAAACTCTGCACGTTCTACGGCATAGACTTTCACGCCCGCGGCGCGGGCGTGAGCCATCACTGTGGCACCGTGACCTCCGGCGAGTACACGCTGGCCGTGCACCGCTGGCTCACGCCGGACGCCTGCGCCAACCTGCTCCTAATGCACGGCTACTTCGACCACACGGGCCTGTTCGGCAAGCTGATCGGCTGGGCGCTGGAAGCCGGTTGCAATGTGCTGATGTTCGACCTGCCGGGGCACGGCCTGTCCAGTGGCGAGCCCGCCGCCATCAGCGACTTCAGCGAATACAGCCGCGCGATGGACGACGTGCTGCGCGCGGCGGGAACGCCGGAGCACGGGATGCCCGCGCTGCCCTGGTGGGTGATGGGGCAGAGCACCGGCTGCGCCGCGATTACCGAGTACGCGCGGCACTGCGACTGGGCGTTCGACGCCGCCGTGCTGCTCGCACCCCTGGTGCGCCCGGCCGCATGGCCTCTGGTGAAACTGGGTCACACGATAGCGGGCGGCTGGCGCGACTCGGTGCCGCGGCGCTTCACCAACAATTCCACCGACGAGGCGTTTCTCGCCTTCATCCGGGCGGACCCGCTGCAGAGCCACCACACCTCCCTGCGCTGGGTCGGCGCGCTGCGCCGCTGGCTCAGGGGGCTTGCGCTGTCGGATCTCGGTGTGGGCCCGGTCCTCGTGGTGCAGGGCGACGACGACGGCACGGTGGACTGGCGCTACAACCTCGGGGCTATCCAGAAGCTATACCCGGGGACGCACGTCCTCATGCTGGAGGGCGCGGGACACCAGCTCGCCAACGAGGCGCTTCCCTACCGGCAAAGATACCTGGCGGCGGTGCGCGCCTACCTCGCGGACTGCGGCATCTTCCTGCGTGCGCCCTAGTAGAAGCCGGCGTCCCTGAGCAGCTCGTATAACGGCTGCATGGCGTCGCCGTAGCGCCGCCAGCGCTGCATCGAACTCGTATAGATTTTCTGGCGCACCTGCACGGCGCTGGGTGTCGCGACGCTCGAGCGCTGCGCGTGAAAGTCCAGGCAGGCATCCTCGAAGGGCAGGTCGCAGAACTCCAGCAGTGCGCGCACCTGACCTTCCGTATCGGTCACCACCGCTTCGTAGTGCACGTCGAGCACCTGCCCGGGCATCAACGCGTGCCAGTGGCGCATGAGCCGGTCGAACTCGATGTAGTAGCGGCCGCAGTCGAGCAGGTCCAGGTTGTAGCGATAGTAGGAGAAGTTGCTCGCGAAGAGCTGCCGGTAGTTGCTCAGGCACACGTCCATGGGGTCGCGCCGCAGGCACACGAGCTTCGCGTTGGGCAGCGCCTTGCGTATCAGGCCGAGATAGAGAAAGTTGAGCGGCAGCTTGTCGATGAACCGCGGCGTGTGGCCGGTGCGTGGCCGTGTGCTGTCGAGGTAGTGCCGGCCCAGCCCGGCCAGCGGTTGCAGCGCGCTGCGTACCATGGCCTGCGCGTCGATAGGGCCCGGCCCCTGCTCGACGAGGCGCCGCAGCTGCACTGGAAAATTCTGCAGCTCACCCGCGGCGAACACCTGCGAATGGCTCGCGAGTATCTGCTCCACCAGCGTGGTGCCGGTGCGGGGCATGCCGACGATGAAGATCGGCTCGTTGGAGTCGCAGTCGCCCGCCGTGTCCCGGTACCAGTCGGCGTCGAAGACGTCGCGAATCTTGTCGAAGAGTTCCTGGTCCTGGCGGAAGTCGTAGGCGATAGCCCTGCGCTGTTCCGCCTTGGCCCACTCGAGGCTGGCCAGGGCGTCGGCATACTGTTCGAGATCCTCCTGTTCCTTTGCGAGGGCATGCCCCACGTGCAGCCTGTCGCGGGGGTTTGTTGCCCGTGACTTCAGTGCTTCGAGCCGTTCGATGTGATTGCTCTCGACCGTCTGCCGGTCCAGGTTCGACAGCGCGAAATGCGCGCGGAAGTACAGCGGCTGGTACTCGATCGCCTTCTCCAGGCAGCCGCGCGCGGCGCTGAAGTCGCCGGCGAACTGCAGCGAGGCGCCCCAGTTGAAGTAGAACTCGGCGAGCCACTGCGCGCCCTGCGGCGAGCGGTCCTTCTTCACCAGCTCGCCGGCGCGGGCGAAGAGTTTGAGCGCCGGCTCGTGCTCGCCGCAATGGCTGAGCAGCGTGGCCAAGGTGTTCAGGACGGCGGCGGTGTCGGGCTTGAGTGCCTGCGCCCTGTGCGCGGCTTCCAGCGCGCGCTCGAGCTCGCCCGCGGCGAGCAGGTACTTGCCCAGTTCGGCGTGGTACTCGGCGCGCTCCGGCGCCATCTTGATGGCGTTGCCGAAGATCTGCACGGCCTTGTCGAGCAGGCCGTTCTGCGCCGCGATCACACCGCACAGGAACCAGGCGTCGGCGAAGCCGGGGTCGAGCTTCAGGATCGCGAGACAGTGCTGGTGGCAGGCCTTGAGGTCGCCGGCGGCCATGGCGTCCTGCGCCTGC
>JAUIEP010000303.1 GCA_030428835.1 Gammaproteobacteria bacterium | reverse complement strand
GGGGCTAGGCCGGCCCTGCCCCGGCCCTGTCCAAGGTGGGGCGGCGGCCGTATAATCGCGGTTTTTTACGTCACCCGGACCCCATGGCCACAGCCACCTATCTCAACAGCGACGTGCTCGACGCCATTGACCCGGGCGAGTTCCGCGCGGTCGAGCCGTTCCCCTGGGCGAATCCGCAGTACTTCATCCGCCCGGCGGCCTACGCCGAGTTGCTCGCGACCATGCCGGCGGTCGAGCAGTTCCGCGGGTTCTTCGGCAAGCAGCGCAAGCACGGCCAGGCCAGCCACGACCGTTTCGTGCTGGACTACGAGCGCGGCATGGACCTCGCACCCCAGTGGCGCGACTTCGTCGAGGAGCTCTGCGGCGAACAGTACCGCGAGTTCGTCTGCAGCCTGCTGGGCGTGCGCGACGTGCGCTTCCGGTTTCACTGGCATTTCACGCCGAACGGTGGCGAGGTGTCGCCGCACTGCGACTCGAAGGGCAAGATCGGCTCACAGATCTTCTACCTCAACACGGACGACGACTGGCAGTGGGACTGGGGCGGCGAGACCGTGGTGCTCGATGACGGCGGCCGTATCTCGCCCGACAACGCGCCGTCGTTCGACGAATTCGACGCCGAGTACCCCGCGCAGACCCGCGACAACCGCAGCCTGATCTTCGGCCGGCGCGGCAACTCCTGGCACGGCGTGCGCCGCATCGACTGCCCCGAGAATTACTTCCGCAAGGTGTTCATCGTCGTCTTCGAGGAACACCGTCCCCTGCGCATGACCCTGAAGAAGGCCCGGCGAATGGTCCGCGGCAAGCCACTGGTCACGCATAAAGAAAGCCTGATGTACTAGGGCCATGAGCCCTTCGGCGCCCAAGCGCATCGCATTCCTGCTCGACAACCTGCGCGGCGGCGGCGCCGAGCGCGTGGTGTTGTCCCTCGCCGCGGGTTTCGCCGCACGCGACTACGCGGTGGACCTGCTGGTCTGTGAGCTGCGCGGCGAGTTGCGCGGGCGACTGCCCGCGGGCGTGAACGTGGTGCAGTTGACTGCGCGTTCCTCACTCACCGGGTTCTGCGCCGCACTGGCAGGCGGTGGTGCGGCGCGGCCTTTGCTCGGTTTCGCCGTGCGGGCCCGCAAGCTGCCCGGTAACCTCGCCTTCCTGCGCGCGGTGGCCGACTACCTGCGCACCCGGCGCCCCGATGTGTTGTTCAGCGCGCTGCCCAAGGCCAATGTCCTGGCGGTATTGGCGCGGCGTCTCGCGGGTGACACGGGAACACGGGTCTTCGTGGGTGTGCACAACGCGCTGTCGGAACGCGCGGCGCGCGGCCGCGCCAGTGGCCGCGGCCAGTTGCGCAACATGCTGCCGCTGCTGCGCGCATGTTACGCGGCAGCCGACGGGGTGATCGCGGTCTCGCGGGGCGTGGCCGAGGACACGGTGGCGTTGCTCGACCTGCCCCCGGCGCGGTTGCGGGTGATCTACAACCCGGTCAGCGTCGACGCGGCGACCGGCGCGGCGCCGGACCACCCGTGGTTCGCCGCGCCCGGACCGCCCGTGGTGCTCGCGATCGGCAGGCTGGTCCCGCAGAAAAACTTCCACCTGTTGCTGCGCGCCATCGCGCTGGTGCGCGAACGGCGCGAGGTGCGCCTGATGATCCTGGGCGGTGACGACGCGGACCCGGCGCAGGCCGCCTGCCGCATCTCCCTGGAGGAACTCGCGGCGGCGTTGCACATGGCCGACGCGCTGGCCATGCCGGGCTTCCGCCCCAACACGCAGGACTACCTGGGCGCGGCGGACCTGTTCGTGCTGTCCTCCAACTACGAGGGCTTCGGGCTGGTGCTGGTGGAGGCCCTGCTCGCCGGTTGCCCGGTGGTCAGCACCGACTGCCCGGGCGGGCCGGCGGAGATTCTCGAGGGCGGGCGATACGGCCGCCTGGTGCCGGTGAACGACGCCGAGGCGCTCGCCGCCGCCATCGTCGAGGCACTGGGCGAGGAGCCCGACCGGGCCGCACTGCGCGCGCGGGCCGCCGACTTCGCGCCGCACCACGCGGTCGCGGCCTACGAGGCCCTGTTCGCCTGAGCGTCCCCCGGTCCGGCCAGTTCGCGTGCGATGAGGCAGGCCAGCGGCAGCCACAGGATGAGCCACAGCTCCCGCGGGCGCGTGACGGCCTGGTCCACGTCGCCGATCACCACGACGCCGCCGAAGCAGAGCATCGCGAAGTACAGGGCGCCACGACCGGCCAGGGCGTCCCTGAGACCGGTGCGCAGCGCGAGGCCCAGCACCAGCAACAACAGCGCGAGCCCGACGACGCCGCCATCGCGCAGGTTGGCGAGGAACAGGCTGTGGGCATAGTTCAGGATGCTCTCGTTGCCGCCGGGACCCAGCACGATCACTTTCTGCAGGCCCTGCCCGAACAGCGGCGCGTCGCGCCACAGCGCGAGGCAGTGCCGCCAGATGGGGATTCGCTCGCTGAAGCCGGCGTC
>JAUIEP010000115.1 GCA_030428835.1 Gammaproteobacteria bacterium | reverse complement strand
TGTTCAAAACGTGCCGAGGGAGTGGAGCGAGACCGCAGGGCTCGCGACCGACCGAGGGCAGCCCGGAGGGCCGCGTTTTAAAGCAGGGAAGTCGACCGCTCGCGGGCCGGCCAACGGAGAGAAAGAACCCACCGCCCGTTGGATAGTGACGTAAAGCGCCCAGGTAGGGCGATGCGGTGGCGGGGAAGTTCTGGCGAGGCTGCTTTTCCCGCCTCGCCGGAACTTCCCCGACGCCGCGGTGCCCGGGCAAAGCTCAATGCACCAACCCAAAAGCCCGGCAAATCTCACGAAGATCATTCCCACGACACCCGGGTATCCCTCAAGCCACCGAACTCAAGGCCCGGCAAACCTCAGGACAAGCATTCCCACCCTGCCGCCTATCCACAATCACCACTGCCAACCACAACCGCCAACTCCAAGCGGCCGGCGAAAAAGCTCAACCGACCTTCTGCTCGCCACCCCGAGCCACCACCGGAAACCTCGCCATGATCTGGTCAAACGCCGCCAGTGCCGTCTGCGCCGACCCGTACACGCCCATGACCTTGGCCTCCTTGGTCCGCTCACCGATCAGGTACAGACCCTCGACACCCTCCGCCTCGATGTCGATCAACTTGTCGCCGACCAGCCCGGGCGCTTCCATAATGGTGGCCGGGCCGAAAGACTGTACCCGCCAGTGAGCGTTCTCCACCACGCCCGGGAACAGGAGCCTGATCTCCTCTTCCCACTGCTCAAACAGCTCGCGCAAAGCGACCTTGTGCGAGGCGAGGCGCATGTCGAACAGGTTGGGCTTGTCCCACCAGCCGAGCTGGATCCAGAACGTGGCCTCGTAGACCCCCTCGCGCTCCGAGTAGTCGAGAGTACTGGCGCACCAGGGACGCTTCGTGATCGGGCCTTCCTGCACCCAGCGGATACCGGAGTCGTCGAACAGCGCCGGGTCGTCCAGCGCATAGGTCAACGTCATCACGTTCAGCGTGCGGCGATGAATGTACTCCAGGCGCTGCGCGTACCACGGCGCGAGGTCATCCTCCGAGATGATGTTGAAGATGTCCCAGATCGCCACCGCGCTCACCACCACGTCGGCGGCGATGAACTCCACGTCGAGCAGTTGCGTGGGCACCACGCGCTCGCCGACGTCCACTTCCACGCCGGTCGCGCGGCCGTCCTCGATCACCACGCGCGACACCGACGTGTGCGTCCGGATCTCGCCGCCGGTCTCCCCGATAGACTCGATGAGCGCGGGCGCGATGGCGCCGGAACCGCCCTTCACCCAGTAGGAGCCCCAGGGCATGCGGCCGAGCGTGTCGATCTGCTTCTTGACGCTGTAGAACAGCGAGCCGATCGAGTAGTCGGTCGCCTTCGGCAACGTGCCGCCGAACAGCCAGCCCATGTAGCGGAAGAAGTCGATGACGTTCTGGTCGTCGGTCTGGGACTGCACCCAGGCCTCGGTGGAGATGTCGTTGAGCGCCTCGATCTCCTCCCAGGAGATCTTCATGGCGGTCTCCTTGTACACGCGCATGAACTCCTCAACCGAGGCGCCGATGACATCGGTCGACAGGCTGCGCCACTTGCCGTCGGTGTATATCTGGCCGTGGTTGGTCCACTCGCAGACATTGGCGGGCATCTCCTTGCCGATGCGGCGGTAGATCTCGTCCTGCGTGCCCGCGAGGATGAGGCCCTTGATGCCGTTGTCGACGGCGGAGCCGTCCAGCTTGCCCGACGCCGCGCGGCCGCCCAGCGCCTGGGGACCGCCTTTCTCCAGCACCAGCACCTTCTTGCCCGCGTGGGACAGCAGGGCCGCCAGGTTCAGGCCGCCCATGCCGCCGCCGACGACGATCACATCGTATTTCTGTGTAGCCATTGCTCTCTCCCGGTAGTGCGCGAGTCGTTTAATTTAACAGTGGCGTAAGATTAGTATAATGTTACAATGCTGTAAAATAAGCGCGGTTCAATTATTGCGGCCCGGCGGGGGCAAATGACGGCGGCAGAGGACAAGATCGACGGGCGCTCGCGGCGCAGGCCGGGCGTGGAACAACAACGGGAGGCTATCCGGGCGACTGCGGTCGCGCTGTTCGCGCGGGAGGGCACACGCAGTGTTTCCATCGCCCGGATATGCGCGGCCGCCGAGGTATCGCGGCCGACGTTCTACCGCTGCTACGCCGACAAGGACGCGCTTGTGGAGGACATCTACGCCCGGGCCGTGGCTACGCCCTCGAGCGACTTCCAGTTGCGGGCCGACCTGCGCGACACCGCGGCGCTGCGCGAGCAACTCGATGCGCTGCTCGACGCCCTGTTCGACAACGCCGACATCGCCCGCGTGATTTTTGTCGAGGCGAGCGACCCCGGCTCGCCCGCGGCGCAGATCATCGAGGCCGGTTTCAACCGCGCCGCGCGCACACTGGCGCAAGACCTGGAGCGGGCCGGCGCGACGCCGCCCTCCACCACGTACCTGAAGTCGGTCATGGCGGCGGTGCAGTGGCTGGTGCACGACGCGATTCGCAAGGGACTGGATGCGCGCAGCCGCGCCGAGGCGAAGGAGGCGGCCTACCGGCTGGTGGTCAACGCGCTGGGGGGTGGGGCGGGGTAGAGCCCTGGTCGGCTAGCGCCCCTGCTCGCGCATCTTGCGCCGCGAGTGTTCGATCAGCGCCCACAGGATGTTGCCGGTACTCACCTGCCCGACCAGCTTGCCGTCCTCGATGACCGGGCGGCGGCGCTGGCGGCTGTCCAGCATGCCCTTGGCGACCTCGACGATGCTGTCACCGGGCTTGCAGGTCTCCACCACGGGGGTCATGGCATCGCCCACCGTCGTGTAGGCGGGGTCGCCGTCGTTGTAGATGGCGGTCAGTGTCGCCTCCAGGCAGTCCAGTTCGGACAGGATGCCGACCACGACGCCGTCCTCGTCGGTGACGGTGATGCCGGTGAGGCGGTTCTCGAGGATGATCTCCACGGCGTGCACGAGGCTCTCGCCCGGGCGAATGGTCAGCGGTCGCACGCGCATGCAGTCGCGGATGGTGGTGGGCTGTGGCATGTGGCATTCCCTCAACAAATATCACCCTGTACCCGCACAGTGTACCCCAGGGCGGGGGTACGGTTAGAAGCGATATTTGCCGGTCGTGCCGAAAGTGCGGCGGGAAGGAGGGTGCGGCTGGTGGCGCCTGGTCGAATGAATTCGACCCCACAGGGGAAGGTATTGCCGGTGTCGCATGGTCGAATGGATTCGACACCACAGGGGAAGGTATTGCCGGTGTCGCATGGTCGAATGGATTTGACCCCACAGGGGAGAGTACAGCCGGTGGCGCATGGTCGAATGAATTCGCCCCCACAGGGGAGAGGGCAGCCGGTGTTGTATGTCGAATGAATTCGACCCCACAGGGTTTGGCGCAATCACTTTCCATGTGGGGTCGAATTCATTCGACCTCGGGCCGCGCCGCTAGCCGAGCGTGTCGAGGAACGCAAGGACCGCTCGCGTAAAGACCTCATTGCGGTCGCCGACCACCATGTGCCGCGCCTCGGCCACGTCGACGTAATGCGCATGCGGCACGCTGTCGAGGAACGCCTCGACCGCGTCCTGCGTCACCACATTACTCTCGCGACCGCGCACCAGCATGATCGGCACCTCCACGTTGCGCGCCGCCTCGATCATCCGCTCGGGCGCCTGGCTGACATCGCCGCGCAGGCTCAGGAACGCCGGGTCCCAGTGCCAGCGGTACCTGCCGTCCTCACCCAGGCGCAGGTTCTTGCCGAGACCCTGCGGATTGATGCGTTTCTCGCGCCCGGTATAGCGCGCGATCACCTCCGCGGCCTCCTCCAGCGTGTCGAAGCCGTCGGCGTTGGTGCCCGCCATGAAGTCCATGATCTCGCGGGCGCCCTCCTCGTTCATCTGCGGCACGATGTCCACGAGCACAATCGCGCGGAACAGGTTCTCGCTGCTCTCCCCCTGCGCCAGCAGCGCCGAGAGGCCGCCGAGGGACGCGCCGACCACGATGGGCGGCCGGTCGAACGTACGCGCGACCTCCGCCTGGTCCGCGGCGTGCAACTCGATGCGGTAGACCCCGTCCGGCGACCACTCGCTGTCACCGTGGCCGCGGTGATCGTAGTTCAGGACATGCCAGCCCCGCGCGGCGAGCGCCTGCGCCGTGCCCTGCCAGGAATGCCGCGTCTGGCCGCCGCCGTGAGACAGCAGGATCGGCGGGTGCGCCGGGTCGCCCCAGGCGTCCGCGGCCAGCGCCAGGGCGTCCTTGCCGCGCAGCGTGACGTTGACCGGCCCCGTCATGCGTCACCCATGGCGGGGAAGTCGATGTAACCCTTGTCGCCGCCGTCGCCGTAATAGTCCAGCGGGTCGGCCGGCGGGTTCAGCGCCGCGCCGGCGCGCAGCCGCTCCGCGAGGTCCGGGTTGGAGATGTAATCGCGGCCGAAGCTGATCGCGTCGGCGTAACCGCTCGCGAGTGCCGCCTCGGCGCGCGCGAGGTCGTAGCTGCCGTTCGCGATATAGGTACCGCCGAAGGCGGCGCGGATGTCCAGCACGCCCTGCTCATTTTTTTCTGCGTCGATGTCGTCGCTCACCGCCATGGGCGCGTTGTTGCGCTCGATGAGGTCGAGGAACGCGAGGTCGCGCGCCGTGAGTTCGCGAACGAGATGGGTAAACAGCGCCACGGGATCGCTGTCTGAGCAGTCCCAGGTCTCCAGCATGGGTGATATGCGGATACCCGTGCGCCCCTTGCCGATGGCGGCGCACACCGCGTCGACAATCTCCAGGACGAAGCGGCAGCGATTCGCAATGCCGCCGCCGTACTCGTCCGTGCGCCTGTTGGTGCCGTCGCGCAGGAACTGGTCGGGCAGGTAGCCGCTGCCTGAGTGAATCTCCACACCGTCGAAACCCGCCGCCATGGCGTTGTCGGCGGCCTGCACGTAGTCCGCGATGACGCCGGGAATCTCCGCCAGCGCCAGGGGCCGCGGCGCGGTGGTCTGCTCGAAGCCGTTGGCGGTAAACGTGAGCACATTGCCGTGCACGTCCGAGGCCGACACCGGCGCGCCGCCGCCGGGCTGGAAACTGGCGTGGGACACGCGGCCGGTATGCCACAACTGCACGACGATGCGACCGCCGCGCTCGTGCACCGCGTCGGTCACGCGGCGCCACCCGGCGACCTGCTCGGCCGTGTAGATGCCC
Organism: Gammaproteobacteria bacterium; assembly: GCA_030428835.1. Taxonomy (GTDB): domain Bacteria; phylum Pseudomonadota; class Gammaproteobacteria; order Pseudomonadales; family Halieaceae; genus Marimicrobium. The sequence continues at coordinate 9,501 of JAUIEP010000115.1, read as the reverse complement.
GGCGTGGCGATCGAACCGTCGCCTTGGGAGGACACCGTGGTCGCCTCCGTCACGATCAGGCCGGCGCCCGCGCGCTGCGCGTAGTAGGTCACGGTGGAGTCGTTGGGCACGCGGGTCGGCGTGCGGGCGCGCGTCATGGGCGCCATCAGCACGCGGTTGCGCAGCTCGATGTCGCCCAGCGTGATCGGGGTGAACAGTGTCATGTCGCTCATTGCGGTTACCCTTGGATTGCACTGCCCGCGCAGTTACGAGGGCGGCGGAACAACATATCCCCGACGACACCGACGCGCCAGCGCGCGGCACAGATTAGGTCGCGGCGGTCTATTATTCGTACTGCCGCCCGCGTTTTGACGTTCTATGTCAGTCGCGGCGGCCGATTTGCTAGTATACCGGCCCTCGCACAACGCAGGCCCGGGCACACCCATGCAAACCAATATCGGACTCTTCCTTACCAAGCGCGCCGCGATCTGTCCGCGGCGCGAGGCGTTCGTGGAATTCGAGCGCGCCAGGCGCTTCACCTTCGCCGAGTTGAACGAGCGCTGCAACCGCGTGGCCAACGGCCTGCTGGCGGCCGGCGTGCAGCCGGGTGACCGGGTGGCGACCCTGCTCAAGAACAGCATCGAATTCGTGGAGACGTACTTCGCGGTGGCCAAGATCGGTGCGGTGATGGTGCCGGTAAACTGGCGCCTCGTGGCCGCGGAGATCGCCTACATCCTGACCGACTCCGGCGCGCGTGCGCTGGTCTACGACTCGGACTTCGATACGGCGGTCACACCCCTGGCCAGGGGCGAGCACGGGGACAACGCCGTCGATCTGTGGCTGCGCCGCGAGAACGGCGATGACGGCACACCGGACTTCGCCACCGATTACGACACGTTTCTCGCCGCGCAGGACACCGCGGAGCCGCCCGTGGGCGCGTGGGACGACGACAACCTGTTCATCATGTACACCTCGGGCACGACCGGGCACCCGAAGGGCGCGGTGCACAGCCACGAAGGCATGCTGTGGTCGCAACTCACCAGCATGGCCACCTCCGACATGCGCGGCGACGACCGCTGGCTGCTCGCACTCCCCATGTTCCACGTGGGCTGCCTGAATCCCACCTCGCTGCTGGTGCACCGCGGCGCCACCGGCGTGATCATGCGCGACCTCGATGTCGGCGCCATGTTCCGGTGCATCGAACAGGAGAAAGTCAGTATCTTCATGGCGGTACCGGCGCTGATGCAGTTCATGTTGATGGCGCCCGAGCGGGAGCGGACCGACCTGTCCTCGGTGCGCTGGATCGCCACCGGCGCCGCGCCCGTGCCGGTGTCGTTGCTGCACGACTACGAGAACCTCGGTATCCGCATCTTCCAGGCCTACGGCCTCACCGAGTCCTGCGGGCCGGGCACGCTGTTGCTGCACGAGGACGCCGAGGCCAGGGTGGGCTCCTGCGGCAAACCGCAGATGCACACCGAGGTGAAGATCGTCGACGGGGCGGGCAACACCATTCCCATGGGGTCGGATGAGCCGGGGGAACTGCTGCTGGCGGGACGCCACATCATGAAGGCGTACTGGAACAAGCCGGAGGCGACCGCCGAGACGCTGCGGGACGGCTGGCTCTACACCGGCGACATCTGCACCTGGGACGCGGACGGCTTCATCACCATCTGCGACCGCAAGAAGGACATGATCATCTCCGGCGGCGAGAACATCTATCCCGCCGAACTCGAGAACGTGCTCGCCGCCTGCCCCGAGGTACAGGAGGCCGCCGTCATCGGCGTGGCGTCGGAAAAATGGGGGGAGACGCCGCTCGCGATCGTCGTGCCGGCGGCGGGCACCCGGCCCACGGCGGCGTCACTCAAGGCGTACTGCAGGGAAAACCTCGCGGGCTACAAGGTGCCGCAGTTGTACGAGCTGGTGGATGCCCTGCCCCGCAACCCGTCGGGCAAACTGCTGAAGCCGAAGCTGCGCGAACAGTTCCCCGGGCCCGCGCCCTTCTGACTCATGCCTCGATAAAGATCGAGGGCAACAGCATCTTGCGCAGGTAGGCCAGTTCCTTCTCCGGGTTCCTGTCGATGGCGCCCTGCTGGAACATCGACAGGCCGATGGTCACGAGCCAGCGCAGGATGTCCCCGTCGCTGAGGTCCGCGCGCACCAGCCCCGCGTTTCTCGCGCGCTGGAACACCGGGTCGATGGAGAGCACATCCGTGGCGATATCCGCGACATAGTCCAGCACGATGTCCGCGACGGCCTGTCCGTCCTCCACGAGCAGCGCGGCAACGAGTTCCAGCGAGGGGCCGTTGCGCAGTTCCTGTACCGCGAGGTACAGCCCGCGCACCAGTTGCTCCCTGGGGTCGGAGTAGGCGGACAGCGACGCCTTCAATTCCCTGCCCAGCAGCAGCACGCGTTGCTGCAGCACCGCGCCCAGCAACTGATCCTTGTTGTCGAAATAGCGATACACGGAGGAGCGCGCGCACCCGGCCTGCCGCGCCACGCCGTTCAGCGTCAGCCGCGCGAGCCCCTCGAAACGCGCGAGCTCCCACGCGGCGTCGGTGAGCCGCTGGTACATCTCGTCGTACTCGGCGCTGTCGGCCTTGGCCTTCCAGTTCGCGGCGTTGCTCATGGCGCGCCGTCCAGCGCGGCGAACCCCGCGGGATTCATGCGCCGGTTGACGGCGGCGAGGCGCATCTTCAGTGTGGCGGCGCGCTCCTGTGCGGTGACCGTCGGTGTGTCGGCGGGCAGGTGTTCGCGTAATTCCGCCAGCGGTACGACCTGCGCTGCGGGCGTCGCGGGCTGAGTATCGCCCGCGGTGCGCACCCAGCGCATGAACATGCTGCCCTCCGGCTGACCCGACACGTCCAGCCAGTTCGGCACACCGGGGTCTTCATGTGCGAATACGTAGCGGTAGACGCCATCGCTGTCGAGGTGCGCCTGATGGCCGTTCAGCGAGGTCTGGCGGTTGGCGTAGTCCAGCGACTCCGCCCACATGTTGCCGAGCTGGATGTTCTGGTATTTGAGGTCCATGGCGGGCACGGCGAGTATCAGGGCTTCGTCCTCGGCGAGTTTGTAGCGGCCGCCCGTGGCCCAGATGCGCGAGCCGCCGTCGGAACAATAGCTGCCCCAACCGCGGCAGGGTTCGTCCACCCCGTTCAGGGGTGCATCGTCCAGCCGCTGCACCCAGCGGCCGAGCTGCCCGGGCAACATCTTCGACAGCGCAAACCCCGCCGTTGCCATGCGCAGCGGCGTAAACGCCGGCGGCGGCTCAGCCACCGCACCCAGTACTTCGATCGCCATGGAGGGCTCGACGGTCCGCGCCCAGTCGTTGTGCGCGATACGCACCAGGAGCGTCGCCTGGTCCGCGGACAACTTAAGGAAGTTGCCGGCTGGCACCCCGACGGGCCGCTCCGCGCCGAGAAAAATCTCCCAGCTGCCGTCGTCAGCGAACTGCATGGCGTCGGAGTCGGTGATCGAGGTGCCCTTGAACGGCCCGTCGGCGCGCTCCAGTACCTGGAACAGGATGAAGTCGGACGTGCCGCGCCGCCCGTGCAGGCGGTAGTTGTAGGCGGCGCTTAAGGGCGAGGCGCCCGCGTAGGTGTAGTCCGGGTTGTCGAAACCCAGCTTGCACAGCTTAGAGGGGCAGCGGGTAAGCTGCGGGTGCGCAGGATCCGCGTCCGCCGTCATGTTGCCGAGGTTCATCTCGATCTGGCGCAGCAGGTAGCGGTAGCCCTCCGCCCGCGCCAGCTCGTTGTCGCCCGCGCGCTCGTCGACGATCTCCCTGCCCAGGCGCAGGCCGGTGATCACCGCGTCGAAGCCGAACTCGGCCGTGGGGCGGAAGTCGAGCATGCCGAGCGGTTCCGGCTTGTCCTCGGGATCGCTACCGCAGGCGGTGAGCGTTACGACCAGTAGGGTAGCCGCCAAACGATAAGTATTGCGTGGGTTCATCACTTACAGCGCCGTGACTTTTAACGGCAGGTTCTTGCTCGGGAACGGCAGCGGCAGCACGTCGCAGCGGCAGTCGTATCCGGGTTGCAACTCGAAGCGGTACTTGCGCAGGGTGTGGTGCAGGATCAGCTTGGCGTTCATCAGCGCGACGTGCATGCCGATGCACTTGTGCGCGCCGCCGCCGAAGGGCAGGAACTGGAAGCTGTGCCCCTTGTGTTCGCGGCGCTCCTCGCTGAAGCGATCGGGGTCGAACGTCTCGGGGTCCGTCCAGAACTCGGGGCTGCGGTGCGCCCAGTGCGACATGTTCATCAGCATGGTGTCGGCGGGAATGTCGCGCTCGCCCAGGCGCACATCGCGCGTGGTGCGGCGCATGATGGTGGCGACCGCCGGGTGCAGGCGCGTCGCCTCCAGCACCGCGTTCTCCATGTCGGTGTAGGCGTCGAGGTCCGCCAGGCTGGGATTGTCGATACCGAGGTCAAACGCCTGCTGCCGCAGCTTTTCCTGCAGGTGCTGGTTCTCGGGCTGGCTCAGGTACATCATCAGGTGGCTGGTGGCGCCCGCGGTGGTGTCGTGCGCGGCAAACAACAACAGGTTCAGGTGCGGCAGCAGGAGTTCCTCGGGCCACAGCTCGCCGTTCTCGTCGCGCTCCGCGGCGAGGATGCTGGTCAGGTCCTTGCCGGGCGCCGCGCGCCGCGCGCGGATGTAATCGAGGATGAGCCGCTCCATGCGCGCCTTGGCGCGCTGGCCGCGCCAGTACTTGGAACCGGGAATATTCCAGTGCACCAGCGCCATGAGTCCCACGTGATTCATCTCGTGGAACAGGTGCGCGATCCGGCGGATCTCCTCGCCCGCCGACTCCGCGCCGAAGAACACCCGCGCGCCGACGTCGATGAGGATCTTGCGCGAGGCCACTGTGTAGCGGAAGTCGCGCTGCCGCGCCCAGTCGGCGATGTTCTCCTTGATGGTCGGGTTCATGATGTCGACGTAACCCTCCAGCGCCGAGCGCTTGAAGGCCGTCTGGAACACCCGCCGGCTGGCTTTGTGGTGGCCGAAGTCCTGGGTGATGATCGAGCCGCCGTAGATGGCGCTGACGTTGCCGTCGTAGCCCATCGCGCTGGAAAAATTCTCACCGGGGTCTGTGAACACCTGGCGCAGGTGGTCCGGGTGGGTGACGAGCACGCCCGGGAACAGGCCCAGGTTGATGCGCGCCAGTTGCCCGTAGCGGGCGATATGGCGCTTCTGGAACCCGTGCACATCCTTGATCACCTGCGGCAGGTGGCCGAGGAACGGCAGGCCGGAGTCGCCGGGAATCTCGCGGATGTCCCGGCGCAGGGGGCGATTCAGGTAGGCCTCGTCGCCGGCCAGGCCGGGATTGAAGGTGGCGGACATGGGCGGGACCCTCGCAGTCTTGGGATTTAAGACACTTATGTAGAATTTGTCTTGAGCAGGGTACGCCCGCGCCCCGGTACTGGTCAAGACATTTTCGGAAATTTCGTCTCGCCGCAGGCTGTCGCGCCCGCGCACTCTCTCCGTCACTCTCCCACTTACTTACCCCCTCACCCACCCCGGGCGGCCTGCAAGCCATGGGGCAGGCGCCACAAAGTCGTGGCTGCGGCGCGCCCGGAGCGGTAATTTAGGTTTGTTTTACCGGCAGCGGTTACGCTGCCGGCCATACAAAGGACCCCCACAACCACATGCGCCTGCTACTGGTAGAAGACGACGCCCAACTCGGCGAATCACTGGAGACTGCACTCAAGCGCGCGAACTTCGCCGTGGACTGGGAGCGCGACGGCACACACATCGCCGCACAGGTCGACATGGCGAACTACGACGCCGTGGTGCTGGACATCGGCCTGCCGGGCAAGTCGGGACTGGAGATCATGCGCGAGTTGCGCGGCGGCGGTAACCTCACGCCGGTGTTACTGCTCACCGCGCGCGATACGCTGGAAGACAAGCTCGCCGGCTTCGAGAGCGGCGCCGATGACTATCTCACCAAGCCCTTCGAAGTCGAGGAATTGCTGGTGCGCCTGCGCGCGCTCATCCGCCGCAACAGCAAGGTCGCCGACCTCGTCATCCAGTGTGGCGAGGTGAAACTCGCACCGGACCAGCGCCAGGCCTGGCGCGGCGAAGACGAAGTGGAGCTCACCGCCACCGAGTTCGGGCTGCTGGAGATCCTCATGCGCAACGCGGGCACCTTCGTATCGAAGCACCGCATCTACGAGGGCCTGTACGACTGGGACAAGGAGGTCGACTCCAGCGTGCTGCACGTGTACATCTCGCGCCTGCGCAAGCTGTTCGGCGCCGAGTTCATCGAGACCCTGCGCGGTGTGGGCTACCGCGTACGCAAGTGAGTAAGGCCAGCCTGCGCACGCGGCTGATCTTTATCGCCAGCGCGTTCGTCACCCTGATCTGGCTCTTCGCCATCGTTACCGTGGCGTTCAACCTGAAGCTGTTCCTCGACCGCCTGATCGATATCGAACTGGAACGCGACATGCGGCTGTCGCAGCACCTGTACCAGATCATCGCGCCCAACCTCGACCCCGACCTCAAAGGCCTCGAGGCACTGCACAACGACGTCGGCATCATCAGCTCGCTGCAGGGCGAATGGGGCTTCAAGACCTACTCCGACCACGGTGAACTCTACTTCGGCTCCACGCACGTACCCGAGTTCCCGCTACCGCTGGAGGAGGGCTTCTTCGACCAGGAAGCCGACGGCGAGGTCTGGCGCATCCACGCGCAGAGGATGGATGACGACATCTGGACACTGGTGACCGCCAACAAGTCCGGCGCCAATCGCCTCGTGCTGCAGAACCTGAGCCCCACGCCGTGGTTCCTGCTGCTGATCCTGCCGCTCACCGTGCTGGCCGCTATCTACGGCATCCACCGCGCCACCCGGCCCATCGTGGAACTGGAGCGGACCGTGCGCCGGCGCTCCCCGCGCTCGCTGGAGCCGCTGGCGCAGGACGATGTGCCGGTGGAGGTCGAGCCGCTGGTCAGCGCGGTCAACCAGTTACTCGCGCGCGTGCAGAAACTGGTGGACCACGAGCACCGCTTTGTCGCCAACGCGGCACACGAGTTGCAGACACCGCTCGCCGCCATGAAAACCGAGTTGCAGAACAGCCGCCACCTCAGCGACGACCCCGCGCTCACCGAAACACTGGCGCGCCTGGAGCGGCGCGTAAATCGCAGCGTGTATTCGGTAAAACAACTGCTCACGCTGGCCCGACTGGACCCGGAGGCGCCGCTCAAGCGCGAGGACAGTGCCAACATCGAACACATCGTGTTCGACGAACTCGCCGCCTGCGGCGACGACCTGCTGCGCAACAACCTCGCCACCGAGGTAGAGTGCGAGGACTCCACCCTCACCCACTGCAACCGCGAACTCGTCGTCATACTGGTGCGCAACCTCGTGGAGAACGCCATCAAGTACGCGCTGCCGGACAGCGGCGTCGAGATAACAACCCAGGCGGGGGACGGCGCGCTCACGCTGCGCGTGGCCAACGACTGCGCGCCGATGTCCGCGGCGACCATGCAGCAGCTGCGCGACAGCTTCTTCCGCGTGCCGGGCAACGACGCGACCGGCGTGGGACTGGGGCTCGCCATCGTGGACCGCATCGCGAACCTCCACGGCGGCACGCTGGACTTCAGTTACCGGCGGGGCCAGGAGGGGCTCGCCGTGACCGTCACCTTCCCCACCTAGCGCGATTACCGCATGCCGCCTTTGAACCGTTGCGCCATCCTCCTGTGTTGCCTGCTCGCCGCCTGCGGCGGTGACGACCGCGCGGGCGCCGCGGCAACAATAACCGCGTTGCGCGCCGGCGCCGCTCCCGCGGAGCGCGAGTGGCGCCACTACCTCGGCGACCCGGGAAGCGCGCAGTACAGCCCGCTCTCACAGGTCAATCGCGACAACGTGCATGCACTGGAAGTCGCGTGGACCTACGACTCCCTCGATGCCGTCGACTTCGCCACCCAGGTCAACACCAACCCGCTGGTGGTGAACGGCGTGCTCTACGGCCTCTCGGCGGCCAAGAACCTGTTCGCGCTGGATGCCGCCAGCGGCGAAGAGCTGTGGCTGTACCCCTTCGACCGACCGCTGTCCGGCAAGGGCGTCGGTCGCGGACTCGTTTACTGGGAGGGCGAGATTGGCGGCAAGGCGGTGCGCTGGCTCCTGGTCGGCCTCGGCCACGAGCTGTACGCCATCGACGCGCTGACGGGAAAGCCTGCAACCGCGTTCGGCGACGGGGGCAGCGTCGACCTGCGCGTGGGCCTCGACCGTCCGGTCGAGGAGGTCTCCGTCAGCGTGATCGCACCGGGCACACTCTACGGGGACCTGCTCATCCAGGGCTTCGGCACCAGCGAGATGTACGACGCGGCCCCCGGCTATATCCGCGCCTATCACATACCCACCGGCGAACTGCGCTGGACCTTCCGCACCATCCCGGCGGAGGGCGAGTTCGGCGCGGACACCTGGCCCGCGGCCACGCGCGGCGAGATGGGCGGCGCCAACGCCTGGGCCGGCATCACCGTGGACACCGAACGCGGCATCGCCTTCGTGCCTACAGGCTCCGCCGCCTACGACTACTACGGCGCGAACCGCCCGGGCGACAACCTGTTCGCCAACTCGCTCGTGGCGCTCGATGCCGCTACCGGCAGGCGCCTGTGGCACTACCAGTTCGTGCGCCACGACCTGTGGGACCGCGACCTGCCGACGCCGCCCAACCTCGTGACGGTGATGCGCGACGGCGAGGCGCTGCCCGCCGTGGCGCAGGCGACCAAGAGCGGCCACGTGTTCGTGTTCCACCGCGAGACGGGCGCGCCGCTGGTGCCCATCGAGGAGGTCGAGGTACTGGGCAAGGGCGTGCCGGGGGAACACCCCGCCGCATCGCAGCCGCTGCCCACCGCGCCGCCGCCCTTTACGCAGCAGCAGTTCGCGTTGACCGACATCGACCCCGCCTCCACCGAATACATCGGCGAAATCATCGACGGCATGTACACGGACGGACCGTTCCGCCTGCCGGACGAGAAGGGCAACGTGATCTACCCAGGCCTCGACGGCGGCGCCGAGTGGGGCGGCCAGGCCTGGGACGCAACGTCCGGCCTGTACTACGTCAACGCCAACGAGGTGCCGTGGTACTTCACCATGGTGCCCACAGGCGCAAGCGGGGCCGACCTGTTCACGCTTGAGTTCGGCTACATGCACTTTTGCGGCGGCTGTCACGGGGCGGACCGCGCGGGCTCGGGCGATATCTTTCCCTCGCTGCGCAACATCAGCGACAAGTACTGGCCCTGGGAGGTCTTCGACATCGTGCGCAACGGCCGCGGCAGGATGCCCGCGGTCAACGCCGAACCGTGGTACATGCTGGCGGCGCCAATACTGTACCTGTACACGAGCGACGACGAGGACACGGCCAGCGTGGTGATCGGGGAGACGCCCACCGGCTACATGCACGATGGCTTCCGCGTGCTGCTAGATGAATTCAAGCTGCCCGGGTCGCGCCCGCCGTGGGGCAGCCTCACGGCCGTCGACCTCAACAGCAACAGCATCGCGTGGCGCATCCCGCTGGGCGACTACCCGCA
>JAUIEP010000114.1 GCA_030428835.1 Gammaproteobacteria bacterium | reverse complement strand
GATTGTTAAACAACTTCTTATGCCGCCAGGGCACAGAAAAACGGTGAGGGGGTCCCTCACCGCGGACGCGTATTATACCTACGGCGCTCCGCATGGCAACTAAAATATGTCATTTCAGGCCACCTTAATCACCCCGACACAGGCCCGTTTTATCCCACCTAAGCCTCTGATTGCTCGGGGGTTTCCGGTCGAGTGAACCGCGGCGCCCGGGAGGGCCACCGCGTAGGGCCGGCGCACTATACGCACGCCGCTAGAGGGGCGCAAGCGCTTTCCCAATTATTTATTCGCGGAGCGACCTGGCGGGCCGCTCGCGTCAGGCGATCTCGAAGAGGTGGTATTTCTTCTTGCCCACGCGAACAAGGTAAAAACGCCCGAAAACGGCCCGGGAAACATCGAAGCAGGCAGTCACCCGGGCGTTGTCCGGCATGGCGACCGGCTGCTCATTGATCGTGACTGCACCGCGGCCCAGGGCGTCCTTCACCTGTTTGCCAGCGGCCACGCCCGCGTCGCTCAACAGCTGGGTCAGGGTGTCGGGCAGGTCCGCGCGAGCCAGGCTGCTGGCCGGCAATCCGTCCTGGCGCAACTGCAGGACATCGGCCTCGGACAGGCTGGCGAGGCTGCCACTGAACAGGGCTGCGCTAATCCGCTGGGCTGCGTCCAGCCCCTCCTCACCATGCACCAGCCGGGTGACCTCCCGCGCCAGGATGCCCTGGGCCTCGGGTCGCCCCTCCCCCTCGGCGTCGGCGCGCTCAATAGCAGAGATCTCGGTCACCGGGAGAAAGGTGAAGTAACGCAGGAACTTGTATGCGTCGGAATCTGCCACCCCGAGCCAGAACTGGTAAAAGGCATAGGGCGAGGTTTTGGCCGGGTCCAGCCACACGGCGCCGGATTCGGTCTTGCCGAATTTGGCGCCGTCCGATTTGGTGATCAGCGGCAGCGTCAGGCCGAATACCCGGTTGCCGTGCATACGCCGCGTCAGGTCGATACCGCCGGTAATGTTGCCCCACTGGTCGGAGCCACCCAACTGCACCGTGCAGTTGTAGCGGCGGTTCAGTTCCGCAAAATCGAAGGATTGCAGGATCATGTACGTGAACTCGGTAAAACTGATACCACTCCCCTCGCGATCGATGCGCTGCTTCACGGACTCCTTCTGGATCATCGCATTCACGGAGAAGTGCTTGCCGACGTCGCGCAGGAAAGTAAGCACATCCAGATTCGCCGTCCAGTCGAGGTTATTCACCACCTCCGCCGAGGCAGGACCGGCGTCAAAATCGATGAAACGGGAGACCTGGTCGCGAATCCGCTCGACCCAGCCCGCAACGACATCGGGAGTATTGAGCTGGCGTTCCTGGTCCTTGAAACTCGGGTCACCTATCAGGCCGGTCGCGCCGCCGACGAGCGCCAGCGGTTTGTGCCCCGCCAGCTGAAAGCGCCGCAACATCAACAGGGGTACAAGATGACCGAGGTGCAGGCTGTCAGCGGTGGGGTCAAACCCGCAGTAGAGCGTGCGCGAACCCCCGTCCAGCCAGGCGGGGAGCTCTTCCTCACCCGCGATCTGGAAGACCAATCCACGTACTCGCAGATCGTCAAGTAGGGCTGTGCTCATGGCCTGGTTCCCGGTTTACAGTTGCTGTGTGCCCATCGAGAAATGGTGCTCCGCGCAGGGGCGCCAACCATACCCTACCCCCCCTGGAATGCAAAGTCTGTCACGCGTTGCGCGCTGTCGAGACCCTGCGAATTCGCATATACTAAATCGAGTTACGGCAAGGGTTTAATGGGGAAATGCGAGCGACGAAACGCCCGCGGGGAGCGACGCCGGTACGCAACTCGGGAAAGGCCGCCTTGTGGTCCGGGCTGCCCCGCGCACATGCCCTGCTGGGGGCGGGTCTTTCACTGCTGCTGGCTGTGTTCTTTTTTACCTCGGGCGATGACAGCATCTCGGCCGTGGAGCCCACGATCGAAGAAGAGCCGCTGGCGATTACCGCCAGCCTGCCCCCTGAACCCGCGGCATTGCCCGCGACGCCGGCCGAACCGATGACCCCTGTCGTCGTGGAGCGGCCCTGGATCGAGGAGACCGTTCGTTCGGGCGACAACCTGTCGTTAATATTCAAACGCGCGGGTTACAGTGGTCGCGATGTGCACGAGGTGGTGACCGGTGCCGAGCACGGGAAGTCACTGGAACGCATTTTCCCCGGGCAGACCATCGCGTTCCAGGCTGACGCCGAGGGCGATCTCGCCGCTGTCAGGTACACCGAATCACCACTGCAGACCATCACCTACGAGCGCGGCGCGGAAGGCTTTTCCAGCAGCATTACAACGCGCGAGCCGGAAGTGCGCGAGGCCTGGGCCACCGGGCAGATCACCTCCTCGCTGTACCTGGCGGGACAGGAGGCCGGCCTGTCGCAGAACATCATCATGGAGCTGGCCAACATTTTCGGCGGGGTGATCGACTTCGTTCTGGACCCGCGCGAGGGGGACACCATCCAACTTCTCTATGAAGAGCAGTACCTCGATGACGAGAAATTCCGCGACGGCGAGATCATCGCCGCATCCTTCACCAATCGCGGCACAACCTTCAATGCCTACCGTTATGAGGATGCAAACGGCGACGTGGGCTACTTCAATGAAGAGGGTGTCAGCATGCGCAAGGCGTTCCTGCTGGCGCCGGTGGATTTCACGCGCATCAGTTCCAATTTCAACCTGCGCCGACTGCACCCCATCTACAAGACCACCCGGCCGCACCGGGGCACGGACTACGCGGCACCGCGCGGCACACCTGTTTTCGCCGCGGGTGACGGGCGCGTGGCCGCGGCCGGTTACACCCCGGCCAACGGCAACTACGTGTTCATCCAGCACGGGGAGCAGTACGTGACAAAGTACCTGCACCTCAACAAGCGTCACGTGCGCAAGGGGCAGCGCGTGGTACAGAGTCAGGTCATAGGCACCGTGGGTTCAACCGGCGCCGCCACAGGGCCGCACCTGCACTACGAGTTCCTCGTGAATGGCGTGCATCGCAATCCGCGCACGATTCACACGAAGCTGCCCAAGGCGAAGAGCCTGCCTGAGTCAGAAATGGCGCGCTTCGCGGCAGCCATCAATCGCAGCGCCACGGCGCTGGCGGCATTGCACCCCGACAACCGGGTGGCCATGACCGACTCCGGCGAGCCTCCCGCCAACTAGTGACCGGACCCGCGCTCTACATCGGCCTGATGTCGGGCACCAGTGTCGACGGCATCGACGCCGCCCTGCTGGCAATCGACGAACAGTCCCGCGAACTCGTCGAAACCCACGCGCACCCGCTCGCCCCAATGACCCGCTCAGCAATCGCGGCCATCAGCCAGCCGGGAGCAGACGAGATCGAACGACTGGGCCCGCTGGACCGCACCCTCGGGGCCGAATTCGGCGAGGCAGCGCTGGCGCTGCTGGAAAAAGCGGGCGTTAGCCCATCCGCGGTCACGGCCATCGGCAGCCATGGGCAGACTATCCGCCACAGGCCCGCCTCGCAGGGACATCCGCCGGAGACTGCCTACACGCTACAGATCGCGGACCCGAACACCATGGCGGAGCTCACCGGCATTACCACGGTAGCCGACTTCCGGCGCCGCGACATGGCCGCCGGCGGCGAGGGTGCCCCGCTGGCACCGGCATTTCACCGGGCAGCATTTGCAGCACCCGGGACCAGGCGGGCCATTGTCAACATCGGCGGTATCGCCAATATCAGCCTGCTGGACGGCGCGACGCTCATCGCGGGCTTCGACTGCGGCCCCGGCAACACGCTGCTCGATCAGTGGATCGAGCAACACCGGGGCGAACGCTACGATGCCGCGGGCGCATGGGCGCGAGGTGGCCAGGTCGCAACCGAACTGCTCGACGAACTGCTCCGCCACCCCTTTTTCACCCAGACGGGGCCCCGTTCCACGGGCAAGGAATCATTCAACCTTCCCTGGGCGCGGGCGGCACTCGCGGGTCACGACAACGTGGCTCCACAGGACGTACAGGCGACGCTACTCGAACTGACGGCGCGGGGCATCGCGCTGGCAATGCGCGGGAGCGGGATGAAGGTCGAGGAGGTTTACGTTTGCGGCGGCGGGGCGCACAACACGTTCATGCTGGAACGTCTGGCGGCGCTGCTGTCACCGGCAACGGTGGCCACCACGCAGGCGCTGGGGCTGCACCCCGACTGGGTCGAGGCCGCGACTTTCGCCTGGCTGGCCCACAGGACCCTGTCTGGCCTGCCGGGGAATGCGCCCGCGGTGACAGGCGCTGCCGGTGAGCGGTTGCTGGGAGCGATCTACCCCGCGCTACAGCAATAATCGCCCCCGGTCGCGGCGGGGCTAGATGGAGCTAGATGGAGAAAGATGAACCGCAACCACAGGTCGTGGTCGCATTGGGGTTGTTGATCACGAAACGGGAGCCCTCCAGCCCCTCTTTGTAATCAACCTCGGAGCCGGCGAGATACTGGAAGCTCATCGGGTCGATCAACACGGTGACCCCATCGGATTCGATTGCAGTGTCGTCTTCCGCGGCCAATTCATCGAAAGTAAAGCCGTACTGGAAGCCCGAGCAACCGCCGCCCGTGATAAACACGCGCAGTTTGAGTTCGTCGTTCTCTTCCTCCGTGACCAGTTGCCGCACCTTGCGCACGGCGGCGTCGGTGAGGTTTATCGTGGCCGGGTCAAAAGTTTCCGCTATTGACATGGATAACGTCCGGGGCATACCTGCCCACTCTTACAACATACGAATAGTATGTTAAATCCGAGTAAATTAGTCAAGTATAATTCATCGCGCTGCGAACCCCGTCACGCGGGGCTGAACCTCGCTGCGGCCGCCTGCTCCAGCTCCTGGGCAGCCTCGTGGGTCAGGCTGCCGTTCACCTCCGCACCCGCGGACATCTCGACCAGGGCATAGTAGACGTCACCTTCCACGCGGGCTCTGGGGGCCAGTTCCAGCTGGCTGCTGGCGTAGACATCACCTTCCACGAGGCCGTTGATCAAGACCAGCGGGGCGCGGATATCGCCCTCGACACGGGCGCCGTCGACAACCCTGACCATCGCGTCCGCGCCCGGTTCGGACAGGATGTCGCCACACACCCGCCCCTCGACATCCAGGTTACCCCTGAAACGCACCTCGCCGTGGATCACGGTATCGGCAGAAATCAGGGTGGTGCCACCCGCGACGCTGGCGCCCGACCAGCGCTTCTTCACGGTGTCCTCGCGTTCACGTCTTACTCCTCGAGTGGCCAGGGATAGCGTTCGGTGAAGTCGAGCTTGTCCGGCTTCTGCATGCTCACCGCGACTTCGACAGCCAGCGGCGTGAAACCCTCAGGCAAGGCCATAGCGCCCTCGACGGCCTGGAAGTACCGGAAGCCCAGCTCCAGTGAGGCGTCGGTGACCGTATCGCTCAGTTCTTGCAAAGGGTAGCTCACGGGGCCGTCACTCCCCATGCCGGCGATTGCAACCTCGATACTCCCCCTGGCCAGTTCGTGTTTGCGCGCCCGCTGCAGCACCATTATCCGGTAGGTGTACTGGCCCGGAGCGACGCCACGGCGTATATCGGGAGACTCGAGACTGATCTGCGCGCTGGCGGCTTCGGGCGCCATGAGGCCGCGGTAGAAGCGCAGGTCTTCCTCCAGGGCGGCGATCTCCTGCTTCTGGGAGGCCAGTTCGGCGCGCACCATCTCCAGGGACTGACGATCGACCTCGTGCCGCGTGGTATTCATTTCCAGTTCTGCGCGCGCATCCTTGAGCGCCCGCTGCAACGCTGCCACATTCGCCCCCGCGGGCTCAGCGGCCGCGTTGCCCTGCTCTGCGACCCGGCGTCCGAGGTGCATGCCAATCAGCAGCGCGCCTGTTACCAGGAGGAGGAGAAAGAGCGTACCGGGCCGACCCTGGCCCGCGCAACGGGTCAGGCGCACGGTCAGGGCAAGAGGCCGATCTGCTCGAGGCCCGCGGTCTCCGGCAGGCCCAGCATAATGTTCATGTTCTGCACCGCCTGGCCGGAGGCGCCCTTCACCAGGTTGTCGATGACCGCCATGACGACGACCGTGTCGCGCCCCTGCGGTACGCTGACACCTATCTGGCAGCGGTTCGCGCCTTTCACGGTACGGGTCTGGGGATAGACTCCCGCGGGGAGAACGTCCACGAACGGCTCCCGTGTGTAGCGCGCCTCGAACAGGGCCTGCAGGTCCGCGGCGGTGTCGTTCAAGGTGGCAAACAGTGTCGAGTGGATACCGCGAATCAGCGGCAACAGGTGCGGCACAAAAGTCACATTGACGGCGGCGCCCGCGATGTCACCCAGCCCCTGTTCGATCTCCGGCAGGTGACGATGGCCGGCGACCCCGTAAGCCTTGAAGCTGTCGGAGGCCTCGCTGAGGAGGTTGGCCACCTTGGCCTGGCGACCGGCACCGCTCACCCCGGAGGCGGAACTGGCAATCAATCCACCGGCATCCACGAGGCCGGCCTCGAGCAGAGGCAGGAAACCGAGCTGGACCGAGGTCGGGTAACAGCCTGGGCAGGCCACGAGCCGCGCGCCTGCGATTTCCTCGCGGCGCACTTCCGGCAGGCCGTAGACCGCCTCGGGCAACAGGCCCGGGCTGGCGTGGGGCTCACCGTACCATGCGGACCAAACTGCAGCATCGCGCAGGCGATAATCCGCCGACAGGTCGATCACCCTGGCTCCGGCGTCGAGCAATTCGGGCACGAGGTTCATCGCGACGTTGTGCGGCGTGGCGAAGAACACGATGTCGCACGCAACCAGCGCCGCCACATCGGGTTCCCTGAATTCCAGGTCGCAATAGCCGCGCAGGTTGGGGTACAGGTCGTCCACGCGACGGCCCTGCTCCGCACGCGAGGTGATGACCTCGACTGCCGCGTCCGGATGCAGCGCCAGCAGGCGCAGCAGCTCGACGCCGGTGTAACCCGTGCCGCCGACAATGCCTACCCTGACCATGACTCGTACCTACCTGAAAACGTGTGTGGATTCCGCCGGCCCGCGGACCGCCGGAACAGGGCTGCGTAGTATAAGAGCAAAGCACGGCAATATAACTGGTAATATTGGATTTTTAGGGCGCGCGGTAGCCATCACAACGTGCAGAGACTCCTCAGCGACTACAGGCGCAGGTTGCGCAGCTACGATTCCGTGCTGGCCTACTCACTGCTCGGTGTGGTCGGTGGTATCGCCTCGGGACTCATCGTCATCCTGTTCGAATTCGCCATCGGCCAGGCCGCCCTGCTGTTCGGCGTCGGCGCGGGCGGCGAGGACTTCGAGAGCCTGCCGCGCTGGATGCTCTTCGCCCTGCCCGCCGCGGGGGCGACCGCACTGGGTGTGGTGTTCTCCTTCATGGCACCCGAGCAGCGCGAGACCGGTATCGTGCACGTGCTGAGCCGAATGCACTCGCACTACAGCGTACTGCCCATGAAGAACACGCTGGTGCAGTTCTTCGGCGGTGTGTTCTGCCTGGCGACAGGGCAATCGGGCGGCCGCGAGGGACCCGGCATTCATCTCGGCGGCGCGATCAACAGCCTGCTCGGACAGCGGCTGGGCCTGCCCAACAACAGCCTGCGCATGTTGATTGCCTGCGGCACCGCCGGGGGCATCGCCGCAGTCTTCCAGACACCGCTGGCCGGGGTGATCTTCGCAATGGAGGTCATTATCGCCGAGTACACCGTCGTCGGTTTCGTGCCCGTTATCCTCGCCGCGGTTTCGGCCTCCGCCGTCAGCCACACCCTTGCCCTTGGCGGCGGCCTGATCAGCCTGCCGCAGCTCGCCCTGGCGTCGCTGGTGGAACTGCCCATCGTCATGTTACTGGGCCTCGCCTGCGGGATCGCGGTTGCCATGTTTATCCGCGTCAGCCGTTACGCGGCGAGCATCGAGCACTGGCCCGTGGCGCTGCGTTTCGCACTGGCGGGTGTACTCACCGGCACACTGGCGCTCGCGGTGCCACAGATCCTGGGTATGGGCTACGACACGCTGAACCTCGCCCTCGGCGGACAAATGGCGGTGTCGGCACTGCTGCTGATCGCGGGGTGCAAGATCTTCGCAACCGCGGCGACCTGCGGCCTGGGCATGCCCGTCGGCCTCATCGGCCCCAACCTGCTGATCGGCGCCTGCCTCGGAGGCGCCATAGGCGCCATCACGCAGCTATGGCTGCCCGAGAGTTCCGACCCTGTCGTATACATCGTGATCGGGATGGGCGCCGCGATGGGCGCCGTGCTCAATGCGCCACTGGCAGCGATTCTTGCGGTAGTCGAACTGACCGGTACGCTGGGCCTCAGCATGGCGGCCCTGTTGGCCATCGTCATCGCGACGCTCACCAACTCCGACCTGTTTGGGCAGCGCTCCGCGCACCAGAGCGTGCTGGCGCAAATGAGCCGCAAGATTCCCGAGGACCCGCTGAACAGGCTCCTGCATCGCACCGACGTGAACGCAACCATGGACAGCAATGCGGTGCGCGTGCCGGTGATCCTCACGGAGGCGGACCTGGAAACGCTGCTGGAATACAGGCCGGCCTGGTGCCTCGTGCAGAGGGATAGCGAGGACCTCTACCTCGTGGGCGGCAGCGAACTGATCACCTGGCTGGAACTCGCGCTGGCCGAGGCCGAAGACGCCGATGTCACCGAGTCCGACATCCGCCGCTGGTCGAGCGCGCCGGTGCCCACGCAGGCAACGCTGCGCCAGGCCATGGACACCATGCGCAGGGCGACCACGGAAGCAGTCCACGTGGTGGAAAGGAGCGCCTCGACAGGCCGTACCATACTGCATGGCGTGGTGACCCGGGACAGCATCGAGAGATTCACCCTCGCAAATGTGCTGTAATACGCCAAACGCAAGGAGAGGCGCGGCGTGTACCTCTGGCTGAAAGCCTTTCACATCATATTCGTGGTCTGCTGGTTCGCCGGTATCTTCTACCTGCCGCGCATACTCGTGCACTACGCGGGCAGCGACAACGACGCAGTGCGCTCGCACCTGGCGATGATGGCGCGGAAGCTGTACCGCTTCGTCACGCCATTCATGGTCATTACCATCGCTCTCGGTCTCGCCCTCCTCGCGCTGAACCCGGGTTACTACCTGGACAGCGCTTGGATGTGGCTCAAGCTGGCCGGCGTCGCCTGCCTGGTCGGGTACCATGTCGTGTGCGGTCGTTACGTGCGTGCGGTCAACGAGAATCGCGACGAGCACAGTCACGTATATTTCCGTTTTTTCAACGAGATACCGGTTCTGTTCCTGTTCGGCATCGTCATCCTCGCAGTGCTCAAGCCGTTCTGACCCGGCCCGCGCAGGCCGACTGGATATTGTCCGCCCGAGGGCCGATAATTTCCTGCCCGTTGCACCCCGGGCAGGACCAGCCGCCAAGGAACCAAGCAGCATGAGTACCTCACAGGAGTTGTTCGAACGCGCCCGCCAGCACATACCCGGCGGTGTGAACTCGCCGGTGCGCGCGTTCAAGGCGGTCGGCGGCACGCCCGTCTTCATCGAGCGCAGCGAGGGTGCCTACGTCTTCGACGCGCAAGGCAAGCGCTACATCGACTACGTGCTGTCCTGGGGCCCGATGCTCATGGGGCACAACCACCCCCGCGTCCGCGAGGCCGTTGTCGCGCAAAGTGCGAAGGGCCTGAGTTTCGGGGCACCGACCGAACTGGAGATCGAACTCGCGGAACGAATCTGCGACATCATGCCGGGCATGGATCTCGTGCGCATGGTGAACTCGGGCACGGAAGCCACCATGAGCGCGATACGGCTGGCGCGCGGCTACACCGGTCGCGACACCATCGTGAAGTTTGAGGGCTGCTACCACGGGCATTCCGATTCCCTGCTCGTCAAGGCGGGTTCAGGCGCACTGACCCTGGGTGTGCCGAGTTCTCCCGGCGTACCCGCCGCGCTCGCCGACCACACTCTAACGCTCACCTACAACGATCCCGACGGGGTTCGAGCGGCCTTCGCCGAACACGGTGAGCGCATCGCCTGCATTATCGTCGAGCCCGTGGCGGGCAACATGAACTGCATACCACCGGCGCCGGGATTCCTGGAAACCCTGCGCGCGGTCTGCACGGAATACGGCGCGGTGCTGATTCTCGACGAGGTGATGACGGGGTTCCGGTTCGGCCTGGGCGGCGCACAGTCTTTCTACGGTATCGAGGCAGACCTCACGACTCTGGGCAAGGTCATCGGCGGCGGCATGCCGGTCGGCGCATTCGGCGGCAAGCGCGAGATCATGGAACAGATCGCGCCCCTCGGCCCCGTTTACCAGGCCGGCACGCTGTCCGGCAACCCGATCGCGATGGCGGCGGGTATCGCCACGCTCGACATCATATCGGCCGACGGCTTCTACGAACCGCTCTTCGCACGCACCCGGGCACTCTGTGAGGGACTGCGCACCGCTGCAAGTACCGCGGGTGTTCCCTTCACCACCAATCACGCGGGAACGATGTTCGGCGGCTTCTTCACGCGCGAGCCCGCAATCGTGAACTACGCCCAGGTGATGGCGTGCGATACCGCCGCTTTCAATCGCTTCTTCCATCTCATGCTGGACGCCGGCGTCTACCTTGCGCCCGCGTCCTACGAGGCGGGGTTCATGTCCAGCGCTCACTCGGACGAGGACATCACCGCCACGGTCAGCGCCGCCACCGACGCTTTCGCCGCGCTGTAAACGAGGAATCCCGCATGACATTCACGACTTCCCGCGGCGCTTTTCCCGACACACGTATGCGCCGCCTGCGGGCAAGCAGGTTCAGCCGTGCGCTGGTCAGGGAGAGCTCCCTGTCACCCGCGGACCTCATTTTTCCCGTGTTCGTACTGGAAGGTGTAGGGCAGCGCGAGCCGATTCCCTCGATGCCGGGCATCGAGCGATTGAGCGCGGACCTGCTGGTCGACCAGGCGCGTGAGCTGCACAGCCTGGGCGTACCTGCCGTGGCGCTGTTCCCCGTGGTGGACGCCGGCAGGAAGAGCCTGCTCGCCGAGGAGGCGTACAACCCCGACGGTCTCGTGCAACGCACCGTACAAACTCTCAAGGACGCGCTGCCGGAACTGGGCGTCATCACGGACGTGGCGCTTGACCCCTACACCACCCATGGCCAGGACGGCATCATCGACGACACCGGCTATGTGCTGAACGATGTGACTACCGAGGTGCTGGTACAGCAGGCCGTGTCCCACGTCGCGGCAGGCGCGGATGTGGTCGCGCCGTCGGACATGATGGACGGCCGCATCGGTGCTATCCGGCGTGCGCTGGAAAACGGCGGCCACCACAACGCGCTGATCCTCGCCTACGCCGCGAAGTACGCTTCCAGCTACTACGGCCCATTCCGCGACGCGGTGGGCTCCGCAGCCAACCTGAAGGGCGGCGACAAGTTCAGCTACCAGATGGACCCCGGCAATGCCGATGAGGCCCTGCACGAGTGTGCCCTGGATCTCGCCGAAGGCGCCGACATGATCATGGTCAAGCCGGGCATGCCCTACCTCGACATCGTCCGCCGCGTGAAGGACGAACTGCGAGCCCCGACCTTCGCCTACCAGGTGAGCGGCGAATACGCGATGCACGTCGCAGCGTTCGAGCAGGGCTGGCTGGACCGCGAGGCCGTGATGCTGGAGTCACTGCTGTCGTTCAAGCGCGCGGGCTGTGACGGCATTCTCACCTACTTCGCGCTGGACGCCGCCCGCGCCCTGCAGTGAACGCGATGCTGCGCCGGGCCCTCGCCGCCAGCCTGTTGTTCGTCGCGGCGCACGCGTCGGCCGAGTGCGAGTGCCTGTGGGGCGGCTCCTTTGTGGACGTCCAGGCGGGCACCGACCTGGTCGTCGCCGCCACCGTGGTCTCGCGCCGGGGCAATTCCGTGGATATCGAGGTGGACCGGCGCCTGCGCGGCGACGAGGAACTCTCCCCCCTGCGCGTGTGGCTGCGCACCGGCGACTACTGCCGCCCACCGGTCGATACCTTCCCCCCGGGAACCGAGTGGGTCATGGCGCTGCGCCGCATCGACGAGCTGCCGCCGGACGGCTTCAACCCCAGCACTCCCAATGTGAGCTACGGCCGCGTCGGCGACTACATCCTGTCGAGCTGCGGCGGTTTCTTCCTCGAGCGGTCCGGCGACTGGGTATCGGGCAACCTCGTGGACGCCCCGCGCTGGGAGTATCACCCTCCCATGAGCCCTGTCCTGCTTGATCTCGTGGCGGGTCACGTGGCCGGTTCCGTGAGCCGCCAGAGCCTGAAAGAGGCCAGCCAGGAGGACCCCGCACTGCGCGAACTCATGCTGGATACCAAGGCCTTCCTGCGAAAGGAGAACCAGGTCGCAAACCCGGAATAATTGTATGCCATTTGCACACAATCTGGTTATAACTGACGCTAGGGACTAGTAGAGAAGACAGTAGCCATGCACTCGTTGGTGGGGGTGGCCAGAAGGTGCCTCAACGGCCTGTACGAACTGTGCACCGGCCGTACCGAGTACGTACCACTGGATGAGGAGCACTACCGGCAACGCATCCTGGTGATGATCAGCGCGTGCTGGATGTTGCTCGTCCTCGTTACCACCGTCTTCTTCCCGCTGTTCATCGACATGCGGCCCGAGGGCGCCCTCGTGGCCAACCTCCTGTTCTTCGTGATGGCCACGCTGGTTACCGCGTGCATGCTGGTACTGCGCACCACCGGCAACCGGACCCTGGCCGTCAACGTCATGCTGACCCTCGGTTTCCTGGCGCTGGCCGGTTCCTGTTTTGTGCTGGGAGGCGCACGATCACCAACCTACCCGTTGATGTTATTGGCGCCCGCCCTGGCGAGCATTGTCGGGTCGACGGCAATGGCCATCGGCTGGAGTGTCTGTACCCTGCTCTTCTGGATAGTACTGCTCTGGGCGCAGCGCGGCGGCACCGAATTCCTGCAGGTCATCGTGCCGGCCAACTATGCGGCTGTATCCACACTGGCCCTGACAGGTTCGGCGGTCGCGATCGTCAGCATCATCGTGATCTACGCTGAAATGAACAAGTCGCTGCGCGAGAGCCTGTCGGTGTCCAACAAGGAGCTTGTGCATCTTTCATCACACGACCAGCTGACCATGCTACCCAACCGGCGGCACTACGAGGAGCAGATACCACTGGCACTGCAACGCGGGGCTGACCGCAGCAACATGGTCGGCATGCTGATGATCGACCTGAACGGCTTCAAGCAAATCAACGACAGCTATGGCCACGGCGCGGGGGACAAGTTGCTGACCACCGTCGCGGAGCGGATCAGGGACAACCTGCGCGACACCGACCTCGTGGCGCGCCTGGGGGGCGACGAGTTCATAGTCGTGCTGGAGGACATGAAGTCGCCGGAGCAGATTACACGCATCGCGCACAAGCTCTCCCAGGCGATCGAGCAACCGATCTCCGTGCGCCAGCAAACGCTCGATTTCAGCGCGAGCATCGGTGTCTCGATCTTTCCCGTGGACGGCCGCCAGCAGCACGAGTTG
Source organism: Gammaproteobacteria bacterium (assembly GCA_030428835.1). Classification (GTDB taxonomy): domain Bacteria; phylum Pseudomonadota; class Gammaproteobacteria; order Pseudomonadales; family Halieaceae; genus Marimicrobium. Next base: position 1,304 of record JAUIEP010000114.1, on the reverse strand, counting down.
GAGGAAAAGGCGGACAAGGCCATGTACCTGGCCAAGGAGCGCGGCATCGGCGTCGCGTTCTCCAGCCTCGAGGACATCGGGAGGCCGATTCCCGTCAAACCCCACCTCAAGCAGGTCTGACCTACAGCGGCTGCAGTAAACCCGCGCCGCGTCGCCAATACCCGCCACCAGCGCCCCGGCCAATAATAGAGAACCACATCCCACAACTGGAATAATTGCGGGATTTGTTTGGCCACATGGGTTATATCTACTCGCCGGGGACAACAAAAAGCCGGAAGTCATGAACTCGTTGGCGGCACTTGCCAGGAAGAGCCTGAATGGCCTGTACGAACTGTGCACGGGCCGTTCCGAGTACGTTCCACTGAACGAGGAACACTACCGGCAGCGCATTCTAGTAATGACTAGCATGTTCTGGTTTGCCTGCGTGCTGGTCCTCACGGTCTTCGTGCCGCTGGTCGTGCCACTGCGGCCCGAGGGGCGCGTCGCCGCACACCTTCTGTTCCTCGCCACCGGCACCGGCGTGCTCGCCAGCATGATGATCCTGCGCACCTGGGGCAATCGCATACTCGCGATGAACGTCTTGCTGGCCATCATCTCGGTCAACTTCGGCGCCGCCTGCTTTGCGTTCGGCGGAACGCAGTCTCCCACATATCACCTCATGATCATGGCGCCGGTGCTCGCGGGCATTGTCGGGTCCACGACCCTTGTCTTCGGCTGGGGCGCGCTGGTCCTGGCGTTCTGGACGGGCATCCTGTTCGCCGAGCGCAGCGGTGTCCAGTTCCTGCAGATCATCGCGCCCGCCAACCACGCCGTGGCCATGACAATGGGCTACGTCGCATCCAGCTTCGCCATCGTCAGCGTGATGATCATCTACGCCGAGATGAACAAGGCGCTGCGCGAGAGCCTGAAGGAATCCAACACGGAACTCGCGCACCTGTCGTCCCATGACCAGCTCACGCTGCTGCCGAACCGGCGCTTCTACGAGGAGCGCATGCCGCTGGCGCTGCAGCGCGCCGCCGATCACTCCAGCATGGTCGGGCTACTGATTATCGACCTGAACGGGTTCAAGAAAATCAATGACACCCACGGTCACGGCGCCGGCGACAAATTGCTCACGACCGTGGCCGAGCGCATCCAGGACAACCTGCGCGAGACCGACCTCGTCGCGCGCCTCGGAGGCGATGAGTTCGTGGCCGTGCTCGAGGACATGAAGTCCCCGGACCAGATCACACGTATCGCGCACAAGCTCGCACAGGCTATCGAGCAGCCGGTGTCGATTCGCCAGCAGCCGCTGAGTTTCGGCG